>NZ_CP147913.1:937000-1249333 GCF_037414475.1 Myxococcus stipitatus | reverse complement strand
CTGCGCGAGCGACGCCAGGGATTCCAGCGGGGCCGCGCTTTCGGGAGTCGAGGCGAGCGCCGTCTCACCCCCGGCGGCCAGCGCCAGCCATCCCACGGCGGACAGCCGGGCCCCCTGTCTGCATTGCCTTGCCCACGTCGGTCTGGAATGGTCTTTCATGCGCGCCCCTCAAGTAACTGGTTTCGCGGAAGAGACGTCCCGCGAGTCAGGCTATAGAGGCGCGCCGAGGAGCCCTTCAAGTGAGTCAGAATTGAACTCGGGTGGGTAATCCGAGTTGCGATTGTATTGGGTTGTCTATGGCGCAGGGGAAACCGCTAGGACGAAGCGCGCATAGCCCAGCTCGGCCGCGTTCTTCATCAGCTCCACGTTGACCCAGGCGACGATGTCGCCAAAGGGCTTGCCCTGGAGGGGCCAGCGGGTGCGCTCGCTTGCGCGCAGGTCCTCGTCGGTGAGCTTCTCGACGGAGGCGCGCCAGGTGTCGTGCAGCCGGGTGACCCAGGCGCGCACCTCGTCGGCGGTGCCGGGCCACGTCACGTCCTCTCGCTGCAAGGAGGCGTCGCCGAACGAATGGTTCTCCACCATGGACCACCAGAACCCCATGTGCCACGTCAGCCAGGCGATGCTCGCGGGGCCCAGGTCGTAGCCCTCGTGCTCCGGCCACTGCGCGCGCCAGCGGCCGTCGGCACCTTGCTCCACGTGCAAGCCGACCCGGGCCGGACGCCGCAGGCAGTCCTCCGTGCTCAAGCCGTCCAGGTGGTAGCGCGTGAGCGCCCAGGCGATGTCGAGTTGCCCCAGGAGCGTGTCTCTGACGGGATCTGGCATGGGCCGGAAGCTAGAGGGCTTGCCTGGCTGCGTCTATTGGAAGCTCGGAAGGGGCCTTGCGGTTAGACTCCTCGCAATGAACTCCAGCGCAGCTGGCCGGTCATCCGTCGTCGTGGCGGAGCTGGGGCCCACGAACACTGGAAAGACCCACCGAGCCATCGAGCGGATGCTCGAGCATGACACGGGGATGATGGGCCTGCCGCTGCGGCTGCTCGCCCGTGAAGTCTACGACCGGGTGACGGCCCGGGTGGGCGAGGGGCGAGTGGCCCTGATGACAGGCGAGGAGAAGCGCCTGCCGCCCCGGCCCGACTACTGGATCTGCACCGTGGAGGCGATGCCGCTGGACCGCGCGGTGGACTTCCTCGCGGTGGATGAAATCCAGCTCGCCGCCCACCGCGAGCGCGGCCATGTCTTCACGGACCGGCTGCTGCATGCCCGCGGGCGCAAGGAGACCTGGTTCCTGGGCGCGGACACCATGAGGCCCATGGTGCAGTCGCTCATCCCGCATGCGTCGCTCAAGCGCGCCCACCGCCTGTCCCAGCTGCGCTACACCGGACGCAAGTCGCTGAAGAGCCTGCCCCCGCGCTCGGCCGTGGTCGCGTTCTCCGCGGACCGCGTCTACGAGCTGGCCGAGTCCCTGCGCCGTCTGCGCGGAGGTGTGGCCGTGGTGCTGGGCGCGCTGTCGCCCCGGACGCGAAATGCCCAGGTGGCGATGTATCAAGCCGGAGAAGTCCAATACCTGGTGGCCACCGACGCCATCGGCATGGGGCTCAACCTGGACTTGAACCACGTGGCCTTCGCGGCGCTGTCCAAGTACGACGGCGCCGAGCAGCGGGACCTCTTCTCCGACGAGCTGGCGCAGATCGCCGGGCGCGCGGGCCGTCACTTGAATGACGGCAGCTTCGGCATGCTCAACACGTTGCCGGAGCTGCACCCACGAGTGGTCTCCTCCATCGAGACGCACCGCTTCCCGGCCGTGCGCAGCCTCATCTGGCGCAACGTCGAGCTGGACTTCGCGAGCCCCGAGGCCCTGCTGGATTCGCTGGCACGAGCGCCGCGCCATGGCGCGTTCGTCCGCGTGGAGCGTGCGGATGACTTCGACGCGCTCAAGGACTTGTCGCAGGTCCCCGCGATTCGGGACGTGCTGACGGACCGCTCCCGCGTGGAGCTGCTGTGGCAGGTCTGCCAGATTCCCGACTTCCGCAAGGGCTTGTTCGGCCAGCATGTCGCGTTGCTGCGGGAGACCTTCCTCCAGCTCACGGCGGGAGACGGGACGCTCGAGCCGACGTGGCTGGCCCGGCAGGTCTCTCCCCTGGATGATGTCTCCGGGGACATCCACACGCTGATGGACCGGCTCGCGGCCATCCGCATCTGGACGTACATCAGCCATCGCTCGAGCTGGCTGCGCGACGCCGAGGACTGGCAGGAGCGAACCCGCCTCATCGAGGACTCGCTGGGGGATGCGCTCCATGAGCGGCTGGTGGAGCGCTTCGTCCAGCGGGCGGCGCGAAGGAGCGCGCGGCGCTTCGTGAGGGCCTCGCCGTCATCGGCGCCCGGCGCATCCTCCGACAGCCCCTTCGCGAAGCTGGGGCTCTTGTTGGGCGAGCTCCCCGGGGCCGAGGGCGCGGCCATCACCGAGGAGCAGTTCGTCCAGCGTGTCGTCGACGCGACGCATGAGGCCTTCGAGGTGGATGCCTCGGGCAACATCTCGTTCGAGGCGCAGCCGCTGGCGCGTCTGGTGAAAGGCTCGGACCGGCGCTCGCCGCAGCTGGCGTTGGCGGAGCCCGAGGTGTGGACCGGCGGCGCCCGGCGACGGCTGGAGCGCCGGCTGGTGGCCCTGGCGCGGGACTTGATGACGGAGGCGATGGGCGGTTTTCCCGCCGAGTCCCTCACGGGGGCGGGCCGCTCTCCGGTGGCAAGAGGTCTGGCGTATCGGCTGGCGGAGGGATTGGGTGTCATCACCCAGGCCGACGCGCGGGAGCAGTGGGGCCTCTTGGATGAGGAGTCGCGCGAGCGTCTGCGCGCGGTGGGGGTGCGCGAGGGCCGGCGTTTCCTCTACGTGGCCGAGGCCCTGCGCCCCCATGCGCTGGAGCGGCGCTGCATGTTGACCGCGCTGTTCCAGCAGCGCCCCGTGCCGCAGGGGATTCCGCGCGAGCCGGTGCTCGAGGTCTCCGCGCTCGAGGGCCGGGATGCGCGAGCGTTTGGTTATGAGGCGTTGGGCCGCGTGGCGATACGAATGGATGTCGTCGAGCGGCTCGCCGACGCCCTGCGCCATCCACACGGTGTCCAGCGGGCCCAGCCGCTCATGCAGGAGCTCCGCCTGGATGGCCCCACCCGGGCGCGGGTGCTGCGAGAGCTGGGCAATGGTTCCGGAGGTTCCGCGGTGAAGCGGCGACGACGACGGCGCCGCGGCAAATCCCCAGCGATGTCCCCTGATGCGCCGGGCACTGCGCCACGGCAGGGGCGAGACCCGGCCTGAAACTTGAATGTCCGCCTCACACCGCCGGGCCGGGGCCGTGGAGGAGCAGGACATGAGCGCGTTGTTCGCAGGTGCCTTGTCATGGGCGGGAAGTGCCATGGCTCAGGAGCCGGCACCCCCAACACCTGAGTCGATGGAATCGGGCATCCATCTGGGGTGCGCGCGTGCGTCAGCGGATGGCGAAGGAGAGGTGTACGGAGGGTCTGGCTATTCCATGGGCTTCGAGCTCCAGATGACGCCCGTGAAGTGGTTGCCATTGTCCGTGGACATGCGGCTCCACGAGAGCCTGAACAGCTACGGCGACCCGGCGGACGAGAAGATTGAATTCCTCGCCCTGGGGCTCGGGTGGCGTCTGGCCTGGTAGGGCATCCTTGTCAGGGCGTCTCGGATGGACGCTCGAATTTTCGCACCATGCGGCCGGGCGGTGATTGTGGAGGGATTGGACATGAGGACGTTGTTCGCAGGCGTGTTGTTGTGGGCGGCAAACGCAGGGGCGCAGGAGCCGGCGCCAACACCTGAGTCAGTGGAGTTGGGCATCCATCCGGGCATTGCATTGGCATTGAGGGACTCCATGGGGGAGTCACATGTCGGGCCCGGGGTGAGGGTGCATCTGCTCAAGCTCATGGGGCCGTATTTCTCCCTGGGAGCGGAGGGGGCCTTGTACGCGAACGCGGGCTCGAGCACGACGGACAACAGCTCCCATCTCAATTCCTCGATGGGAGGGACGCTTGCCCAGTTCGGGGCGGTGGCTCGCCTGGGCGGGAACATACGCGGCGTCAGGCCCGCTCTCGTCGCGGGAGTGGGCTTGAACGCCGCGCGTGACTCCACGTCCCTGGGCTTCTCCATGGGAATGGAGTTGGAGGGGCGGCCCGTGGAGTGGCTGCCGTTGTGCTTCGACGTGCGAGCCCACATCGCCGTCGCCGACGACAAGGACCGCTACGAGAAGCCGATGTACATCACCTTGGGGCTGGGCTGGCGCCATCGCTGGTAGCGGGGCGCGAGGGAAGGGGGCACGCGTGGAGGCGTGCCCCCTTGTCTCAGAACAAGAAGTCCGTGGTGAGGAAGTCCGACTCACGCCGCGTCAGGATGGACTGGACCAGCGCGGTGTTGTCGCGGGTCGTCTTGGTGGCGACGAGCGTGCGGATGGAGAACACGCGCAGGGCATCCGCGACGGACAGCGTGCCTTCGGCGGAGTCCTTGCGGCCGTTGAAGGGGAAGGTGTCCGGGCCGCGCTGGCATTGGCAGTTGAGGTTGATGCGGCCCACCTGGTTGGAGAACGCGTCAATGAACCGGCCGATGCGCGTGGAGTCCTTTCCGAAGAGGCTCAGCTGCTGGCCGAACTGCGAGTTCACCACCAGCTGGATGACCTCGTCGTCGTGGTCGAACACCATGACGGGAATCACGGGGCCGAACTGCTCCTCCGTGGCCAGCCGCATGCCGGGGGTGACGGGATAGACGACGGTGGGTGAGTAGAACGAGTGGGCTGACTGGCCGCCCGTCGCGTTCACGATGCGCGCGCCCTTGGAGACGGCGTCATCCACCAGGCCCTGGAGGTAGTCCGTCTTGCCCGGCTCCGGCAGCGGGGTGATGGAGACGCCGGGCTCCCACGGCATGCCGGGCTTGAGCTGGTCCACCGCGGCGGTGAACTTCTTGAGGAAGCTCTCCGCGATGCTCCGGTGCACCACCAGCAGCTTGAGCGCCGTGCAGCGCTGGCCGTTGAAGGACAGCGTCCCCGTGATGCACTCCTTCACGGCGTTATCCAGGTCCGCGTCCTCCAGGATGATGGCCGGGTTCTTCGCGTCGAGGCCCAGCACGGACTTCAAGCGGTGCGGGCGCGGGTGCATGCGCTTGAGCTCGCTGGCGCCCCGGTTGGTGCCGATGAAGGCGAAGAGGTCCACCTGGCCGCTCTCCATCAGCGCGCCCACCGTCTCGCGGCCCTTGCCGTAGATGATGTTGATGACGCCGGGCGGGAAGCAGTCGCGGAAGGACTCCAGCAGGGGCCGGATGAGCAGCACGCCGAACTTCGCGGGCTTGAAGACCACCGTGTTGCCCATGAGCAGGGCGGGGAAGAGCGTGCTGAAGGTCTCGTTGAGCGGGTAGTTGTAGGGACCCATGCACAGCGCCACGCCCATGGGCGCGCGGCGAATCTGCGCCATGATGCCCTGCTCCTGCACGAAGCGGGACGAGGTTCGGTCCAGCTCCTTCAGCGCGCGGATGGTCTCCACGATGAGGTCGATGGTGCGGTCGAATTCCTTCTCGGAGTCCGGCTGCGTCTTGCCAATCTCCCACATCAACAGATTGACGACGGCGGTGCGCTGGGTGCGCATGGCCGTGACGAAGCGCTCCACGGCTTCAATTCGCTCGGCGACACGCATGGAAGGCCAGACGCCCCGGCCCTGGTCATACGCCTTCACCGCGGCGGCGAGTGCGTCGAGCGACTCGCGCGATGTGAGCAGCGGCGTGGCCCCGATGACCTTCTGTTGGAGCCCCTCGGGTGTCTGGACGAAGACCGGACTGCGGACGGGGCTGAGGTCCCCGGTCCAGGTGCGCAGCTCACCGCCGACCAGGTATTCGCGCTGCTCGAGATAGGCCGGGAGCCGAACGCTGGGGGGAATCTGTGAATCCGCCGGGAAGAGGTCCGCGAGTGCCGTCATGGGGCCCGTTCTTAACGAATGCCCGGCGTTCTGGCACGACTTCCTCGGGGAGAATGGATGGGGCGCGCGGAGCCACGAGCGGCTCCGCGCGCCCGGTCTTCACCTTCCCTCTACGTCAGGGATAGGAGATGGACCTGATGTAGTCCGGGTGCTCCGGCGTGCACACGTCGGCTGCGTCGCCGTCGAGGGAGATGCCGCGCAGGACGCGGTCCTTGGAGCCCGACCGGGTCAGCGTGACGTGGAAGGGGGCGCGGGCGCCCTCCTCGGCGGGCAGCTCCAGGCTCGTGGACCTCAGGCAGATGTCATACGTCCCGCTCGGGGGCGTCTCGCCGGAGTCGTCGGAGATGAGCGACTCCTCGCTGGAGGCGGCGCGCTCGTAGGTGAACACCTCGCCCGTGGGGGCGCGCAGGACGAGGTCGGCGTCCTGCGCCTCCTCCCAGGTGGCGTCGAGGGTCAGCGGCACGAGGGTGCGGCAGATGCCTCCGTTGCAGACCTTGCCACCGCTGCAGATGTTGCCGCAGCAGCCGCAGTTGGTCCCATCCGTGTTCGCATCCACGCACTTCGAGCCGCACAGCACCTGCGGCGCGGGGCAGCTGCCCGGCACGCAATCAAAGCCACCCGGACGGTTCACGCAGCGCTGCCCCGGGGTGCAGGTGGCGGTGCCATTGGTGCACTCGTTGATGTCCGTGCACGTCCGCCCGTCACCGGAGTAGCCCGGCTTGCAGGTGCAGCGGTAGCTGCCCTGGGTGTTGGAGCACGTGGCGTTCGCGGAGCAGGTGGCGGTGCCGTTGGTGCACTCGTTGATGTCATTGCACGTCCGGCCGTCGCCGGAGTAGCCCGGCTTGCACGCGCAGGTGTAGCTGCCCTGGGTGTTGGAGCACGTGGCGTTGACGGAGCACTGGTTGGTGCCGTTGGTGCACTCGTTGATGTCATTGCAGGTGCGGCCGTTGCCGGAGTAGCCCGGCTTGCACGCGCACGTGTAGCTGCCCTGGGTGTTGGAGCAGGTGGCGTTCACGGAGCACGTGGCGGTGCCGTTGGTGCACTCGTTGATGTCATTGCAGGTGCGGCCGTTGCCGGTGTAGCCCGGCTTGCAGGCGCAGGTGTAGCTGCCCTGGGTGTTGGAGCAGGTGGCGTTCACGGAGCAGGTGGCGGTGCCGTTGGTGCACTCGTTGATGTCCGTGCAGACGCTGGGGGCGCCCGAACAGGTGTAGCCGGGCTCCACCTGGCAGGTGGCGCTACAGCCGTTGCCGGACGTGGTGCCGCCGTCGTCACAGCCTTCGCCGGTCTGCACGACGCCATCACCACAGACGGGGCCGGTGAACTCCACGGCGTCCACGAAGTAGAGCGACAGCAGGCCGCCCCTCAGCCTCACGTAGCGGTAGGGCGTGGGGTTGCTGTTCGGGACGAGGGCCGTGTGGGTTCCCACGCCCAGGTCGATGAGGTTGACCTGGCCGGTGGTGATGACGGTCATGTCGGCCCGCAGGAACTCCACCCGCGCGAGGGCGGCCGCGGTGAGGCCCAGGTAGTAGATGCGCAGGGGGCCGTTGCCTTCCTCCCCGGCGCCCATGTCCAGCGTCAGTGAGCCGTCCAGCGCGGCGAGGAAGCTTGCGGCGTTGCCGTCTGGTGCACCGATGGCATTGTTTGGGTTGAGGACGGCAACGGCACCTCCGGCCGCGACCGCGTCCGCGTACCGGTCTATCGCGAGTTCGGAGGTCTTCTCCGCGCTTTCCTCCATGGGTTGCTCTTCAGTGGGAGTCTTCCCCTCTTGTTCGACACCGCATGCGACCAACCCGGTCAATCCCAGTACCACGCCCATCGTTCGCCAAAACGACGTCCGTCGACTGCACACCATGTTTCGCTCCATTCCGCTCGTCGCTCCTGCGGCACCGAAGAAATGCTTGAGACACCGTTCGAGAGAGGCCGCTGGATGCGATGGAGTGCACGAATACATTTTTCCGCTGGGTGTGCCTGCGTTGATACGTGAGAACACGTTCGCCACCCGACACGCGCCACGTTGAGTGTCATCATGGCGCGTTCCATGTAACAGCGAACCCAAACCCCAAGGCAGCGTCCGCGAAGCGGGTGAAGTGTTCTCAGCGGTGTTTCCGCCACGCTTTGAGTTCCGCCTTCTTTTTCGCGCCGACTTCATCCAGCTGGTCCTGCCAGCTTTTGCGGTAGGGACGCAGCGCCGTCGCCACCGCGCGTGCAACGACCAGATTCCGATACCACTTGGAATCCGAGGGCACGAGCCTCCACGGCGCCTGCGGGGTGGACGTGCGCGCGAAGACGTCCTGGTAGGCCTGGGTGTAGTCCGCCCAGTGTTTGCGGTCCTCCCAATCCCCGGCGCTGATCTTCCAGGCCTTGCGCGGCTCCTTCTCCCGGTCCATCAGCCGTTGTTCCTGCTCGTCCTGGCTGATGTGGAGGAAGAACTTCAGGACGATGGTTCCGTGCTCGAAGAGCATGTCCTCGAAGTCCTGGATGTGCTCGAAACGCTTCTGCCAGAGGGACTTGGGGGCGAGTTTGTGGACCCGCACGGCGAGCACGTCTTCGTAGTGGGAGCGGTTGAAGATGGCGAATTCGCCCAGGCGGGGGGTGTGCCGGTGGATGCGCCAGAGGAAGTCATGCTCGGCTTCCTCTGCGGTGGGGACGGCGAAGGACGTGACGCTGACGCCTCGGGGGTTGAGGCTGCCCACGACATGTTTGATGGTGCCGTCCTTGCCCGCGGTGTCCCGGCCCTGGAGGACGATGAGCACGGAGTTCATGCGGGCGCCCCAGAGCAGGTCCTGGAGGTCGAACAATTCGTTGCTGAGTGTATCGAACTCCTCCTTGGCGTCTGACTTGAGCTCTTTCGTGGGGGGCGTGGTGAGGATGCGGTCCAGCCGCACGCTGGCACCTTGTCTTGCGTTGGTGATGAGTTGCATGGCGTCCTTTCCGTCGTTCTGGGGGGAGGTTAGTGCCTCGGGGCTCGGGCATGTCCTGGGGGCGTGGGAAACGGCTCGGCGCTGAACCATTCATGCCGGGGCCATGATGACTCCGTGAAGATGTGGGCCCGGGTGGCTGGATAGCTTGACGCCATGCTTCTTCCTGGCTGGGCCGTGGCGGGGCTGCTGCATGCCGCCATCGATGCGCCCGTGACGGATGTGACTGTGTACAGCGACAGGGCCCGGGTGGTGCGGACCGCCACGCTCGATGTCTCCGGAGCGCGGCGAGTGGAGTTGCCCCGGCTTCCGGACCTGGTGGACCCTGAGTCCATCCGGGTCGAGGCGGAGGGGGCCCAGGTCTCCGCCGTCGAGGTTCGCCGGGCGAGCGCGCCGCCTTTCCCCGAGAAGGAGGCGCGGGCGCTGGTGGAGGCCCTGGACCGGTTGGATGGGGAGATTTCGCTGGCGGACGCCGAGCGGGCGGCCTTGGGTCTCCAGGTGGCGGCGCTTCGCCGCATCCGGCCGGCGGAGCTGGCGGCTTCGGCGCAGGAGGAGAAGGGGGCGCAGGCTTCCGGGGCTGTTTCGCCTGGGAGTTGGGGCACCTCCACCGCGTTCCTCATCGACACGGCGGCGAAGCTGGAGGCTCGGATGCGCGAGCTGGAGGGGCGGGGGACCACGTTGAAGGCGGAGCGGGCGCGGAAGGTGGCGGACGCGGAGCGTCTTGACTCCAAGCCTCAAGAGGCGGGCCTCGAGGTGGTGGCCTCGCTCACGGGAACAGGTCGGGCCACGGTTCGGCTGTCCTATCTCGTGACACGGAATGCCCGTTGGTATCCGCGCTACGAGTTGCAATTACTTCCGGAGAAGCAGCAGGTGCAGGTGGCCGTCTCGGGGCTCGTCAGCCAGGAGACCGGGGAGGACTGGACGCGGGCTCGACTCACGCTCAGCACGGCGCTGCCCTCCACGCTCACGTCCCTTCCGAAGTTGCCCACCTGGAAGTTGGGGACTGCCGAGCGTTTCATTCCAACACCCGTGCGAAAGGCCCGGCAGGGCACACCCCTGCTGCCCATGATTGAGCGAGTCGCCGAGCCGGACCTCGAACAGGTCTTGCGCCGATGGCTCAAGGCTCGTGCCAGCGGCACCCCTTCCGGGGCGTCTTCCATGCAAACGGCATCGCCCGAGGGGATGTCATCCCGGACGAGCAGTGCCTTCATCGGCACCGTCATTGATTCCCAGGCCAGGGTGCCCGTCGCTGATGTCGTGGTCACGGCGACCTCCCCCAGTCTCAAAGGGGAGCAGATGGTCGTGACGGATGCCCGCGGTGAGTTCCGCATTCCGGGGCTGCCAGCGGGCGAGTACGCGCTGCGGTTCGAGAAGGCGCAATACAAAACCTACGCACGTTCGCAACTGCGGCTCCGGGCGGGGCGAACCGTCATGGCCAATGTGGAACTGCTGCCCGAATCCCTGGGAGAAGTCGTCGAAATCGCCGCGGAGTTTCCAGAGGTCGATGAGGAGTTCATCAAGCGCGTCCGGGTGGGGAGGGGTGCCAATGGTGCCTCCCGTCAGTTCGAGAGCCTCGCGGAATCCGCTCCCTCAGGTCCGAGTCGTGTCGATACCTTCGGAGTATCGATTGCGAGTTCGCAGTCGGCTTCTACTCCCGAGCCTGTCGTCAATCGTTACGTGGGGATTGCTCCACCCCAGGGTTGGGTCCGGCCGTCGCTGGCCGAGGACCTCCCGGCCTCACTCGCGGGTGGCTATGATCTGGCCTTCTCCGCGCCGCGTCCGGAGTCTGTCTTTAGCAGTCAGGGGGAGCGGAGCATCCCGCTGTTCATCGAGTCGTGGCCTGTCGAGCTCGAGCGGCAAGTCTTTCCCGCGTTGGGCCGCGAAGCGTACCTGGTGGCTCATCTCATGGGGCCGTCACGAGGGGCACTGCCGGGGGGCGAAGCCACGCTCTCCGTGGGCGCTGACCGTGTGGGCATCGCGGCGTTGAAGCTCATCGTCCCAGGAGAATCCTTCATCTTGCCATTGGGAGTAGACCCCGCGGTTCGCACTGCCCGGAACGTTCGCCTGGTTCAGTCTCAAGAGGGCCTCATCTCCAAGGATGACGTGAACACCTACGAGGTCACGCTGGAGGTCTCCAATCCCTACGGCTTCCCGTTGCGGACGCGCGTGGTGGACCAGTGGCCCGTGAGCAAGCAGCGCAAGCTGGAGGTGACGTTGGTGCGCACCTCTCCAGGTGCGCATCGGGATGAGCCCACGGGCCAACTCCGGTGGGACCTCGTCATCCCTCCAGCGAGCAAGAAGACCGTGACGTTCGAGTACACCCTGCGCCGGCCTCGGGACTGGCGTCTGTCCCAGTCGCAGTGAGGCATCCTCCATGACCTTGCTTCCCTTGTCGCTCCTGGTGCTCGCCACGGCGCCAGAGATCTCCTCCGTCGTCGTCTATCCCGACCATGCCCAGGTGACACGTACGCGAGTCGTGGCGTGCCGAGGGGCCACCACCGCTGTTTTCGAGCACCTCCCCCAAGGTGTCTCCCGGGCGAGCTTTCAGGCCCGTGCCTCGGGAGCCACCCTGGAGGGGCTCACCGCGGACTTCCAGCCCCTCGACCAGGAGATGGCCCCCGAGCGCGAGAAATGGGAAGCGCGCGAGCTCTCGCTGCGCCAGGAGGAGGCCGCCCTGGAGGCGTCCGCTGCCCAGGCGCAGGAGTTGGGGCGGCTGGCTCAAGGCTTCACGGACGTCGCCGTGGCCCAGGTCACCCGGGAGATGACCGGGCCCAAACCCGACGTTCGCACATGGGGCTCGGCCTTCGACGCGGCGATGGCGGTGCGGCTTCGTGGGGTGAATGAAGTGTCCGCGCTCGCGGCGAAACAGCGCGACCTGCAACGCCGGCGAGATGAAATCGAGATGGAGTTGGCGCGGCTGCGGAACCGCGCGGACCGAGGAGAGCACCGTGTGGAGGTCCGCCTGGCCTGCTCCGAGGGAACGCAGTCCCGGGTGGAGCTGTCCTATCTCGTGGCGGGAGCATCGTGGACGCCTGTCCATGAGGCCCGTGCGGACGAGGCTCGAGGCATGGTGCAGCTGTCGTCGCTGGCCACGGTTCGCCAGGTGACGGGGGAGGACTGGACGGGTGCGAAGGTGTTTGTCTCCACGGCCCGGCCAATCCAGGACGCCACGCCGCCGGAATTGACCCCGTTGCTTGTCGCGGCCACGAAGCGGCCACGGGAGCAGAGGGTCCTGACCCCCACGGAGGAGGTGCCGCAGGATGTCTTGACGAGTGCTTCCTCGGAGCGCTCCCGGGGCGAGGGGTTGGAGGTCTCGTCCCAAGGCGTGTCCGTGCAATGGGAGGTGAAGGAGGCCACCCGTATCCTGGGGGATGGCACCGAGGTGCGCGTACTCCTGGGGCGCCACCCGCTTCCGGCGGAGTTCTCCTGGCGCACGGTGCCCAAGATGAACCCGGTGGTCTTCCGGGTGGCGAGGCTGGCCAACACCACGCCGTTCCCCTTGTTGCCAGGGCAGGTCAGCGTCTTCAGCGACAAGGCCTTCCTGGGAAAGCACAAGCTGGAGCGCGTGGAGCAGGGCATGCCGTTCGAGCTCACGTTCGGCCTGGAAGAAGGGCTGCGCGTGAAGCGGACCACGGTGGGGGCGGAGGTCCAGTCCAAGGGGCTCTTCGGTGGCAAGCAGCGCTTCCGCTATGCGTACCGCTTCGAGCTCACCAACCTGCGGGCGACGTCCGAGACGGTGGTGCTGTCCGAGCACATCCCCGTCTCCGAGTTGGACGACGTGAAGGTGGCGGTGGAGCCGGAGTCCACGGCGGGCTTCACGGTGGGAAAGGACGACGGCATCGCCGTCTGGAAGCTGGCGCTCGCGCCAGGTGAGAAGCGCACCGTGGAGTTGGCTTTCCACGTGGATGCGCCCTCCAGCTACAGCACCTTGGGGATGTAGCGGAGGTGCTCGTGGAGGAGGCACTGGCGGGGGTCGGTGCCTCCTCCTCGAGCGGTTGTCTCAGCCCCGCAGGAAGGGCTTGCCGCTCTGGGCCAGCTTCATGAGCCGCTGGAAGTCCACCTGGAGCACGCCGAAGTCCGCGTCCTCGTCCTCCGGGAGGACGGCCTTCGGCGAGATGCGGGAGAGGAGCTCCTGGTACTTCTTGCTCTTGGGGCTGGGGTCCCAGAGGTCGAAGAAGTTCGACGCCTCGTTCTTGACGATGCGGACCCCGTGGTTGGAGGACACCGCGAGCAGCGCGCGCAGCGTGCCATTCACCCCGAGCTCGCCGGCCTCGTAGGCACAGCACACCAGGTCCGCGTCGAGGTCCCCGTTGACGAGGAGCCAGCCATCACCGCCCGCGACACAGGCCTTGAGGTTGCCCCCCACCACCAGCGTCCCGCCCTCGCCCACCAGGACGGTCTGCGCTTCCACGTTGCCCAGGACGACCAGCGTGGACTCGACGGTGAGCCTGCCCGCGACGTGCAGGTCGCCCGTGATGAGCCGGGCCTCCGTCACGTCGAGCTTCTTGATGCGCTTGGAGACGGGGGCCTCGATGGCCGCGTCGCGCAGGAGCAGCGCCAGGGGATAGGCCGAGACGGGATGTGTCAGCTCCCCGACAAGCTCCGGCGCCGACGTGCCCGCCGCCTTCTTCAGGTCCTTGGCCAGGGAGGACAGCAACTCCTCCCCGTCCAACTTCTTGAGCAGGCGGTTCTTCGTCAGCGCCGCGGGAGGGGACTTGAGCTTCGCGGAGAGGTCCTTGCCAGTCGGAGAGGTCATCTCCGGATTGGCGCCTGGAGCAGCCCCGCGTGTCAATCCCACCTCGCGAGAGTTCACCAAGACGTGTGGCGGTAGTCCTTGAAGAAGTTGCCCCACGAGAAGTGGCCGGAGTTCTCCGAGGTCATGACCGGGTCCACCACGCGCGCGGCGCCATCGACGATGTCCAGCGGCGGCTGGAAGTCGAGGTCCTTCACCTTGCGCTCGGAGAACAGCGCCGGGTCCTCGTCGGTGACCCAGCCGGTGTCCACCGCGTTCATGTAGATGCGGTCCTTCGCGTAGTCCGCGGCGGACGTCAGCGTCATCATGTTGAGCGCGGCCTTCGCCATGTTGGTGTGCGGATGCCGGTCCGTCTTCGTCCCGCGCGAGAAGCTGCCCTCCATCGCCGACACGTTGACGATGTGCCCGGGCGTGGTGCGGTCCTTCATCATCAGCGGCTTGAGCTTGCCGCAGAGGATGAAGGGCGCCACCGCGTTCACCAGGTGGACCTCCAGCATCTCCGCCGTGGACACGTCCGCCAGCTTCATCCGCCACGAGTTCATGTCGCGCAGGTCCACCTGCTGCTCGTCCGCGTCCAGCCGGCCCACGGGGAAGAGCTTGCTCGTGTCGCCTTCCGACTCCAGCGCGTAGGGCAACAGCGACAGCGCGGCGGAGGAGTGGATGCCCAGCGCCGGGTCACTGCTGCGCCACGTGGTGGTGAGCGACGAGGTCTCCACCTCGCCCGTGCCGAGCAGGGGGTTCACCGCGGCGATACAGGCCCGGTGCCCGGCGAGCAGCGGACGCGCCGCCTCGGGCAGTTCGTGGAACTGGCGAAGCTCTCCGTCGAGCAGGTGCGCGTAGAAGCCCGGAGGCCGGCGCACCGTCTGCGCCGCGTTGTTGATGAGGATGTCCAGCCGCGAGTGCGTCTGCTCCACGTACTTCGCGAAGATTTCGACGCTGGGCGCGTGCCGCAGGTCCAACCCGTGGATGTGCAGCCGGTGGGACCAGTCGGCGAAGTCGGGCTCCTGCAGGTAGCGCCGGGCCGAGTCCTGGGGGAAGCGGGTGGTCGCGATGACGGTGGCGCCCGAGCGCAGCAGCATCAGCGACGCCTGGAAGCCAATCTTCACGCGTGCGCCGGTGATGAGCGCGACCTTGCCCTCCAGGGGCGCGCGCTGGATGCGCTTCGCGTAGTTGAAGTCCGCGCACTCGATGCACATCGAGTCGTAGAAGAAGTGCAGCCGCTTGTACTCGACCTTGCACACGTAGCACTTGCGCGGCTTCTCGAGCTCCTGCTCGGGGGCCTCCACCGGCGGCGGGGCCGGGAGCAGGGGCACGGTGAAGACCGGGGCCTGGCGCATCGTGCGAATCCGGGTCGACGCGATGACGACCCGGTCCTTCGCCTGCTTCTCCTCCCGGCGCTCGCGGCGCAGGGCCTTGTCCATGCGCTTCTTGGACACCCGGTCCGGGTACACGACGCGGCCGGCGGCCATCAGCAGGGCCAGCTTCTCCTCTTCAGGGAGCTTGGCCAGCAGCACGCGGTTGTCCGCGATGGCCTCCAGGACACGGGTGCACTGACGCACCTCGTCCAGCGAAAGAGGGGACGACGATGCGGCGTTCGAGGGGAGTGCGGGCGACGAGGTCTCAGCGTCCTTCATTCCGCCGGTGAATATCCCGGAGGGGGGCGCGAAGAAAGGTCCACCGTGGGGGACAGGCGCGAAGGGAGGGGAGGCATGGCCGGCCGCCTGGGGGCCCCCTCCCTCCAGGGTGGGGAGATCAGCGCCAGATGACCCGGCCGCTGCCCCGCTGGCGAATCTCGTCCCGGGACGCGCGTCCCCACAGCTCCACGTCGCCCGACGAGTCATGGGACACGGTGACGACGCCGCCCTCCACCGTCGCCTGGACATCCCCGGAGCCCTCGGCCACCAGGTCCAGGTCCACCGTCCGCAGCGCGCGGGCATCCAGGTCGCCGCTGCCCTCGACGCGCGCGCCCAGCCTGCGCGCCGTCCCTTCCAGCGTCATGTCACCAGAGCCCCGGCTGGTGGCCTGCACGTTGTTCGCGCTGCCCTTCCAGTTCAGCTCTCCCGAGCCGGACAGGGACAGCTCCACCGCCTCCGCCATCACCGACGTGGGCGTGCACAAGGTCATCCGGCCGGAGCCCTCCAGCCGCGCCTCCAGCCGGTGGGCCGCGCCGCAGAAGCGCACCGTGCCCGAGCCCTCCATGCGCAGCCGGACGTGCTCCGCGGCCTGTCCCCCGAAGCCCTCCGCGGTCAGCGCGCCGGAGCCCTCCAGCGCTGCTCCCACGATGCGGGGCATGGTGACCTCGACCCGTGCGGGGCCATCCGGGTGGATGTTCCCGTCCGTCACGATGACGAGCTGCGAGTCCGGACCCATGAACGTGCGGACGTTGTCCTGGAGGTTCGAGTCCACCGTCACCTTCACGGACATCACCTCGCCCTCACGGACGAAGATATCCAGGGAGCCCTCGTGCGTGACGGACTGGAAGCCGTCCAATGGGCGGTCCTCCGTGACGGTGTTTCCGTTGCCGAACTCGACGGCGCCACAGCCCGTGGCCAGCCACGTCGCCAGCAGTCCAAAGGTCGCACGCTTCCACATGTTCCAGCCTCCCGCGCTCATGGGCGGTGGAACACCGTCCGTGGTGAAATCTGTCACCCACTCCGGTGGAGTTCGGCCAGCGCGAGCTCGGCGATGCGGCCGTCGACCTCGGCGCTGTCTCCGTCGCTGATGAACCAGACCGCGGACAGTCCCGCCCACGCGAGGATCCACTTCAGGAGCCGGCTCCGCTCCATCCCCGAGCGTTCCAGGACGAGGTCCAGCCGCCGTGCGAAGCGCTCGGGCACGGTGGCCACCGGGGGCGACGGTGTCGAGTCGCCGACATCTGGATTGCAGAACAGGTTCGCGTAGTCGAAGCCGCGCTCGCCCAAGAGGCGCTTGGGGTCGATGACGAGCCAGCCACGCTCGCCGAAGTCGAGGACGTTGTCGTGGTGGATGTCTCCGTGCAGGGGCCGCACGTCCCGTGGGTTCGCCAGGAGCCAGCGCGCGGCTTCGGCGGAGCGGGTCAGCCAGCCCCCATGGAGGGCGGCCGCGGGCTCCAGCTCCCGGAACCACACGTCCAAGGGGACGAGCTCGGGGAGGGGCTTGGACCGGGGCGTGTGAATCGCCGCGATGGCGTCGCAGAGGATGCGGGTGGCCTCGTCATCATGGCCGCTCCGGGCGAGCGCGGAGAGGGAGCGTCCACCTTGCGCACGCTCGAGGAGGATGGCCTCGTCGGACGACTCGAGGACGCGGGCGGCGCCTTGTCCGTCCCACCACGTCATGAGCAGACCGCCGAACTTCTCCTCGGGGTGCTCAGAGACCTTCAACATGGCGGCCTGGCCCCGCCAGCGAACGGGAAGCAGCCGTGAGCCCCAGGTGGTGATGGGTGCTCCATCGGGCGTCAGGTTCCAGCGGGTCAGGTACGCATCGAACATGGGGATGTTCGTGTCCCGCTCCCGCGCGAGGAGGTCAAGCTGGAAGGCCTTGAGGGGCCAGGCCGTGGTCTCATTCCGTGGCCTGGCTCCTCACTTCATTTCGCGAAGCGCTCTGGTTCCTAGATGGCGAACTGGAGCGTGGACGTGAAGCCGGTCGTCACGTTGCCCGTCGTCGTCGCGAGCTGGTTGGCGTAGCCATCCGCGAAGACGAGGTCGCGCTCGATGCTCAACGGCTGAAGGTTCGCGGCGCTCTGCTGATAGCCCGCGGTGGCGTAGGCCTGCTGGCACGGCGTCCGCGCGAACGCGAGCTGCGAGGTGGCGATCTTGTTCCGGAACGACGAGATGGACGCGAGCGTCGGGTACACCTCGAAGTGGATGTGCGGCCACCGGCCCGGATAGCAGCCCGGGAAGATGGAGGTGAACGTCACCTTGCCTTGCGCGTTGGTGACCTGCACGCCGCGCAGGAAGTTCTCGTACTGGACGCCGGGCGAATACATCGAATACAGGCCCGCGCGCTCACACTGCCACACGTAGATGGCGTAACCCGCGAGTGGCGCACAGGCCGCGCGGTTCACCAGCGTGAGCGTCAGCGTGAGCGGAACGCCCCGCGCGACGCCCGTCGCTCCAGCGATGCTCGTGCGGATGTCGCTGCGCACGATGCCCGAGAGGAGCAGCGCGTTGGCGCCGTTGGACCCATCGCCGGGGTACGGGCCCGCCATCTCCTCGGGAATCCGCGTGCAGGCGAGCAGCTCGTCCTCGACCGCCTGCGCCAGCATCCCGTCCGAGGCGGACTCAGGCCCACAGCCGACGAGCGGAACCAGGCTGGCCCCCGCCATCCACTTGAGGAGCTGCCGGCGATCCGCTCTCTTCGCCATGATGGTCAGGTCATGTTGCAGCCCCTGGTCATGGTCATGGCCCGCTTCATCGTTCTGCATGTGCGCCCTCCACTGGATTGAGTCGCAGCGGAGGGTAGGGGGCATTTCTTAAGAGAACCCTAAGGCGCGCGGGCGGACACCCTGGGCCCTCACCCACACCCACCGTCGCCCCAGGCAGGCGAGCAAGGTAGGTCCAGAGGACACTTTGCACTCGCGTCCCGGGGACACACCCTCCCTCCCAGTCCGCGAGGGAGGGGTAGCATGGCGTGGCGCACGGGATGGCTGGTGTCGTTGCTGGTGATGGGCGTGGGGTGTGGCGGGCCGCTTCCAGGGGAGGAGGATGAGCCCCCGGCTTCCTCCGAGGACCTCCTGACGCCGCGAGATGCGCAGTGCTCGCTTCCGTCGAGCGACTCGACGAAGCGGGTGAAGACCATCCTCCCGCCCTCGCAGATTGGCATCCCTCGCTTCGCCGAGGCCCCCAATGGCTTCGTGAAGTTCAAGGGGCAGCTCTACTTCGCGGTGAACTTCGAGGACGGCCAGCGCGCGCTCTGGAAGAGCAACGGCACCGAGGCGGGCACCACCCACATCCAGGGCTTCCCCGCCACCGACGGACGCTTCACGCGCCCCTTGGCGAGCCTGGCCGCGGGCCCCACGCGCCTCTTCTTCCAAGTCCCGGACCTGACCCACGGCAACGAGCTATGGGTGAGCGATGGGACGACCGCGGGCACGCGGCTCGTCAAGGACCTGACACCCGGCACGGTGGGTTCCACGCTGTCTCACCTGACGGCCTTGGGCGACCGGCTGGTGTTCTTCAAGGAGATCTACGACAGCGCCACGGTCCAGACCCGCTATGAGCTGTGGACGTCGGATGGAACGGCCGCGGGCACGGCGCGCATCCGCGACTTCGGCTGGGGCCGGGAGGTGAGCGTCAAGGACGCGGCCGAGGGGGGCGCGCTGCGCTTCTTCGTCCTGGGCCCTGACGGCGTCGGTACGGTCCTCTGGAAGACGGATGGCACGCCAGCGGGCTCCATTCCGGTCAAGACGCTCACCTCGTCCGAGGATGCGTTCATCTGGGACATCCAGACGCGGGACTCAGTCTCGCTCTTCGTGATGCGGGAGCACACGGGGCTCCAGGAGCTGTGGAAGTCGGATGGGATGTCCTCGGGGACGGTGCGGCTGGCCTCGTTCGGCCCCACCCGCGTCGCGCGCCTGGTGGGGCGCTTGGGCTCATGGGTCTACGTCGCGGTGACGTCGCTGAGCTCCCAGTACATGGTCCTCTACCGGGTGCCTCTGTCGGGCGGCAATCCCACCCCCGTCGTCAGCCTCCCCAATGACTATGCGAGCCTGGGCGAGGCCTTCCCTTCCATCGAGGAGACCAGCAGCGTGCCCGGAGGCACGAAGCTGTACTTCTCCGTGTCCATTGGCAGCGAGGGACCGGCGCCTCGGGACACGCAGTTGTGGGTGACCGATGGCTCGGCGGCGGGAACCCTGTTGCTGCGCAGACCCCTGAGCCTCTCGGATGAGTACCGCTCCCCCGTCGTCGCCGTGCAGGATGACCTGGTCTTCTTCAGCGCCTTCGAGGGGGAGACGCTGGGCATCGAGCCGTGGGTGAGCGACGGCACTCCGGAGAAGACGCGCAAGCTCAAGGATATCTCTCACACGGGAGTGACAGGGTCCTCCTACCCCCGCGACTTCTTCCGGCTGGGGTCGCGTGTGTATTTCAGCGCGTATGACGACACGCTGGCCGGGCAGCTCTGGTCCACCGTGCTGCGTTGCACCGGTGAGACACCCTGACGCGTGCCGCCACGGGCAAAGGCTCACATCGGCGGCGTCTGCGTTCTTGTGCTGTCTTCTTGGAGTCCAAGGCGACGTCGAAAGTAGAGACCTGATTCACCTTTCATCTCGCGAAGCGGCCGTGGGCCAGAGGGCCGGCGCCATGAGGGGACGGGGCCTCAAGTTGTGGGGGAGAGTCCCCGGCGGTGCATTCTGATCGCCGGCTCGTGTCGGAGTACCTCCAGAGGGAGAGGCCCTTGTCTGAATAGCCAGAAAGCCTTGGCATGTGGGTTGCGTTGGGGCCGCGCATGCTCCCGTGTCTCGTGTGGGTTCCTGACGCTCGTCCGTCAGGGGCCATCCCCACTCACGAGATGGTTCGCCGAAGGCGTTCCGTCTGGTGGGTTCTTCCTCTCCTCGCGTGTGTGGCTTGCTCTGGCAGCAGCGCTCCTTCCCAACCTCCGGGAGGCGAGCCCGACGGGGGCACGTCCGATGCGGGCTGTGAGACGCCGGCGCCCACGGAGAATCCCCCCGGCTCGGAGAAGAAGGACACGCTGTCCCCCAGCCGGTTGTTGCGCCGTGCGTCACTCGCGCTGCGGGGCATCCCCCCGACGGATGAGGAGTACACGGCCCAGGAGGCCGCGGGAGATGACGCCGCCCAGCGGGCCTTCGTGGACACGTTCGTGGACCGGACGCTGCGCGAGCCCTTGTTCTACCGGACCATGTTCGAGAAGGCGCGCGACTGGTTCGACATCCCGGTCATCGCCTCGACGGCGGATGCTCCGGAGTACGGCGCGCAGCAGCAGCGGACGGTGGAGCTGTGCAAGCCGGGCACCGCGAAGGCGGGGGCCTGGAAGTTCTACCGGGGTGACACGAAGGCCTGTGATGGCCTGAAGCCCGACGGGACGCCGGCGGATGAGACGACCTTGGAGCCCTGGTGGGCGCCCGGCACGACGGTGACGTTGGTGGGCTACGCGGGCAACACGTCGGAGACGGGCATCACCATGCCCAACGGCACGCCCACCACCGTCAACTGCCGGCAGGTGGGCCCCGAGGGGACGTGTGGCTGCGGCCCCAACGCCGTGCGCTGCCATGCCGACCATGGCACCTATCCGGGCCACGAGAACTTCGTCATCCACAACGCGCAGGGACAGCGCCGGCTGCTCTTCGAGGAGCCCGCGCGCCTCTTCGCGCACCTGGCCTGGTACGACCGGCCGGTGACGGACCTCATCCTCGGGACGTACTCCGTGGGGCCCACGCGGGTGCAGGCCGCCTATGTCAGCCAGGCGCTGGCCGGTGGACTCACGGCCTTGCACGAGGATGACTCCTGGTGGCGCCCGGAGCGCTACTCGCAGGCGCCCATCGACCCCGAGCATTCGCCGGGGGACCCGTATGCCTGGCGCGAGTACTCGGTGCCCGCGCGCAATCCGTTCATCATCGCGGACCGGGACTACCGCTTCGACCCGCGCACGCAGACGGGCGCGGTCCGAGGGATTCCCGCCGCCGGAATCCTCACGAGCATCGGCTTCCTCGCGGGCTATCCGCGCGAGCGCTTGAGAGGCGCCCGGGCCCTGGAGATTCTCGCGTGTGAGGTCTTCTCGCCGCCGCAGGGCCAGACGTTCAACGAGTACCGCCGGGACCCGGGGACCGAAGGCACGTGTCAGCACTGCCACCGCCGGCTGGACCCCGCGGCCATCCACTTCAAGCGCTACGCGAAGCACGGGAGCGCCTCCGAGGGCTGGGGCGCGAAGTACTTCATGCCGGGTGTGGGCACGGCGTGGCACTGGCCCGCGCAGTGGCGAACGGGCCAGTACCCCTACGGCGGTGACCCGTACAGCCATTGGAACCGGTGGTACCAGCCGGACACGCTGCTGACGCCCGTCACGGAGGCGCAGGCGACGGCGAATCCCGAGGCGGTCTTCATCGACTTCCTGCCGTCGGACCAGACGCTGCTGGGGCAGGTGAGCGATGGGACCATTGGCCCTCTCGGCTTCGCCAAGCTCATCATCGCGTCGGGCTCCTTCGACCGCTGCGTCGTGCGGCACATGCACGCGCAGGTGATGGGGCGGGACATCGACCCCGCGGCCGAGGCGGGCTACCTGGAGGCGCAGGTGAAGCGCTTCGTCGACGGGGGCCGGAAGATCCGGCCGTACGTCAAATCCCTCACGCAGTCCAACCTGTTCAAGAGGGGGCACTGACATGCGCCGCTTCGGATTCATCGTGCTCGCGGCCGTGTCCCTGGCGTGTGGTCAGCAGGACGGCGCGCCCTCCACCCAGGAGGCCCAGCAGCAGGCGTCGTGTGTTCCACGGCCCGGTTCGGAGACCCAGCGCGTCTATGAGGCCCTCAAGCCCCACTGCGAGGGCTGCCATGTGCAGGGCAATCGCGGGTACTTCGCGTCCCTCGATGCGTTCCAGGGGTTGATTGTCGCCGACACCCGAATGGTCAAGGCGGGCAAGCCGGACGAGAGCGAGTTGATTCGCCTGCTGGAGGGCCGCGGCACGGGCGCGTTCAAGCAGATGCCCATTGGGCAGAAGTCCTATGCGCAGATGGTCACCGACGGCACGGCCAGGATGTCGATGGCGGACCTCCGCGCCTGGGTCCAGGCGCTCGGCACCCAGCAGCGCGGTGGGGAGCCGAACGCGGACGCGCCTCGCATCACCCGCCTGAGCGCCAACCAGATGCAGCGGGCCCTCTACCAACAGCTGGGCCTGGTGCACGAGGACTTCTACATCGTGGGCCTGGAGCACAACATCCCCATGGCGGAGATGCGCGACGGGGACCACCTGCCGCTCTTGAGCCCGGACGCGCTGCCCATGCCCCGGCAGAAGGGCACGGAGGAGCGCTACCACGGGCTGGGGGGCGGCTCCACGGTGCGGCAGATATCCGAGGACCGCACGGCGTCCCCGACGTTCGCGCTGACGCTCACGCAGGTCTCCCAGCGGTGGTGCCGCCGCGCGCTGGGGAAGGTGGGCAACACGGCGCTGTTCCCCACGGGGACCGCGCGCACCGCGAACCCCGTGGACGTCAAGGCGACGCTGCGGCGCTGGTCGCTGCACTTCCTGGGGGAGCGCTTCACCGACGCCCAGGTGGACGACCTCTACACCAAGGTCTTCGTGCCGCTGTCCACGCCCACCGATACCGAGCCCGCCTACGTGGGCGTGTGCTCCTACTTCATTCGTCACCCGCGCTGGATTTTCTACTGAGGCCGCCATGAAGCTCTCACGACGCAATCTCTTTCAGGCGGCCTTGGGGGCCGCGCAGGTGGGGCTCCTGGCTCGGTATGGATTCCCCGCGGCGTCCGCGCAGGTGGGGCGCCACAGGCCCACGAAGCTGCTCGCCATCTGGTTGGACGGAGGCCTCCACTGGGAGACCTACTTCTCGCCGATGACCCGCGCGGGCATCAACAAGTACATCCCCCTGCCGACGGGCGGCTATCTGCCCTGGGGCTTCGTGCCCGAGCAGGTGGAGAACTACGACCGTTCGCCCGTGGACCTGGACGCGCCGGGCGTGGTGCGCAAGCTGCGCGGGCCGGTGGCTTGGAACTGGGACAACCCCAAGGACACCAGCGGCATCCACCCGGGCTCTCAAGGCCAGCACCGCTACCGCCCCTACGGCTACGCGTGGGCGAATCCCAAGTACAAGCTCTACGAGAAGACGGCGCTGCTCGTGGGCGCGGACCAGGGCACGGCCGCGCACCAGAGCGGCATCATCGCGAGCATGTCTGGAATCGCGGGAGCGACGTTCCGCGCGCCGGCGGTCCACGGCGTCATCGCCAACGCGATGTACAAGCGCTTCCCGGACCGGCCCATCCCCAGCGTCAACCTGGGCGGCCCGCTGCCTCGCGCGTTGGGGTTGCCGACGGTGGCGAACCCCACGGCGCTGGCCTCCGCGGCGTCGGTGGAGCCGACGCTGTCGGACAAGCGGGAGAGCACGTGGAAGGGGCTGCGCACGCGCCAGGACATCCCTGACGTGGCCTATGACGGCTCCGCGCTGTCCGGGACGGTGCCTTCCACCGCGGTGGATGCGGCGCTGCTCGAGGCGGTGCGCAAGGAGCGAGGCATCTCCAGCGCGGGCTCCGACGCGATGATGGAGCAGCTCTACGACACGTACAAAGGAGCCAGCCGGACCATCCGGCGCGACATCCTCAGCGTGCTGGGCACCACGCCGCAGTGGGAGTACCTCAAGAACGACGCGGACTATCCGGTGGACTGGAGCGCCTGCATCGGCCTGGCGGACTCGTGCGGCTCGTCGGCGTCCATGGGGCCGTATGGCTTCGCGCTCCAGTTGTTGAAGTCGGACCTGGTGACGTCCGTCAACATGCGCGCGACGAGCATCAGCAACGCCTCCTTCGACACCCACAGCGCGACGGGTGTGATGATGCATACCAACTACATGCGCATCGCGATGGAGGCGGTGGGGCGGATGTGCCTGGAGATGAGCCTGACGCCCAGCAAGTCGGACCCGTCCCGCACGTTGCTGGATGAGACGCTGGTGTATGTCTACAGCGACTTCGGGCGGACGTTCCCCAAGCGGGGCAGCGACCACCACCCGGCGACGTGTGCCCTCCTCGTGGGCGGGGGCATCCAGGGCAACCAGATGATGGGGGGCTACGACGAGCGGATGGATGGCTCGCCCATGGGCCTGCCCGTGACGTTGGTGGAAGAGGGCGGAGAGCGCGCCACCCGCACGCCGCGCTCGCAGGACATCGCGGCGACCGTGCTCAATGCCTTCGGGCTGGAGCCTGGGAAGGACTTCTTCATCCCGGGTGGGTTCGGCGTCTACGACGGCGTCGTGCGGCCTGGGTGATTGTCACCCGCCATGCGCGGTCCTCCGAGGCGTCCATCGAGTGATGGGGGCCTCGGGCGCATGGCGGTGAAGGCGGCGGCCAGGGGGCGGGGCGTGCGCCTTCTGTCCGTGTCGTCCTCCGGTCGCCCGTTCAGGCTCATGGAGCTTACGGGCGCATCGCGTCATGGCCACATGAGGACATTCACGCTGACACGGGAGGCTGGTCGGGATGCACCGTCTGTGGCGCCACATCCGGAGGTTCTTCCAGCTCCAGCCAGGCCGTCCCGCGTGGGCACTCGGTGTCCGCGCGGCGCTGGCCGTCACCATTCCGTACTCGTTCGCCACGCTGATGGGGTTCAAGGACGCGGGGTGGACGGGGCTCACCGGGCTGCTCGTGACGCTGGCGAACCCGGGGGGCGCGTATCGCGGCCGGGCCCGGGTGATGGGCGCGGTGACGGTGTTGGGAGCGGTCGTGGGGGCGGGCGCCGCGCTGGCGGGTGGGCGCTTGTGGTGGGACGCCGCGCTGCTGCTCGTGGGTGTCCTCACGATGTCGTTCGTGCGCTGCTATGGCGAGACGGTGGGCTCCATCGGGGAGAAGCTCGCGGTCATCTTCGTGGCGTCGTTGGGGGCGCACGCCGTGGGAGTGGATGCCGCGCTGACGCGTGGGGGCGCGCTCCTGTTGGGGGGCGCGTGGGCGATGGTGCAGTCGCTGGTGCTCTGGCCGGTGCATCCATATCGACCATCGCGCAGGGCCATCGCGCATGTGTACACGTCGCTCGCGGATGGGGCGCGGGACCTGGCGGCGCTGTCACGTGAAGCTGCCCCCGCGGAGGTATGGGCGGAGGCGACCACTCGGCACATGCCCGTGCGGCTGAAGATAGAGCGGGCGCGCGAGACGCTGGCGGCCACCCGGGTGGGGCGTTCGGACGAGTCACAGCGTGGGGAGCACCTGCTCGTGTTGCTGGAGTTGAGCGAGCAGCTGCTCGGGGTGTTGTTCGCCCTGGCGCAGTCGATGGAGGTCGCAAGCCCCGAGCGGCGGCTGAGAGCGGTGAGAGAGGAAGTCGCGCGGGTGTGTGATTGGTATGTGGCGATTGCGAACCGGGTGGCGGCGGTGTCCATCGCGCCGGACTCGGTGGCGGTGTACTGGCCTCGTTATCCCACCAACCGCGAGGAGCTGGGGCAGCGTGGGAAGTGGCTGCGCGTGGTGCCCGTGTCGGTGACGGAGTTGCTCGCGCGACTGCGCAGCCACACGTTCGCCGCGCAGCGGGCCGCGATGGCGATGCGGCGGGGAGACCCGGTGTCCTTGCGGGACCCGGAGTCGCTGCTCCGGGTGGACGAGCGCAGGCCGCTGCTCCAGCCGCTGCTGGCGAACCTGAACTCGCGGTCCGTCGTGCTGCGCCATGCGCTGCGCGCGGGGACGGTGGCCTCCATCGCGTTGGTGCTCACCCGGTTGATGGGGTTGGGGGAGTCGTATTGGGTGGTGCTCTCGGCCATCGGTATCCTCCAGCCGTACTCGGCGAACACGGAGGAGCGCGCGCTCCAGCGCGTCACGGGGACGTTGTTGGGAGGCACGCTCGCGGCGGTGATTGCGACGGGGGTGGGCTCGCCGCTGGTGTTGATTCTGATGATTGGCGTGTTGACGGCCATCTCCGTGTCGCTGCTGCCGCTCAACTTCGGGGCGTTCCAGATTCTCCTCACGCCGGACTTCCTGCTGTTGGCGACGCTGAGCGCGGGGGACTGGTCCGTCGCGGAGAACCGCGCGCTGGGGGTGCTGGTGGCGTGTGTGCTCGCGCTCGCGGGCGTGTGGCTGCTGTGGCCGTATCCGGAGCGCCGCAGGTTTCCGGACGCGGTCGCGACCGTGTTGCGGGCGGATGGCCACTACTTCCGGCAGGTGGCGGCGAGCCATGACATCCGGGAGCCCCGGGTCGGCGCGGCGCGGAGGGCGTTGGGGCTGGCGATGATTGACGCGGAGGCGTCGTTCGAGCGGCTCATGGCGGAGTACCGAGGGCCCGCGTATCGGCTGGAGCCGGCGATGGCGTTGCTCACGTACTCGCGCCGCCTGGCCGCGTCGGTGACGGCGCTGGCGGAGCAGAAGTCCGTCACTCCGTCGTCGGAGGTGCTCGACGTGGTGGCCAACAAGGCGAGCGGGACGTTGGATGCGCTCGCGGACTCGCTGCGGGAAGGGAAGTCACCTCCGCCGATGCCCGAACTCCCGCTGCGCCGCATCGCCAATGACCCCGTGTCGGGGCAGCTGGTAGAGCGAGTACCCCGCCAGCTCGAAATCCTTCATGGCGCGGTGGAGAAGCTCACGGTCGATGAGGAGCGGTCGCCCCTCTGATGGAGGTGGCATGGGCGCTTGTCATCGGAATCACCAGACCTCTTGGAAGGGTGGCGCTCCGCTGTCGTCGGGGCATGACTCGCGCGCCACCCAGGCCCGTGCCGGGCGGAGGCGAGGTCCGTTCCGTGTGTTCAAGGCTCCTCTGCCGAGGTGTGGGGCTGTCACGTCGTGGACAAGGCGTGGACCGCCATCGCCAAGCCCATCACGGATGGCTGGCGGCCAGCCCGTGGGCGCGTCATGCGAGGTCCCTGGACTCGACTGTCCTCGGAGGTTGCATGGCTCGACAACGCATGGTCCCGCGTGGGCTTGCCCTGGCCGTGATGGCCGGTGTGCTGTGGGGATGGCGCGTGGCCCCCGCGGGTGCCGCTTCTCCGCCTTGTTGGTTGCCGGCCTTCACCGCGCCGATGCACCCATCCGCTTCGGGGCTGGAGCCGGGAGACTTCGCCGGGCCGAGCTTCAAGAACCAGACGGTGCGCATGTTCGTGCGCCCCACGCTCGCGGGCCCGCGGCTGCGCCTGGTGCTGAGCAACCAGTACGGCACCGAGCCTCTTCGCGTGGAGGCGGTGCGCGTGGCCCTGCGTGCCTCTGGCAGCGCCATCGACCCCGCGACGGACCGGGAGGTCCGCTTCAGCGGTGCGACGTTCGTCAGCATTCCTCCAGGCCGGACAGCCACCAGTGAGCCCATCGTGCTCGCGGTCGATGGCCTGCGGGATGTCGCCGTCTCGCTCTTCTTCCTGGACCGCTCGGGCGCCGCGTCCTGGCATCTCCACTCCGGCCGCACCACCTTCATCTCCGCGACGGGCAACCGGACCGCGGCGAGGACCTTCGAGCCCGCGCTCACCACGCGCAGCCTGTACTTCCTCGCCGCCGTGCACGTGGACACCGCACCCGACGCGTCGCTCGTCGTCGCGTTCGGCGACTCCATCACCGATGGCGTTGGCAGCACCGTGGACATGGAGAGCTCATGGCCCGCGCGCCTGTCTCGTCGCCTCGCCACGCGAGGTGGCAGACCCGTGGGCGTCCTCAACGCGGGTCTTGGTGGCAACCGGCTGCTGAGCGACGGCTATGGCCCCAAGGGGCTGCACCGCTTCGAGCGCGACGTCCTCGCCCAGCGCGGCGTCAAGGCCGTCATCCTCCTGGAAGGCGTCAACGACATCGGCCGCGCGGTGCCGGGGACGATGGCCGCCGCGCGAATCATCGACGGCTACCAGCAGCTCATCCAGCGCGCCCGGGACAAGGGGTTGAAGGTGTTTGGCGGAACGCTCACGCCCATGTCCGGCCATGCGTACTTCACCCCGGAGAACGAAGCGCTGCGCGAGGCCGTGAACGCGTGGATTCGCGGCTCGGGCGCATTCGACGCGGTGATTGATTTCGAGGCGGCGGTGAGGGACCCCGCCAACCCCGATGCCATGCCCGCCTCACTGACCGCGGATGGCCTGCACCCCAATGACCTGGGCTACGAGCGCATGGCCCAGGCCATCGACCTCCAGTTGCTGGAGTGAGGCGCCTGGCGTCACTGCGCGGCGGCGCCGAAGCGCGCGTCGTCCGGCTCGACCTTCGACTCCGGGTTGGACCACACGAACGGAATGCCGGGCTGGCGGTAGTGCGTGGCGGGGATGTCCTTGGCGAGCTGCGCGTGCAGCTCCGGAAGCTGGGACCAGTGCAGCCCGTGCTTCACGTGGTGCGCCGTGTGGTAACCCAGGTTCCCGGTCATCAAGTTGTAGCCCCGGTGAAGGATGTTGTACGAGGCCTGCGTCGGCTCCTGCGTGTCCAGGCCCGCGTGGTGGAAGTACGTGGCCCAGACCGTGATGTAGAGCGACACCAGCATGGGGAGCAGGAAGACCCAGAGCGCGTTGTACCAGTGGTGCCAGAACAAGAGCCCCAGCAGCGTGGCCTGGAGCGCGCCCATGGCCAGGAAGACGCGGAGGGCTCGCGGGTGCGCCCGGCCCGCGCGGAAGGCGCGGGGATAGGCCACCACCGTGTTGAAGAGGGAGAACTCCACCTCTCGCATGGTGCTGCCATCACGCCGCTTCCAGCCAGCCTCGTCCTTCGTCTGGTCCAGGTAGTTCTTGTGGTGGCCCACCACGTGGTGGAGGAACCACGCGTGGGACGTCACGCCCGTCTGGAAGCCGAACACCAACTCCAGCAGCCGGTTGGGCAACGCGTGGCGGAACATGGGCACGTGTTGATGGTGGTGGTTCCACGCGCTGATCCACCCCTTGGGGATGATGCCCAGCCCCAACCACAGGATGGGGAACCACCAGCTTCGCGCCGTGAAGAAGACCGTGAGGTCCAGGGCGAACGCCATGAGGAACAGCAGGACGGGGATGCGGTCTCGGGGATGGCGAAACAAGGTCATGCGGTTTCCACGGAGGGGGGATGGGCTCCCAGGGGTGAGGAGTCCGTCGAGCGTTGGCGCGCGACGAGTCTACCGGTGACGCCCTTGGGCAGCACCACACCGAAGAAGAAACCCTCCTCGAAGGGCTCCGTCGAGTCGACGTGGACCCGCACGCGGGCAAGAAGGGTGGCCAGCGCCGTGCGCAGGAACACCATCGCGAAGTCCCCGGCGACGCAGGCGCGAGGGCCTCGGCCGAAGGGGAAGAAGTGGCCGCTGCCCAGGGGATTGCGGGCCGCGCCGCCGTTCAGCCAACGCTCCGGGTCGAACACCTCCGGGTTGACCCAATGGGTGGGGTCCCGGTGCAGGTGCTGGTTGGAGATCATGAGCGTCGTGCCAGGCGGCAGCGTGACACCCGCGAGCGGGGCCGGGGCGAGGGGGGACCGGCGCATCATGACTCGCACCGCGGGCAGGAGGCGCAGGGCCTCGTAGGCCACGGCCTCACCCCAGCTCGCGCCCCCGAGCCGCTCGAAGTCGAGCGGCCCCTGCATCAGCGCGGCGGACTCTCGCGCCAGCCGCTCCTCGACCGCGGGGTACTTCTGGAGCTGATGGACGGCGCCCGTCAGCGTGGTGCTCGAGGAGAAGACGCCGCCAAAGAAGAACCCGCCCAGCAGGTGGGCGTGGACCTGGTCGTCGAACCCGGGCATCTCCCGCAGCGTCCAGGACATCAGGTCCACGCGGTGCGGCGCGGGGGCCTGCCGCGCCGCGCGAATCCTGTCCGCGAAGAGCCCGTAGAAGCGCTCCTTCGCGGCGGCGAAGCCCTTGGGCACCGAGACGAACCGCAACGGCAGCTTGGCCTGGATGCGCGCGTCGGCCGCCGCCGCGAGCAGGATGAAGTCTTCGTAGGCGGACGTGGGCAGCTTCTCGCCCACCGTGGCCACGCAGAACACATCGAAGGTCAGCTTGCGCAGCGCGAGCGCCAGGTCGAGCGAGGGCTCCTGGAGCAGGGCCTCCACCGATTCGGAGATGGCCGCCCGCATGGGCTCCACCTGGGCCGCGCGCCATGCGGGCGTCCACGGCTGCGCCAGCGGGTCCATCCCGTGCTTGCGGGACCAGTCCTCTCCCTGGTCCGCGATGAACGGCGTGTCGTCCGTGACGGAGTGGCGAATCTGGTCGCCGATGTTCCCCTTCTCGAACTCCAGCCGCCGCGTCTCCATCACCTCATGGATGACCGCGGGGTCGTTGAGCACCAGCGCGGGTGAGGGGCCGAGCCACGCGACGGTGACAGGCCCATGGGCGCGCGCATAGCGGGCGCAGACGTCCCAGGGCTGGGCCCCCAGGAAGTCTCCCAGGTTGCCCAACAGGCCCGGAGGGGGACCTGGGAGACTCGCGAAGGGTTTGCGGCGAGCACCGAAGAACAGGTTGAACAGGCCTCGAGAGAGCAGGTTCGGCAAGGGCGTGGGTCTCCGGGCGCGTCAGACGGTGATGCCGCAGGGAATCTTGTCGGGTTGCAGGACGGTGTACGGCACCTCGGCGTTCGCATTGCGCGCCTTCACCACGGCGAGCTGGGTGCGCAGCCGGTCGTGGAATCGCTCGCGAATCGCCTTCAGCTCGGGCTCGTGGAAGTACTCCTCGCGCCAGCCGTCCTCGTGCAGCAGGAACTCCTCGTCGTCTCCAAAGCTGGAGAGCGCCCGGCCAATGGCAATCTGCCAGAGCATCTGGGACTTGGAGGGAATCATGCCGGCGAGGTCTTCCAAGCGGAGGACCCCCTTCTGCCGAGGGGGCTCCTGGCGCATGCACAGCGGAGCGTTGGGCACGAAGGCGTAGTGCTCGTACTGGAGGTAGTTCACCGCGGCGTGCTGGACGCTGACGGTGAAGAGCACGGTGGTGAGGATGTCCACCAGGTCCTCGACGCGGGAGAGCTCCCGGCACGGCAGCTTCTCGGCGGGCAGTCCGTGCTCGGTGAGGTCCTGCCACCACTGCTGCATCTCGGCGTCGCCCGCCAGGTCGGCGTCCGTCCGGTAGAAGTGGCGGAGCACTCCTCCGACGTACTCCTCGAGCGCGTCCCACAGGGGCAGGGCATCGTCGCGGTAGGGGTAGGAGGGGAGGATGGAGGCATCCAGCACGCCTCGACGCTCGAGGTCCAACCGGGGCTTGTTGTCCTCCAAGGTCCAGCGCGCGAAGCCCTTCCGGCCGAGCTGGAGGTGGCCCTTGTCCGGACCGCCCGTGGCGATGAAGTCGTCGAACACGGCGCCGGCGGCGAGCAGTCCCTTCCGGGCGCCCTCGTTGATGGCGAGCGTGTAGCGGAAGTGGCGGCGCACCAGCTTGTAGACGGGGTGCGGGTCCGGGAGGTTGCGCATCGTCGCGACGACGAACGGCTCCGCGATGAAGTGCGTGCGCAGCGCGTGGCTCACCATCTGGTGCGTATTGCCCTCGGAGCAGCGCACGAAGACCTTCGCCGCCAGCCAGTCCGCCTCGCTGTCGTTGGGGGTGAAGACCGGGTCCTTCTCGGCGTCCCGTCCGAGCTGGATGGCGAGGGGACGCAGGTTGTGCTCGTCGTCCAGGTACAGCAGACAGCGGGACGCCGGAGCCCAGCGGCGCTCCTCGTGGCCGTCCTTGTCGACCTTCCGGTACATGGCGATGTCGTCGAGAATCTCGAAGTCGAGCAGGAAGATGCGCCGCGCGTCGAGCGCCCGCGCCAGCGTGGTGCCCGGCGACATGAGGCCTCGCACGGCGTCATCCGTCAGCGGCATGCCCTCGGGAAGCCGGGGGATGAGCGTGATGTGGAGGGGGTTGATGCCCTGGACCGCCTGACGCGCGAACTCGAGGTCGTCCTTCCACCGGCGGGCGAGCTGGGGGACCTCCAGGCTCTTGAAGAAGTCGAAGACGTTCACCAACCCGTTCCATGCGTGGCTCAGCATGGGCAGGTGCAGTTGGATGGCCGCCAGCGTCTTGGCGATGACGACCTCGTAACTGCCCTGGGTCAGCCCCCGATAGAGCTCGTCCTTCGGAAGGGGCTGTGCCTCGCTGATGTCGAGCGCGCCCGGGAGGCCCTCGGTCTGCGAGGCGGGGCGCCAGGGGTACATCTGCTTGCGGGCCTTGAGTTGCGCGCGGCGGGCCACGGACTCGCGTTCGCTGCCCACGTGCCGCGCGAGCTTCGCGGTGCCCTCGAGCACCTCGACCGTGGCGCCGCTCAGCACCCAGCGGAAGAAGGGGAAGTGCCACTGCTTCGTGCCATCCGTGACGCGGACCCAGTCGAGGAGCCAGTCCGCCGCGAGGCCCCCCTCGTTGAAGAAGCGCAGGAGCACGAGGTCGCCCACGTCCTCCGCGTCGATGGAATAGTCGTCCTGGGTGCCGGCCTCGAAGTCGTTGTGGAAAGGCAGGTCCAGCAGGTGTGGACCACTCTCTCCGCGTGTACCGACCAGGACGACGGAGATGTTCGCATCCGTCCCCGCGCCGAGCTTCCCATTCGTCCGAACCGTGAGTGTGTACGCAGCCATCATCGAATCCCCAGCATTACCAGGGCAGACCGTAGGCCGGGAATAGTGTGAGCTCAACCCATGGTAGCCTCCCCCCGGGATGAAGGATGTGTCAGGGACGGGACGATGTTCGTGGCGATGCGGCGAATGATGGGCACTCTCGGGCTCAAGGAGTCCGAGAAGGATGGCGATGAACCGCTCGACGTGGCCGAGCTCGCGCGGTGGTATTCGAACCTGAGTCTGGAGGAGCGGCTGGCGTTCAGCCGTGAGCTGGGGCCTCGGGTCCGGGCGGCGAGCCACACGGAGCGCAGCGCCAAGGCGTTGCCGGCCGTCGCGGTGGGGCGCCTGGTCTTCGAGCAGGACGGGCCCGAGGGCCCCATTCCCCTGCACCACATCAAGGTGGAGTTGTGGGACCGGGACATCGGCACGCCCGATGACTTCCTGGGCGAGGGCTTCACGGACGCGGAAGGGGGCTTCTCGGTCCGGTACGACCCGGAGGACGCGGGGGCGGGGGACCTGCCGGACCTGGAGATCCGCTTCTTCGAGCCGCAGCACAGCTTCCTCCCCGACGGACGGGTGGTGGAGACGTGGCGGCGCATCGGGGCCGAGCAGGGGCCGGATGACCACGGTGGGCTGCACTACGACTTCGGCACGTTGAGGCTGCCGTACTGGGAATATGACCCGGCGGCGACGCTCGCGCGGCTTCACGTCACGGAGGCAGGCACTCCGCCGACGGCGTATGCGCCGGGCCGCTCGCTGGCGATGTTGAAGGCGGTGGCGCCCATCGAGCTCGTCAAGCGGCGCCATCTGCTCCAGGGGAAGTTGGGGCAGGCTCCGGACCTGGACCGGATTCAAGCGGACTATCCCGAGGCGATGACGGTGCGGATGGAGCGCGAGTCACCGGGCTCCACGCGCACCGATGCCTTCTTCGGGGAGCGGCTGCTCAACGGCATGTTCTCCTCCATCCTCGACAGGGACCCGGAGGTGCCCGCGGACCCGAACGCATTCCGGCTCTACTTCCCGTGGAATGCGTACGAGCAGGATGGCATCCACTGTCTGCCGGACGTGGACCTGCGATTGAGGCTGGTGGATGGGCAGCTGTTGCCCACGCGCATCATCCTGGGGATGCGCGAGCCGGGCGCCACGGCCCCGGGTTCACCGGTGACGCGGCGAGGCTATACGCCCGCGGATGGGGAGAACTGGGAGGCGGCCAAGCGGATGGCGCGAGTGAGCGCGACGCTGGAGACGGAGCTGGGCAATCACCTGGGCCAGTGCCACTTCAACATCGAGCAGTACGCCATCGCCGCGCACCGCAACCTGCGGCGAAGTCCGCTGCGTTGGTTGCTGATGCCGCACCTGCGAGAGGTGGTCCTCATCAACCACTCCGCCAACGACTTCCTGGTGGGGACCACGGGTTACATCACTCGGGCGAGCGCGCTGACGGAGCGCGGAATCGAGTCGAGGCTGGTGCATCTGTTGGGGAGCTACGACTGGAAGGGCTTCGCCCCGGCTCCGCCTGTCTGTGAGGGGCACCGGTACGCGCGAGCGGCGGGGCTGTTCTGGCAACTGGTGGGCGAGCACGTGGAGGCGTTCTTCGCGGAGCACGGCGCGGCGATGGAGGCCGAGTGGCGCGAGGTGCGGCGCTTCTCGGACGACCTGGTGGCGCATTCGGCGCCTGCGTTCGTGTGCCGGTATCTGCGCGCGACGGTGCCCGGGAAGCCCGCGCCGTGGTTCGTGCGTTCCGAGCGCATGGACCTGGACGTGAAGGCCGCCGCGCCCACGCCGAAGGCGGTCAGCGCGGTGACTTGGACGGATGAGCCACAGCCGGGGGAGATGGACGCGCTCAAGCAGCTGTGCCGCTACGTCATCTACTTCGCGACCTTCCGTCACGCCTGGGCCAACAACCTCCAGTGGGACGACGCCGGCGAGGTGCTCTACGCGTGCCTGGGGCTGCGCTGGGGGAAGGGCGGGGCGCTGTCGACGGAGGCGGACCTGGACGTCGCGCCGCCGCCGGAGGACGCCACGGAGATGCTGTGGATTTCGTGGATGCTGTCGAAGACGAACTACGGCTTCCTGCTCGCGAACGAGGAGGCGGATGTGCATCCCCGCTTCGTGGAGCTGCTTCGCGCCCATGCCGCCGAGTTCGCCGCGCTCGGGATGGATGTCCGCACGGTGAGCTCTCGCATCAACATCTAGCGCGTGACAGGAGCCACACGCTCATCACCGCCCTCCACGCCGAGCCGCATCGCCTTCTGACTGGGGAGGGGACCGTCATGGACGCGGGAGAGTGAGCCCCCGCGCCCATGACGCGGTGAAGCCCTACTCGTAGCAACTGGCGGCGATTTCTCGCAGCTCGACGATGCCCCAGTCGCTCGCGGGACAGGCCATGGCGAACTCGAGCGCCTCCTCGCGCGACTTGCAGTTGAGGAGGAAGAACCCGCCGATGATTTCCTTCGACTCGGTGAAGGGGCCGTCGCTCACGGTCCTCCGCCCACCGAGGTTCTCGATGCGCACCGCATTGTCGTCGGACTTGAGCGCCTCGCCTGTGACGAGCACACCCGCGCTCCTCAGCTTCTCCTGGAAGGCCATCATTCTCGCGTAGGCAGCCTGCCCCTCATCGAGCGGACGCGCCTGACGCTTACCGGGGGCCTCCATCATCAGCAGCATGAATGACATCGTGCTCCCTCCTGGGTGAAGAGCACGACTCTACGATGGGCTCCCCACGTCCTGGGACGGGCCGGCCCCGTGTTGATCGCTGTCCATCGCTTGCCGGCCGCCAACACGGTGGGTTTTTCCCTCGGACGGACCGCGCCTCGAATGCCTGTCCACTATTCGACGGGTGTGGACCTCCACCGCACCATGGGTGAGTCGGGACCGCGAGGTGCCACGGGGAGTGTCTCGGTGGTTGACCGAGCGCGGCGGAGAGGGGAGCTTGCGATGCGATGAGCGATGGCCCCGACCTGTTCTCCGCCTCCGTCGATGTGAACCGCTTCGCGCCGCTCGCGGAGCGGATGCGCCCTCGCACCCCCGATGAGTTCATCGGGCAGACACACCTCCTGGGCCCGGGAGCGCCGCTGCGCCGGTTGATGGAGCGCAAGCAGATTGTCTCCTCGCTGTTCTGGGGACCACCGGGCGTGGGCAAGACGACGCTGGCGCGCATGCTCGCCTCGGGCGTGGACGCGGAGTTGGTCATCCTGTCCGCCGTCTCCGATGGCATCCCCCGCATCCGCGAGGTGGTGGCCGAGGCCGAGCGGCGGCGCAACCAGTACTCGCGCAGGACCGTGCTCTTCGTGGACGAAATCCACCGCTGGGCGAAGAACGTCCAGGAGCAGGCGCTGCCGCATGTGGAGAGCGGCCTGTTCGTCCTCCTGGGCGCCACGACGGAGAACGTCAGCTTCGAGGTCCGGCCCGCGCTCATCAGCCGATGCCGCGTCTTCCAGCTCCAGGAACTCACGCTCTCGGATATCCAAGGGGGGCTGCGCCGGGCGCTCTCCGACGAGAAGCGCGGTTTGGGCAAGCGCGGGCTGACGGTGGGCGACGAGGCGCTCGCGCTCCTGGCGCGAGGTGGCGCCGGGGACGTGCGCAAGGCGCTGGGCGCGCTGGAGATGGCCGCGGGCCTGACGGCGGATGGCGGCGAAATCACCGTGGACACCGCGCGCGAGGCGGTGGGCACCGGGCTGTCGCGCCACGACAAGGACGGCGACCAGCACTTCGACCTGCTCAGCGCGCTCCAGAAGTCCTGCCGGGGCTCCAATGCGCAGGGCGCCATCTTCTGGGCCGCGAAGCTGCTGCAGACAGGGGATGTGGTGTCGCTGTGGCGCCGCCTCAAGGTCATCGCCGTGGAGGACGTGGGCATGGCGATGCCCGAGGCCATCACCATCGTCCGGGCCTGCGAGGAGGGCTTCCACTCCACGGGCATGCCGGAGGGCCGGCTGTTCGTCGCACACGCCGTCATCACCCTGGCCACCGCGCGCAAGAGCAACCGCGCCTATGCCGCGATGAACGCGGCGATGGCCGCGCTGGAGGAGCACCCCAACGCCGCGCCTCCGCTGCCGCTGCGCAACGCCCCCACCGACCTGCTCAAGGAGCTGGGGCACGGCAAGGGCTATCAGCCGCCGTGGGACTTCAAGGACCACTACGCGCCCGGACAGGTCTATCTGCCCCCGCCGCTGGAGCGCTCCGTCTTCTACCGTCCGAGCAAGGAAGGCTACGAGGCCGAGGTCCACGAGCGGATGAGCCACTGGTGGCGCGAGGACAAGGCGAGCCGCGGGGAATAGTCCAGACCTGGATGCGCCGCTGCACGGGAGTCGCGGGAGGGCTGTGGGAAGCCCCCCACAGTGTGGCCGGTGTCCGCCCGTCGGCCACTCGGGTTCCTTGACGGCGTGGACGGGCCGGCCTTGCATCGGCGGGCGAGGGTGCTCTAGTCGGCCGCGTGACGGTTTCCAACAAGCATCGCGCCATTGAAGCAGTCTGGCGCATCGAGTCCGCGCGGCTCATCGCAGGTCTGACGCGCATGGTCCGCGACGTCGGGCTCGCGGAAGAGCTGGCGCAGGATGCCCTGGTCGCGGCGCTCGAGCGCTGGACCGAGTCCGGCATCCCCGACAACCCGGGGGCCTGGCTGATGGCGACGGCGAAGCGCCGCGCCATCGACGAGCTGCGCCGGGGCAAACGCGTCGAGCGCAAGCACGAGGAGCTGGGCCACGAGCTCGAGTCGGACCAGGCCCATGGGGGCACGCCGGACCTGGACGCGGCGCTCGACAACGAGGTGGGCGATGACCTGCTGCGCCTCATGTTCATCTCCTGCCACCCCATCCTGTCCACGGAGGCGCGCGTCGCGCTCACCCTGCGCCTGCTCGGGGGCCTGACGACGGAGGAGATTGCTCGCGCCTTCCTGGTGCCGTCGACCACCGTCGCGCAGCGCATCGTCCGCGCCAAGCGCACGCTGTCCGAGGAGAAGGTCCCCTTCGAGCTGCCTCGGGGCGAGGAGCTCGCCAGCCGGCTGGCCTCCGTGCTGGAGGTCATCTACCTCGTCTTCAACGAGGGCTACTCCGCGACGGCCGGAGACGACTGGATGCGTCCGGAGCTGTGCGCGGACGCGCTGCGGTTGGGGCGCATCCTCGCGGAGCTCGCGCCGCAGGAGGCGGAGGTCCATGGCCTGGTGGCGCTGATGGAAATCCAGGCGTCGCGCGCGAGGGCGCGGGTGGGGCCCAAGGGGCAGCCGGTGCTCCTGCTCGACCAGAACCGCGCGCTGTGGGACCAACTCCTCATCCGCCGCGGACTCACGGCGCTGGAGCGCGCGGAGAAGCTGGGCGGCGCGCAAGGGCCCTACGCGCTGCAAGCCGCGCTCGCGGCGTGCCATGCCCGGGCCCGGCGGGCGGAGGACACGGACTGGGCCCGCATCGCCTCGCTGTACGCGGTGCTGGTGCGGCTCACGCCGTCGCCGGTGGTGGAGCTCAACCGCGCGGTGGCGCTGTCCATGGCCTATGGCCCCGCGGCGGGGCTGGCCGTCGTGGACACGTTGACCTCGGAGCCCTCGCTGGCGCACTACCACCTGCTGCCCAGCGTGCGCGGAGACCTGCTGCGCAAGCTGGGGCGCTTCGACGAGGCCCGGAAGGAGTTCGAGAAGGCGGCCGCGCTCACGCGCAACGTGCGCGAGCAGACGCTGCTCCTCGACCGGGCCGCGGCGTGTGCTCGCAGAGAGGCGTGACGAGCGGGCGTGTGGGGAAGGGCCGCGCGCACTTCGACTCCGGGGATGGACTACCCTGGAGTCATGTGCCGGAACATCAAGCCCCTGTTCAACTTCACGCCCCCCGCCACCGATGACGACATCCGCGCGGCGGCCCTGCAGTTCGTCCGGAAGATCGCCGGGACCCGCAAGCCGTCCAAGCAGAACGCCGACGCGTTCGACGTGGCCGTCGAGGAGATCTACCAGAGCTCGAAGCGGATGCTGGAGGGGCTGGTGGCGACGACGCCGCCCAGGGACCGGATGAAGTTCGAGGCCCTCAAGCGGCTGCGCTACAAGAAAGCCAACGCGGGCTGAGCCGCGTCAGGGGCACGGCGCAGGAGGCCGTGCCCCAAGGACGACGAGACGTCAGGGAGTGCCCGCGGAGGTGTGGAGCGAGGGCTCCGAAGCCTCCGCCTTCTGCGGTCCCAGGGCCGAGCGCTGGAGCCAGCCGGCCAATCCCAACAGCACGAGCCCGGAGGTGCGCAGTGAGCGCAGCAGCTCCGCGCCCAGGGCCTCGCCGCCGGGGAGCAGCGGGGCCAGCCACACGCGCGCGTCGTAGAGCAACCACGTCGCGCCCGACAGGCCCATGGCCCACCACACCCAGGCCAGCTTCCCGCCGCGCAGCATGTACGCCACGCGCAGGATGGGGGCGACCATGAAGATGATGGTCATGTCCGCCAGCGTCGACGCCAGGCTGATGACGGTCGACGCCGTGGGGTTTTCGCCGGAGACCAGGTTGCGCGCCTCCGTCACGAGCGCGGGGACACCCACGGCCAGCGCCGCGAGCGCCGTCACCGCCCACAGCGCGCTGGCGCGAGGACTGGACGGAGGCTGCAGGCCCGACTGGCGGTAGGTCCGGGCCAGGAGCACGAGCGCGAACGTGGTGGCGACGTTGGCCAGCACCACGACGACCATGCGGAAGGGCAAGAGCGGCGACGCGGTGAAGGGGACGTCCGGCACGGTGTGCAGCCAGTAGCTGCGCATGGCCGCGCTCATCAGCGACAAGAGCGCGCCGGCCGTGAGCCCGCCCCAGACCCGGCGCAGGTAGTCGCCGGAGCCGAAGGCGCTCGCCGCGGCGAACGTGCCGGCGACGGCCAGCAGGCCGCTGCACCAACCGGCGATGTCGTGGATGAACGCGAGGTGTTCGGGCCGGGACGTGGAGACGGCGAAGAGGTGCGCGAGCTGCAGCACCACGACGCCGATGAACCACGGGGCGACGGACGAGGAAGCGCGGCTGGAGGAGGAGCTCATCGTGCCTTCTCCAGCGAGGTGGCGATCTCCGCGAGGATGACCTTGGCGTGGAGCGCGCCAATGAAGGTGTTCAACATCGGCTTGAGGCCTTCGAGCAATTGCGGGAGGTCCTGAAGGGTGACCTGCTCGGGGGGCCGCTTGAGCGCACGTAGCGCCGCCGTATGGATGGCCATCTTGGCGGTGAAGCCTCCGAGCAAGGGTTCGAGGTGACGCACGAGGATGTCGTGCCAACCGGCGGGGGCGGTAGGGGAGGTCGAGGTGTTGATCGCGAACGCTCCTGGTGAGGACCTCCAGGGTAGAGCGAAACCCAGGGACATACGAGAGGGGGTTATCAACTCCCGCGTCGATTGGGGCTCGTAGTACCTGGAATGCGGAGAGAGCTTGGCTTCGCGGATGGGAGTGGACCAGCCGCCTGGGGGCGGACGTGGCTCCGCGTGCGAGGCGGTCTCCCTCCAAGTCTAGAGGTCGAAGCGGATGCCCTGCGCCAGGGGGAGGGCGTTGGAGAAGTTCAGGGTGTTGGTCTGCCGGCGCATATAGGCCTTCCACGCATCCGAGCCGGATTCCCGGCCTCCGCCCGTGTCCTTCTCTCCGCCGAAGGCGCCGCCAATCTCCGCGCCGGAGGTGCCGATGTTGACGTTGGCGATGCCGCAGTCGGAGCCGGCGGCGGACAGGAACCGCTCCGCGGTCTGGAAGTCCCGGGTGAAGACGGAGGAGGAGAGGCCTTGCGGGACGCCATTCTGGAGGGCGATGGCCTCGTCGAGCGTTCGGTAAGGCATCACGTAGAGGATGGGCGCGAAGGTCTCCTCTTTGACGCACGCGTCGGTGGGGCTCACCCCGGTGATGAGGGTGGGCTCCACGAAGTGGCCTGGGCGCGCCAGGGTCTTGCCGCCGCAGACCACGCGGGCTCCGGCGGCGCGCGCCTTCGCGACGGTGGACTCGAAGCGCTTCACCGCGGCCGCGTCGATGAGCGGGCCCATCAGCGTGCCGGCCTCCAGTGGATCTCCAATGCGAGTCTTCACCTGGGCATAGGCGGCGGCGAGCTTCTCCACCACGTCCTCGAAGATGGACTCGTGGACGATGAGCCGGCGGGTGGTGGTGCAGCGCTGGCCCGCGGTGCCCACCGCGCCGAAGACGATGGCGGGGATGGCCAGCTTCAGGTCGGCGGTGGCGTCCACGATGATGGCGTTGTTGCCGCCCAGCTCCAGCAGGCTTCGCCCCAGCCGCCGCGCCACGCGCACCGCCACCTGGCGCCCGACGGCCGAGGAGCCCGTGAAGCTCACCAGGGCGACGCGTGGGTCGTCCACCAACTGCTCGGCCCGCGCGGTGCCCGCCGCGTTGAGCAGGAAGAAGACCTCCGGAAAGCCTCCGGCCTTGAGCGCGGCGTTGCAGATGCGCGTGGCCGCGATGGCCGTCAGCGGCGTCTTGGGCGAGGGCTTCCAGATGGCCACGTCGCCACACACGGCGGCGATGAACGCGTTCCAGGCCCACACGGCCACGGGGAAGTTGAAGGCGCTGATGACCCCGACGACGCCCAGGGGATGCCATTGCTCGTACATGCGATGGCCGGGGCGCTCGGAGTGCATGGTGAGGCCGTACAACATGCGCGACTGGCCCACCGCGAAGTCGGCGATGTCGATCATCTCCTGCACCTCGCCGTCGCCCTCGGCCTTCACCTTGCCCATCTCCAGCGAGACGAGCGAGCCGAGCGCGTCCTTGTGCCGGCGCAGGGCCTCGCCGCACAGGCGGATGGCTTCACCCCGGCGGGGCGCGGGCAACTCGCGCCAGGCCACGAAGGCCTGGGCGGCCGCGCGCACGAGCTGCTCCTGGTCCTGCTCGCTCGCGGAGGACACGGTCGCGAGCTTCTGGCCCGTGGTGGGGTTGAAGACCTCCAGCGGGGGCTCGGCGCGCGAGTCCGCCCAGACGCCGTTTCCGAGAGTGCTGCCGGGGTTGTGCTCGGCCAGGCCGAGCGCCTCGAGAAGGGGATGGAGCATGTCGGTCTTCCGGGTGCTTACGGTGTGGGAGGGGTCGAGGTGGGGCGTGGCGGAGGCGAGCGTCCGGGCTGGGCGATGAGCCAGTCCAGGAAGGTGCGCGCGGCGGCGCGGAGCCGGCGGTGGGAGGGGTACACCACGAAGTACGCGTAGCGGGTGGGGAGCACGGGCCCGGGGAGCCGGACCAGGCCTCCGCTGGAGAGGAAGGGTTCGGAGACCCGTTCTCTCGCGAGCGCGGCGCCCATGCCTCGCGAGGCCGCGAGCAGCGCGTTGCTGGTGTCGCTGAAGCTGTGGCGGACGTCGAGCCGGGCCCCGTGGACCTCCGCCGCGCGGAACCAGTCCTGCCAGCCCTGGCGCGCCAGGTCCTCGATGAGCGGCAGCTTCTGGATATCGGAGGGACTCTGGACCTGTTCGATGCCGGGGAGCGTGGGGGCGGCGACGGGGAAGAGCGCATCCGCCATCAGGTGATGGGCCGTCATCCCGGGCCACTGTCCCGGACCGAAGCGGATGCCCAGGTCCGGACCTCCGTCGTCGAAGCGCGTCAGCGCCATCTCGGTGTCGAGCCGCACGCGCATCTGGGGATGGGCGGCGGTGAAGTCCGGCAGGCGCGGCAGGAGCCAGGTGTGCGCCACGGAGTACAAGGTGGTGATGCGCACGAGGTGGCGCTCGCTGCGCGGGTCTCCGAGGTCTCGGAGCACGTCGTGGAGGTCCGTCAGCGCGCCTCCGGCGGCGTCCGCGAGCTGCCGTCCCTCGATGGTCAACGCGACGCCGCGCGCGTGGCGCTGGAAGAGGGTGACGCCGAGCATGCCCTCCAGCTTGCGCACATGGTGGCTGACGGCGCTGGCCGTCAAGTGAAGCTCCTGGGCCGCGTGGGCGAAGTTCTGGTGCCGGGCGGCCGCCTCGAAGGCGGCGAGGGCCGGCAACCACGCCGTGGGGAGGGGCATGCGAGCCTCAAATCACGTTTGTGGCTGCCTCCAATACCATGAAGTTGCGCCAGGAGGGCGTGACGCGCAGATAGTGGGCGACCGGAGTGAGATTCGTGGCTTGCGCCGCCAGGTGAACCGCCCATGAGCACCCCTTTGATTGCCCGTCCCGCTGTCGCCCCTGTGTCCGCATCCTGGTTGACCCCACTCGAGTTGGGCGGGTTGGCCGCCGTCTGGGGGGCGTCGTTCATGTTCATGCGCATCGCCGCGGCTGACTTCGGCCCCTTGCCGCTGGTCGCCGTGCGGCTGGTGTTGGGGTCGTTGGTGCTCCTGCCTTTCCTCTTGAAGGCCCGAGGGTCCATCACCCGCGCGCATTGGCCGAAGCTGGCGCTGGTGGGTGCGCTCAACGCGGCGGTGCCGTTCGCGCTCTTCGCCTGGGCCGCGCGGCAGGCGCCCGCGGGCATCAGCGCCATCGCCAACAGCATGACGGTGCTCTTCACCTCGCTGGTGGCGTTCCTGTTCTACAAGGAGCGCATCACCTCGCGTCGCGGGGTGGCGCTCGCCATCGGCTTCGCGGGGGTGGTGGTGCTCGCGAGCTCGAAGATTGAAGGGGCGAGTCCTGGGCTCGCGGTGTCCGCGGCGGTGTTCGCGGCCTTCTTGTATGGCATCTCTGCGAACATGGTGCGCCGGCACCTGACGGGTGTTCCGGCGGGAGCTGTGGCCGCCTCCACGCTGGGGTTCGCCGCGCTCATGACGCTGCCGTTCGCGCTCGCGACCTGGCCGGCCCAGGCCATCCCCGGGACGTCGTGGCTGGCCGCGGCGGCCCTGGGCGTGGTCTGCACCGGGGCGGGGTACGTCGTCTACTACCGCCTCATCGCGCGCATTGGTGCTCCTCGCGCCGTCACGGTGACGTACCTGGTGCCGCTGTTCGGCGTGGCGTGGTCGGCGCTGCTCCTGGGGGAGCCGGTGACGCTCACGATGGTCATCGCCGGCACGCTCATCCTGGGCAGCGTCGCGTTGAGTCAGCGGCAGTCGTCCTGAGTCGAAGGGGGTTCGCAGGTGGGCCGCCGGCCATTCGAGGACCGCGCGGCTCACCTGGTGGGTACAGACTCCTGCGGAACCGTCGAGGTCCTCGGGATAGTCTGGTGGTGATGTCTCTCCCCTCTGGTGCCGTGCCCCTCCCGCGCCGCTTCGGCGACGAGCCGCTCATCTCCATCGTCCGCCACGTGAAGGCGGTGCTCGCGGGAGCGGAGCGCGTGTGCATCGAGGTGCCGGACCCGGACCTGGGCCGGGGGCGCTATCCCGGGGAGCAGGTCGGGCCGGAGGGTTCGCTCGTGCACCGGCCGCTGCGAAGCTGGTGTGACCTGGCGGAGGGGGTGTCCTGCCGGCTGCTGACGCCTCGCGCGGTGGATGCGACACATGTCGCGCTCACGTTCGAGGCGCTGGGCCCGGAGGCGTCGTGGCACGCGGGAGGCGCGAGTGGCTCGGAGGTCTCTTCCGTCGAGGAGCGCTATGGCGCACAGTCCGCTTTCGCGCGGGTGCGCAAGCTCGAGGACGCGGGGTTCCTGTTGCCGTGGTTGGAGGCGCTGGGCCGCGTGAGCCTGCCCTCGGGGGCGCGCGTGTTGGACCTGGGCGTGAATCGCGGCGATGAGCTGGCCGCCTTCGGGTGGTTGGACAGCGCTCCGGACGTCACCTTCGTGGGCGTGGACCACAGCGCGAGTGCGTTGGCGGAGGCGCGAGCCCGCTTCCCCGACGCGCGGCATCGCTTCATCGCCGCGGACCTCAACGCCTTGCCGGAGGGCTTGGGGAGATTCCACCTGGTGGTCTCCGTGGGCACGCTGCAGAGCCCTGGCGTGGATGACCACGCGCTGCTGCGCAAGCTGGTGCAGGAGCACCTGGAGCCTCAGGCCACGTTGTTGCTGGGGTTTCCCAACTCGCGCTTTCGCGATGGAGAAGTGGTCTATGGCGCGCGGGTGCGGAACCTTCGCGAGCCGGACCTCTCCCTGTTGGTGAAGGACCTCTCGTTCTATCGCCGCTACCTGCACCAGCACGGCTTCCGCACGTTCCTCGGGGGCAAGTATGACTTGTTGCTGACGGCGGTGCGGGGCACAGGTCAGTCCTCGGACTGAACGTCCTCGGGACGCACGCCCCAGTCCTCCAGGATTCGGGCCTCGTCCTCGGCGCTGCGAGTCTTCTTGAAGCGCGCGTCGGAGACACCCTTCACGCGGCGCTCGCATGCGGCCCACGTCGAGTGCCGCTTCACGCTGCGGCCCACCTGGCTCAGGTAGGAGTGCGCCTTGGCCTTGGCCTCGCGCTGCTTGGGAGACTCCTCGGGCAGCGAGGTGTCCTCGGGCACGTTGTAGATGTCCACGTCGTAGGTCGCGAGGGCACCCGTGTAGAGCCGCTGTCCCTTGCCACGGGAGAAGGACACGGCGATGGCGTCGACGCGCTCGTTGCCGGGGACACCCACGTGCCCTCGGACGTAGTGCCACTCCACCGCGGCGGCCTCTCCGGTGTGGGTCTGCTTGCGCTGCGCGAGGAGCGCCATGAGTCGCTTCCAGTAGGGCGTGTTGGCGACCTCCTTGCCGTCGGCCGTCTTCCAGCCACGCTTGCTCCAGCCGAAGGCCCAGCGCGTGATGCCTTGAATCACATAGGTGGAGTCGGTGTGGATGCGCAGCGGGCCTGGAGTGGCCTCCAGGTGGCGCAGCGCCTTGCCCACGGCGGTGAGCTCCATCCGGTTGTTGGTGGTCTCCGGCTCGTGGCCGCCCAGCTCCGTCACCAATCCATCCGGCGTGGCGATGATGGCGCCCCAGCCTCCCGGACCCGGGTTGCCGGAGCAGGCGCCGTCGGCGAAGACGAAGGTGGCATGGCTCTTCATGCCGCGCACCCTAGCTTCCGACCTGGGGGAAGTCTGTAGAGGAGACGCTCCGGGATTGCACGTGACGCAGGGGGGGTGAGCGAACGCCCGGCAACAATCCGCGTGTTGGGAAACGCATCGCCATTTCACGCCACGTCGTCGCGCGCCCGAGCCGATGGTCCACACGGAGTCATCGCGAATACCCGAAACGCCCGCTCAGAACCGCGTGCTAGGTTTTTTGTCACCTACCCACACCCTTGCTCGCCATGCGCCTCCAGACCTTCACCTGTGCCCTCGCCGCCTGCCTGCTGAACGCCGCCACCGCTGTCGCCGCGCCGCCGGCGACACCTCCAACGACGACGCCGCTGCCGCAACTGCAGGCCTATACCGTTGATGCATCCTGGTTGCAGCCCATGGAGCCGCTGCGCATCGCCGACCACACCTGGCAGATCGGCACGGAGGATTTGACCGCCCTGCTGGTGGAGACCCAGGACGGCGTTGTGCTCATCGATGGAGGGATGCCCCAGATGGCCGACCATCTGTTGGCCAACCTGAAGAGCCGCGGCTTCGCGCCGAAAGACGTGCGCCTGCTGCTGAACAGCCACGCACATGCTGACCACGCGGGCCCCTTCGCCGCGCTGAAGCGCCGCACCGGGGCGACGGTCGTGGCCAGCGCCGAGTCGGCCGTTCTGCTGGCGCGCGGGGGCAGCAACGACCTTCACTTTGGCGATGACATCACCTTCCCGCCTGTCGTGGCGGACCGGGTGGTCATGGACGGTGAGGTCGTCACACAGGGCGGCGTCGAGTTCACCGCGCACTTCATGCCGGGGCATACCCCGGGCAGCATCGGCTGGACGTGGACCGATACCCGCGATGGCAAGCCGGTGCGCATTGCCTACGCGGACAGCCTTAGCTCCCCCGGTTACCAACTGCTGGCGAACCCGCGCTATCCGCGCATCGTCGAGGACTACCGGCGCACCTTCGCCACCGTGCGTGCCCTGCCGTGCGATGTGCTGCTGACTCCGCACCCGGGGGCCAGTGGCTGGAACTATGCGGCCAGGGACGCGGCTGGCGCCAAGGCGATGAACTGCAAGGCCTACGCGGATGCCGCCGAACGCGGCCTCAACACGCGACTGGCAGAAGAGCGCCGCAAGGCCCGTTGAGTTGTCGCTCGCGGGTACCGCCCGTCCGGCACTGAGACGGGCGCCGAGCGCGAGGTCCAGCGCTGATGCGCCGTGGCGGCCATGGGCGGCGTCACGGCACGGCGCCCAGTGACTCCCGGAGCCGTGCGATGTCGCGGGACGGCGGCGCACCGAACATCCGGCTGTACTCGCGGCTGAATTGGGAGGGGCTCTCATAGCCCACGGAGTGTCCCGCCATCGCCGCGTCCATGGGATGGGCGAGCATCAGGCGGCGGGCCTCCTGGAGCCGCAGCTGCTTCTGGTACTGCAACGGGCTCATCGATGTGACGGATTTGAAGTGGGCATGGAGCGCGGACGGGCTCATGTGGACCGTGCGCGCCAGTTGCTCGATGCGCATCGGCGCGGCGTAGTGCTCCTTGAGCCAATGGATGGCACGGGTGACGGAGTGAAGCCGGGCGTCCGCCATGGCGATGCGCCGCAGCTTCGCGGTGTGGTCGTCGGCCAGCAGGCGGTAGAGGATTTCGCGGATGAAGAGCGGCGCCAGCACCGGGATGTCGCGCGGCGTGTCCAACAACCGGACGAGCCGCGTCGCCGCATCCAGCAGCGGAGCCCCCACGGGGCCCAATGCAAGACCTCGGGCGAGCCCCTTGGTGGGGGAGACGTCCAGCGCCGCCTCCATCATCATGTCCCCCAACTGTCCGGGCTCCAGGTCCAGACGGAAGCAGAGATAGGGCCGGGAGGAAGACGCCTCCACGATCTGCCCCGTGACGGGAAGGTCCACGGACGCGACCAGGCACTGCGCCGTTCCATAGACATACAGCTCGTTCGCGAGCAGCACCTGCTTGCGGCCCTGCGCGACGATGCACAGCGCGGGGGCGTGCAGCGCATGCAGCGGCGTGGTGGGCTCCGACGCGCGAATGAGGACCAGCTGAGGGATGGCCGTGGCGTGGATGCCGTCCGTGGGCACATGGCGCTTCATGAGTGCTGCCAGCGCGCCCAGGTCAGGGCTTGCGGTCGTGGTTGGGGCGCGGACGGGCTTCATGGGGACAGTCATAGTGCCAAGGGGCGCGGAGCGCTCGTGGAGGAATAGGCAAGAGCTTGCGAGCATCCGGATAACGCCTCCACGCCCGCTCTTGAGAGGGTGCGCATGTTCCCGGTGACCGGGGCAATCCCACGAGGACATGCACATGACGACGAACATCCAGGGCAAGGTGGTGGCCATCACCGGAGCGAGCAGTGGCATCGGCGAGGCGACGGCTCGATTGCTTGCCCAGCAGGGCGCGAAGGTGGTGCTGGGCGCTCGCCGGGCGGAGCGGTTGGAGGTGCTTGCCCAGCAATTGAAAGCCAGCGGCGGCGAGGCGCGAGCACGCGCCGTGGACGTGACGAAGCGTGAGGATGTGGAGGGCTTCGTGAACTTCACGCTGGAGGAGTTCGGACGGTTGGATGTCCTCATCAACAACGCAGGCGTGATGCCGCTGTCCCTCCTCGAGATGCTTAAGGTGGACGAGTGGAACCGGATGCTCGACGTGAACATCCGGGGCGTGCTGCACGGCATCGCGGCGGCGCTGCCGGTGATGAAGCGGCAGAGGTCAGGCCAGTTCATCAACCTGTCTTCCATTGGTGGCCACGCGGTGAGTCCGACGGCGGCCGTCTACTGCGCCACCAAGTTCGCCGTGCTGGCCATCTCCGAGGGGCTCCGCCAGGAGGTGGGCGCGGACATCCGCGTGACGGTCATCTCCCCAGGCGTCACGACGTCGGAGCTGGCGGAGAGCATCAGTGACACGAACGCCCGCGAGGTCATGCGTGAGTTCCGCAAGGTCGCCATCCCCGCGGAGGCCGTCGCTCGCTCCATCAGCTACGCCATCAGCCAGCCCGCGGACGTCGACATCAGCGAAATCATCATCCGTCCCACCGCGAGCCCCTACTGACCGTCCACTTTCACGGCCCACGCAGCATGGGGTCAACTCGCTCCCCAGTTACCCAGGAAGTCGCCCATGGTGAGTCGCACGCCTTGGTTGCGCAGGATGCCGTAGGCGGCGGTCACGTGGTAGTAGAAGTGGGGAATCGCGAATGCGACCAGGAACTGGCGGCCACTGGCGCGCATCGAGCCCCGGCGGTGCTCAATCACAATCTCCCGGTCGAGGCCGGCTTCGAGGTCGCCTGGCACGAACTCTCGGAGAGAGGTCATCGTCGCATCGAGCCGCTGGTGCAGCTCCGCGAAGCTCTTGGCATCGTTCGCGGCCGGCACTCGTGGTGCCCCCAGCAACTGGGAGATCGCCAACCGGGCTCCCTCCGCTGCCCAGTGGACCTGGGCAGCGAGCGTGTACATATGCAGGTCCGCTGGTGAATCACCCCCAATGCCTTGCATGTGCCCTCCGTCGGAGAGGCGCGCGTCCAGGAGCGCCGCTTCACCGCTGCCGCTGGCGGCGGCATGCGCTTCCGCCTTCGTCAGCTGCGCCTTCAAGTTGCTCAGTCCTCGGATGAACAGCCCAGCAGAGAGCTCGTACGCATTCAAAGACATGGCCCATCCCTCACCGCGTCATGCGCCAGTGCCAACAGGCCCCGCCCCGCGCGTGTTGATGAGCTGCGATGCTTACCGCACCGTGTCCCTGGCGGCCAGCCTCCATGCCCGCATCGCGTCCGCTGAAGCGGAGGAACTCGTTCTCCAGGCTCGGGGAGAAGAACGTCGATTGCTCCAGGGCCATGCCGTTCTTGCGAGGGATGGAATCGGAGCATCCCTCGGACCGAGACGAGGCCGGCCCCCAGTGGGTGTGCCCCTTGTCTCCCCTGTTGGCACCCAGGAACCCGATGGCTACGTCAACGCAGCCCATCCATCAGGCGATGCGACGCGCTAGAACGCGGGCTTGCGCCTCACCGGACTTCCCTGAAGCCGGTTGGCGGGGCCCCTCGTTCCGTCGATGGGCGCGGACCGATAGGGCCTCCCGAAGGGTGCCCAGGATGGGGAGAGGTCTCGACAACTCGTCGGCCCGCACTCGCAAGCCCGGAGGCCTCGCGCGGCCCTGGATGCGCCGCGTCTCAGCGAGGGGCCTGCGTTCCGCGTAGACGCTGGTTCGTTCAGGAGGGACGCGCCCGGTTGTCTTCACACGGAGGGAGGGGAGCGCACCAGAGGGGACACCTGTCCGGTTTGATGTGTCCTACCTGATTGAGACATCCTGGCTCGTCGTTTGCTCTCGGACGGCACCCCGAGTTGTCGCGAGGAGGAGGAACACCATGGCTCAAGTGAACTGGCGATATCCCCTGTGGGGGCGGGGACTGCTTCGCGCTCTACCGATGACGACCCTCCTGGTGCTGTCGGGATGTCAGGAAGGGACGCAGGGGGCCCAAGGGCCTCAGGGGCAGCAAGGGCCCAAGGGGGACACAGGCCCCGTGGGCCCGCAAGGCCCGGCGGGCGCCGCCGGTGGGCCTCAGGGCGCGGCGGGAAAGAGCGCCGTGGCTCGCACCACGCCGGAGGCCGTGGGCGCCCACTGCGCCATGGGAGGCGTGAAGCTCGAGGCCGGTGTGGATGACGACGGTGACGGAGCGCTGGCCGAGGGCGAGGTGGAAACCACCAGCTACGTCTGCAATGGCCCACAGGGGCCGCAGGGAACCCAAGGACTGCAAGGCGTCCAAGGGGAGCAGGGCGCTCCGGGGGCACAGGGCCCGCGCGGCGATACGGGGCCCGTGGGCGCGGCGGGGCTGCATTCGCTGTCGGCGACGGCCGTGGAGTCCGCGGGCGTCAACTGCCCCACCGGGGGCGTGCGACTCCAGTTCGGTCTGGACGCCAATGGCAACAGCACGCTGGACACCGAGGAGGTGACCCCAGCGCTGACGCGCTACGTGTGCAGCGGCTCGCAGGGGCCGACGGGCGCCACGGGTGCGACGGGCGCCACGGGTGCGACGGGCATCTACGGCGATGGCTCTTCGGGGTCGTGGACCGTCGGGAGCATGACCGACCTGACGACGCTCTCTGGCTACAACGCCCTCGTTTCACAGGGGCGGCAGACCCTGCAGTTCTCCAACTTGACCATCTCCTCGACCCTCATCGTGGCGAGTGGCACGGTCATCCGGACGACGGGCGACTTCACCATCACCTCCACAGGCACCATCATCGTCGACCAGTCTGCCTCCGATACGGGCGTGGGGCCCGCGGAGTCAGGTGTGGCGCGCAGCCCCGCGAGTGAGCCGGCGGGCGGCCTCGGGCTGCAACCGCATCAGGCCGCGCAGCTGCTGCGGCCGGGCCTCAAGGGCGGCGGCTCCGGAGCGAAGGCCTTGCCGGCCGTCGGCGGAGATGGCGGCGGCACGCTCGTCATCCTCGCGCAGGGCACGGTCCGCATCCAGAGCGGGGGTTCCATCCATGCCAATGGAGATTCCGGGACCTCCGCCTTGGACGGCGCCAACGTGCCGGGCGGTGGTGGCGGTGGAGGTGGCATCGTCACCATCGTGGGCAAGACGGCCATCAACATTGGAGGCATCGTGTACGCCGTGGGCGGCAACGGCGGGGCGGGAGACAACACGGGCAACCCGAGCGCCGGCAAGGGCGGAGGCGGAGGCGGTGGAGGAGGCATCATCAGCCTGCTCTCCTCGGCGCCCATCACGATGACGGGCACGCCCAACGTCAACGGGGGCTCCGCGGGCACCACCGAAGGGCCGACGGGAGGCAACCCCAACACCAACCCAGGCGGAGGCGGCGGCGCGTCGGGGGGCAACGGTGGCTCCGGTGGCGCCACGGGTGCTCCGTCCTCGGCGGGCACGGTGGGCTACGTCTTCCAGACCGTCACGCCGCTTCCGGAGAACCTCTTTCTCTAGGGCGCGTCCACCCCTCCTCGCCTATCCGTAGGGCGTCTCCTCATGGCGCTTGAACGGATATGCGAGCTGCCCCAGGTACGTCTCCGGCGGCTGGAACTGCGTCGTCCCATACCGCGATGGCCAGTGCGCGGGGAGATACGCGGTCCTGAAAATCACGTCGATGAACGAGATGAAGACCGCGAAGTTCTTGTCGATGCCTTCATCGTCCGACGTGTGGTGCCAGTGGTGGAATTCGGGCGTCGCGAACACCCAACGCAGATAGGGCCAGCGGTGGCTCACGTTGGCGTGGATGTAGACCGCGTGGAATGAGACGAAGACGAGATAGCCATAGATGGCGGCCGGGCTGAATCCCAGCAGGAACACCGGGATGAAGCCCGCCACCCGGTTCACCAGCACATCCACCAGGTGCGAGCGCGAGCTGGCCAGCCAGTCCATCTGCAAGCTGGAGTGGTGGATGGCGTGGAACTTCCAGAGCCACGGAATCTGGTGGAAGGCGCGGTGCACCCAATAGCTCACCAGGTCCACCACGAAGAGAATCTCGAAGAACTGCAGCCACACCGGCTGGGCGGCCACGTGGGCCTGGAAGTCCGCGCGCACCGCCCAGGCGAAGAAGACCTGCACCGGAATCAGCACCGCGAACGAGATGAGCTGTACGCCCACGTGGCTGACGAAGAAGTGCTTGAGGTCCGTCTGCCAGCCCTCGCGGAAGATGCGCTGCTCGTGCAGTCCCCACAGCCGCTCCATGGGGATGAACAGCAGCCCCAGCACGAACAGCTCCAGCACGAAGTAGTCCAGGCCCGCGCTCATGGCGCGCGGCTGGTGGGTGAGGGGCTCCGCCTCGCTGCCACCCAGGAGCAGGGCCACCAGCGCGAGCACCATGGCGATGCCGCCATGCGCCTTGGAGCGCAAGGTGAACACGCTGACGGCGCCCAGCACGAAGGTGGCGATGATGGCGGCCTGGAGGATGCCTCGGAACAGGCCCATGTGCTCCGAGTAGAAGGCCCGGCCGTCGGCGGACACCAGCAGGTGGGGAAACAGGAAGCAGAATTCTGCGAACACACACAGCACGCCCAACAGGCCGCCGGTGACACCCGCGCGCTTGCCCAGGTCGGTGCGCAGGGCGGGATTCAAGGAGAGTTCCAAGGGAGGCTTCCAGTTCCAGGACGAGAGCGACGTCGGTTCAACCCACGGCCCTCGGGGCGCAGCCTCGGTGACCAGCTCCGGGTGGGAACGCACCCTCGGCGGCACCAGGAGCCCTTCGTGCCATGAGTCAAAACGTAGCGTCGGAAGGAAAGTCTCGCCAGGGGCCACCCTCGAAAGGGGGCTCGTGCCTCAGAGCGACCCGAGGAACGCGAGCAGCGCCTCCCGGTCCTCCCGCCGCAATCGCGTGTAGCGCTCCCTCGCGGCGTCCGCCTCGCCACCGTGCCACAGCACGGCCTCCTCGACGTTCCTCGCGCGCCCGTCATGCAGGAACCGGGTGTGACCGCTCACCGTCGCAGTGAGCCCGATGCCCCACAGCGGTGGTGTCCTCCACTCCCGTCCGGTGGCGAGCCCATCCGGCCGTCCATCCGCGAGCCCCTCGCCCATGTCATGCAGCAGCAGGTCGGTGTAGGGCTGGATGCGCTGCTTCGACAGCTCCGGGAAGCCAGACACCTCCGCCGTCTCGAACGCGCGGTCGACGTGACAGGCCGCGCAGCCGAGGGCGCGGAACACCGCCTTGCCTCGCAGCACGTCGGGGGCCTCCCAGTTCCGGCGCTTGGGCACGGCCAACAGCCGCGTGTAGAAGACGAGCCGCTCCAGGTCATAGTCCTTCACGTCGGGGCCCGTGGCGGCCACAGGTGTGCCCCGAGGCTCCTGCGCCCGTGGATAGATCGGGGTCGTCAAGCCCATGTCCGCCACCAGCGCGTGGGTCACCTGCTGGAGCAGGGTGGGCTGGTTGGCCTTCCAGCCGAAGCGGCCCATGCGCGTGTGCCCCTCGGAGACATCCATCACCTGGTTGGCGCGCCCGGAGATGCCATCGCCATCCCGGTCATCGGGGTCCTCGAGCGCGAGCAGCGCCGCCTCGGGAATCGCCTCCAGCAGCCCCAGCCCGAAGTTGGCGGGGGCCACGCGGGGGGAGAACGGCGTGCCTTCTCCCAGGGGCCCGTGGGCCAGGTCCTTGAAGTGGTAGCGGGGCCGGAGCAGTGAGTACGGCTCACCCGTGGCGAACTCACCGGGGAGCTCGTCGTAGCTCACCTCGACGGTGCCTTCTCCTCGCGCCTGGCCGAGCTGGTGGAGGTCCAGCTGTTCGCCATACACGGGATGTGGCCCGGGGCCCGATGCGGAGCCGAGCTGGAACGCCAGCGAGACGACGGGCTCGGTGGGCGAGGCGGGAGGGCGCCCCTTTCCATCCTTCACGTGACACGTCATGCACGAGGCGGCGCTGTACAGAGGCCCCAGGCCCGGCAGGTGGTAGGGGTCGCTCCAGTCGCGGTCGAACACCCGCTTGCCCAGATGGAACTCCGGCCAGCGCGAGCGGTCCATGTTGGGCGGCGTGCGTCCAAACGCATTGCGCCCCGTGTCCGTCACCGTGGCGCCGCCACCCGGGAGCTCCTCACCTGGCTCCACGGAGGAGGAGAGCGGCCCCAAGTCCAGAATCGCGGGAGGCGGACGGCGCGCGGCCTGCGCCCACACGGCCGTGAGCAGCATGGCTCCAAGGGGGATGCCCAACCAATACAGGCGCCGTCTCATCGGGAATCTCCAGGACACGGTGAAGACCGTGCCGGGCGAAAGTGGAGGCTTTCGCCCGGCACGAGGCCCGCGCCCTCAGACGCGGGAGGTGGCGATGACTACTTCGCCGCCGGCACGAACGACTCGCCCAGGATGTTCACGCCCTCGGCGGTCAGCTTCGAGTCGATGCCCGTGAAACCGTTGTACGGGTAGTGGCCGTCCTCGATCTGCTCGATGAACTCCACGGTGTCGCCGGTGATCTCCTTGCCGTCGTCCATCTTCACCGTGAAGGTGTTGCCCTCGGTGCGCAGCCGCCAGCCGCAGGCGCCCACGTTGTCCGGAGCGGTGGGCTTCTGGCCGTTCTTCCAGACGATGATGTCCAGCTCGAAGAAGTCCGCGTAGGCCACGAGCCAGCGGAAGAAGTCCCGCCAGTTGTAGAACACGAGCATCTGCGCGGCGGGGTTCGAGGACGAGCCCTGGAGCACGCCGTCGCGGTAGACGTTCATCCGGTAGGAAGAGCCACCCGGAGCGCCGCTGAAGCTCGGGGTGATGTACGCGGAGTTCGGCTCCTTGCCCGGCGCCACGCGCAGGGTGCTGACCACCTGGTCACCGGAGCGCGCGTCCATCTGCCACACGCCCGTGGTGCCGCCGAACTTGATTTCGCTCGCCTGCGACCAGCTGGTCGCACGCGAGAACCGGCTGGCAATGCCGTCCGTCTTGACCGAGCGCAGCCCGGTGACGTTCAGGCCCTTCTCCGTGGGCGTCACCTTCGCGTTGCCCAGCGCGCAGTTGTTGATGCCATCGAACCGGTTCACGCACTGCGACTCCGCACCCGCCTCCTGCGCGCCGACGTCGCCACCCGCGTTCGTGGGCTCCTCACCCGCACAACCCGACATCACGCTGAGAAACGCTGCCGCCGCCATCACGCGGCCCATCGTCTTCAGATGCATGGAATGACCTACCTCTTGCTTTGGGGGGATGATCTGCTCCGCCAGGAGGGGACTCATTCGGTGCCGGCCCAGCCCGAATGCCTTCCTTCCGGCGGCGTGGACACCCATTGCATTCGCCACGCCAGCATTCACGCACCCCGAATGCCTCCTCTGTATCATCGATACATCGCAGCGCTTCCGCCTGTCAGGACTGTAGCGCCCGCCGCTACAGGCGATTTGGGGATGTATCTCTTGGCGCTACAGAGTGACTGGCAGAGGAATCTTCGACACATTTCGCGGGTGTATGGCCGTCTCGGACGTCAATCACCAGCGGGTGGTTCGGCCACCCGTTGGTGATTGTCTTTGTATGGGATGGGTGCCTATGTGTATGCGTCCTGGCCGTGGAAACACGGTAGGGTCGAGCGATGAGCATCATCGTCCATCTCTATGCGTGGCAGGCGGCGATTGTCGGAAACGCTCGGCTGGGAGGGCAGGACCTCCGCGCGCTGATGCTGGATGACCCGACGGCCGGGACCTTCTTCCCACGGCGGGAGGGCTTCCGTGGCTTCCAGGTGGAGGGTGGCTTCGAGCCGTCGTTCTACACCTGGTTCGAGCGGATGCGGGCGCGAGGCCTGGTCGCCATCCGCGCGCTCCAGGCGGTGGACCCCGCGGATTGGGTGCTGAATCAGGCGCCGCCCTCCCTGCCAAGAATGCCGGAGCTGGTGCTGGTGTTTCCGGACAGGAACGTCTGGTACGGCCATGCCTTCTCGCGTCCGCTGCCGGATGGGACGGTGGAGGGAGAGGGCTTCGTGGAGATGCCCGAGACGCGGCCCGTCGAGGTGTTGACGGTGGACGCGGCGGAGCGGGCGTTGCTTTCGGCCACGCGCGACTACGTGGGTTTCGTGGACGGGCGGGCGCGGAAGGATGAGTCGTCGGACGTCTTCTATGCGGCGATGGGGCGCACCGCGTTGGAGCTTCTCCAAGACTCCGAGGACTCCTTTCGCGAGCGGCTGGTGGCGCTCCGGGACGCGACGCGGCGGGAGTACCGGCGGCGCACCAAGGACTGGTGGCCGGAGAAGCCCTACAAGAAGACCCAGCGTCCGTACATCCTGGAGAGCGCGGACCAGAGCCTCCAGCGGGATGACTATCTGCGGGTCATGGAGGCCGCCGGATTGTCATGGCGCGCGGTCCGGCTGGCGTGCGCCGCGGAGGGCATCCACCCTCTCTCCATGCGAAATGAGCGCACGTCCGAGGAGATGCTTCCTCCCTTCGTGCTGGAGCCGGGCTATGCGGCCATCGGAGAGCGCTGGTCGAAGGCGAGCTCCGACGCGCTCAACGCGGCGCTGAATGCCCGCTGATATCCGAGGGCTCTACCGGCCCTTGCTGGTGGGAAACAGGGTGGCGACGAAGTCGAGGAACACTCGGACCCGCGAAGGAAGATGCCGGTTGGGTGGGTGCAGGGCATGGATGGGGCGTGACTCGCGGGAGCAAGGCTCCAGGACGGAGACCAGGGCTCCAGCGGCGAGCTCCCGGGCCACCATGAAGTCGAACAACCACGCGATGCCCAGCCCCAGCAGGGCCGCGTCCCGCAGGGTCGCGCCGTGGTTGACGTGGAGGCTTCCGTGGGGCGTCACCCGTACGGTTTCGTCCCCCTCTCGCAGGAGCCAGTCGGAGGAGCCTCCTTCTCGCAGGAAGCCCAGGCAGTCGTGGCTCGCCAGGTCGGATGGGGTGGTGGGGGTGCCTCGCCGGGCCAGGTAGTCCGGGGAGGCGCAGGCGACCATCCGCGTGGTGCCCAGCTTTCGGGCCACCAGGCCGGAGTCTCCCAATCGTCCCACGCGGAGGAGCACGTCGGCGCCCTCGGTCACCGGGTCCACCACGGTGTCGCGCAGCGTGAGGTGCAGCTCCAGGTCCGGATGGCGCGCGAGGAAGCGGGGAAGGGCGGGCGCCAGGACGAGCTGCCCGATGACCTGGGGCGCCTCCACGCGCAGCCTGCCGCTGGGGTGTTCGCGAGAGTGGGAGAGTGACTCCTTCGCGTCGTCCAGGTCCGCGAGGATGCGCTGGCAGCGGGCGTGGAAGTCCCGACCGTCCTCGGTGAGCCGCAGCGCACGCGTGGTCCGCTGGAAGAGCTTCACGCCCAGCTCCTCTTCCAGCCGGGCGATGCGCCGGCTCACCGCGGAGGCCGTGAGGTTGAGCTTCTTCGCGGCCCGCGTGAAGTCACCTTCCTCCACGGCGCGCACGAAGGCGTCGATGTTCGCCAGCGAGTGCATTCCCCGGGCACCATAGCGAAGCGACTATCGCCCCGCCTGACTTCGTCTTAGCCAGTCCGTCATCGCGAATCCAAGGCTCGTGGTGAGCCGGGACGCGACACATTGGGGGCTTCCAGAATGAATCGTCGAGTGTCTGCCGCTGTCGCGGTGTCGGGACTGGTGTGGCTCGTGGCGTGTGGGGAGGACACGCAGCCCTCCGGGCCCAAGGAACAAGAGGAGTCCGGTTACGTCCTCAATGGCCAGGTGGTATCGCTGGAGCCCACCTCGCAAACCGGTGCCACCCGGGTGACCGTCGCCTGGGAGAACTGGATGAGGTCGGGTGACATCATCGTCTCGCAAGGTGGCGCGGGGATGCCTCCGTCGTTTCCGGGGGCCTATTCCCTGCGGCTGACGGGCGAGCCCGGGCCGGGGGCGCTCAATGACCTGGGCGCGGGTGCGGGCTTCTTGGGAACAGGCCGCATCGCCGTGTATCAGGACGTCAATGGCGATGACCGCTTCGACTTCGAGACGGAGCCTCTGCGAGGGCTCTCCGCGACCCATGTCGTGCTCTACGCTCCGACGGTGACGCCCGCGCTCCTTTCGGAGCTCCAGGAGTGGAACGGCATCATCAACCTGGAGGCGCTGAAGCCGGGCTACCAGCTGGCGCGCGGCGTGTGCAGGAACACGGGGACGTCCTATGACGCCTTGGAGATCGTCCCCGCTCAGCCCGTCGACGTGGTGGCGGAATCCGTCGCCTATGACGGGTGCCTCAACTACCACTGAGTCGAGGCACCTTCCCGGGCCGGGTCAGCTCGCCTTGGCGATATCCGACATCGCGAGCTGCGGCGGGACGACGTAGCCCGTGGAGATGAGGACATCCGAGGCGGCCTGGGTGATGCCACCCGTGACGGCTCCGGCCGCCGAGGGTTTGCAGCTCACGCCAATGGCAATCACGGGACCTTGCGCGGTGAACTCCGCCACGCCGACGCTGGGCGGGGGCTGGGGCTGGACGCCGTCCACCTGCCCCACTCGCTCCAGGAAGGCGCGCATCAAGCCGTGGACGTCGCAGCCGTGCATCAGCGGCACCTTGATGGCGACCCGACGGTGGGCGTGGTGGCTGAAGTTGATGATGTTGTCGCCGAAGAGCCGGTTGTTGCCCACGGAGATGCGCAGGTTGTCTCCCGTGTCGATGGTGGTGGCGAAGAGGCCAATCTCCTGCACCAGGCCCGTCACTCCGGCGGCGGAGATTTCATCGCCCACCCGGAAGGGGCGCAGCACGAGCAGGAAGATGCCCGCGGCGAAGTTGGAGAGCAGTCCGGACCATGCCGTACCGATGGCGATACCGGCGGCGGCCAGCAGCGCGGCGAAGGACGTGGTCTCGAACCCCATCATCCCCAGGATGCCGAGCAGCAGGAGGATGGTGAGGGAGCCGGCGAACAGCGACTCGATGTAGCGGATGAGCGTGGCGTCGAACTGACGCTTGTGCAGCGTGAGGTACAGCACGCGCCGGAAGGCGTTGATGATGGCTCTGCCCACGAACCACAGCACCAGCGCTCCCATTGCCTTGAGCAGGAAGGGGAAGGCTTCGGCCAGGGCCAGGGTCTTTATCTGTTCGATGACGGCGTCCATGACGCTCCTGAGGAGGCCGGGCATCCGCGTGGGTGCCGGGCCCCGGGGTTTTGTGTGCGTATTGCAGGGGGCGGGCCATTTCCGTCGGTGTCCGCAAGGCCGCCAAAGGGCTGCGGCCCGTGTGTTTACAAGAGCCCGTGGCGCCAATGCTGACACGCCAGCGGACGTGTCAGCCAGCACACTGACGCGTCAGGAGGTGTCTGCCGCGTTAGAGCCCCGTGACGAGCCGCACGCCGTGCTCCCGGCTCAGCGCGTCCCGGGCCGCGTCGGTGACCGCCGTGCCCCGCAGGTCCAGCTCCCGCAGCGACGGAAGCGACCGCAGCGAGGCCATCCCCGCGTCGGTGACGGCGGTCCTCGCCAGGTAGAGCGATTGAAGACCCGGTGGCAGATGACCCAGGGCCGCATCTCCAATCCGCCCCCGGGCCAGGCTGAGCCAGGTGAGGTGCGTCAGCCCTTGGAGGGCGGGGGTGTATGCGGCATCCAGCCAGGTCGAGCCGAGGTCCAGGCGGTTGAGGTGGGCCAGGCGCTGGAGGTGGACGAGCCCGGAGCCGTTGACGAGGGTGCCCGCGAGGTGCAGCGCTTCCAGCTCCGCCAGCTCGCCGAGCTGTCCCAGGCCCAGGTCCGTGAGCAAGGTGCGCTCGGCGCGCAGGGATTGAAGGCGGGACAGGGCACGGAGCGAGGGCAGCCATTCGTCGTTGAAGGCCGTGCGGCTCAGGTCCAGCTCTCGCAGGCCGGAGGGCACGTGGCCCAAGGCCTCCGGGCCCAGGGGCGTACCGCTCAGGTCCAGCCGGGTGAGCCGCTCCATCTTCCGGAGCACCGCGAGCGAGTCCGTCGTCAAGGCGAGGCCGGACAATCCCAGCCGCTCGAGTTCCCTCAGCGCATCAAGCGGGGTGAGCCCCGTCCCCGTGACGGAGGTGCGCGACACGTCTAGCTCGCGCAGGGACGTCAGTCCGCGCAGGTGTTGCATCGCGGCGTCGTCGACCCGGGTGTCGTCGAGGTGAAGGAGCTCCAGTTGAGTCAGGCCCGCGACATGCTGGAGGCCCGCGCCTTGGAGCTTCGTCTTGGTGAGGACCAGCGCCCTGAGGGACTTCACCTCCGCGAGGTGGATGAGCCCCGCGTCCGTCACCTGGGTCTCTCCGATGTGGAGCGCTTGCAGTTCCCGCAGCGCGCCGAGGTGGGCAAGCCCCGCGTCGGTCAGTCCGGTTCGCGCGAGTCCCACCCACGTGAGGCCGGGCATGTCCCGCAGTCTCGCGAGCCCCGCGTCCGTCACCCGTGTCCCGCTCAGGATGAGCGTGTGCAGGTGGGCACCCGGAAGCGTGTCGAGGACGCTGTCATCCACCGAGGTGTCCGAGAGGTCCAGCCACTCCAATCCCGTCTGCGCGGAGAGCGGCCGGAGTCCCTGGGCGCTCGCCATCGTTCCCGCGAGCCCCAACCGCCGCAGCGTGGTGAGGCCCTCGATGAAGGCGAGGCCCTTGTCGGAGCTCGCCGTCTCATCCAGGCGCACCACGGTCAGGCGCCGAAGCCCCGCCAGATGCAGGAGCCCCGCATCCGTCACACGCGTGCCGTCGAGGTGCAAGGCCTCCCATCCCGTGAACTCCTTCAGCGCTCCCAGGTGTGCATCCCCCAGGGAGGAGCCCGAGGCACGCAGCGCCACGACGGCCGTGCCTCGCACGAGCGTGGCGAGCAGCACGGGCTCGGGGACGCCCACGGACTCGAAGCAGAGGCCTGGCACCCGGTGGTTCCGGAGCGCCGAGGCCAACACGTGTGCGTCGTCGGATGCGGTGACGGGGCGCAAGGGCTCCGCGCACCAATCACCGTCGGCGGGAGGTTGGAAGTCCGCGGCCTCCGTCGTCAGCGTGGCCCAGCGAGTGGTGCTTCCATCGGGAAGCACCCGGTAGGCCGTGAGCACGGCGGGAGGTGGCGCGGCGGGTGGGACGGGCCTTGGTGCGGTGGCGCACCCCAACATGAGACACATCGCTCCTGCGAGTCGCGACAGCCCACCACTCATGTATTCACCCCGCGCGAGAAGACCGGCGCGCGAAGCATGTCGCAGCGGCCGGAGTCGCGAAAGCCGAAGTGTGCATGCACCGCTCAGGGCGCCGGGGTGATGGCGAGGAGCTTCTCCACCGCGAGCAGTACCGAGGCGGCGCTGGCCGGATGCTTCACGAACGCGGCGGGGTTGAGGTTCGTGAGCCGCCCCATCAGCGAGTCCGGGCCGCTGACGTTGACCATGATGACGCGTGTCCCCGGACGGGCCGCGGTGCTGAGCACGTCGAGCGCGGTGCCCGTGTCCACGACGATGATGGGCGCGGGACGGGTGGTGTCCGTCGCGATGCGCAGGCCCTTCTGTTCGAACAGCTCGGTGACCAGCGCCAGCAGCCGCGAGTCGCTCAGGCTCACCAACACCGGCACACGTGTGTCCAGCTCCACGGCGGCGGCCGCCTGGGGCGCGGGGCCCTTGCCCAGCTCCCTCACGTCCTTGGTCAACCACTGCATCACATCCGCCTTCAGCACGCCGCGCACCCGCTGAAGCAGCGACGCGTCCTGCGTGAGGAAGTGCTTCAGCCTGCGCTCGGCCTCCGGGGGGAGCTGGGTGAAGGAGACGCCCATGCCGTCGTCGCGAGACCAGACCACCTGCGCGAGGGTGCGCAGGGCCTGGGGCGAATCGGGGAGGGTGATGCGCAGCTCCAAGGGGGTGCCCACGGGCAGCGCGCGCGTCGTCCGGATGGCCAGTCCTCCGGCCCCGATGTTCTTGCTGTACGCGCGCACCACGTCGTCTTGCGTGGCGAATGTCACCTCGAGCACAGCCTCCGCGCGGGCGGCGCGAGGTGGCAACTCGCTGCCCTCCGGAGGAAGGGCTCCCAACTCCAAGAGCACGTCGCGCAGGAGCTCCAGGCGCTGCGATTCATCAGGGCCGAGCGCCTGCACGCGTTGGCGTTCGAACAGGGACTTGTACTCCTCCAGCGCGTTGACACGTGGACTTCCCATGAGCACTCCGCCTGCAGGGTCCGTTGCATAGCGTGCCATGCGTCTGTCAATGCGCGCGAGAGGTCGGCTTCCACCCTGGCGCTGGAGAGACCCCTGCCTATCTCCAAGGCATGGATGCCTCTTGCGACCCCCCGGAGCGCCCTGGAACGTTGAGCAGCCTACTTCGCTGGGGTGTGGCCTGTGCCGCGATGCCCCCCTTGTTGATTCCCGCGCTCGCATTGGGGCCCGTGCGGCCGAGCTCCTCGGATGCGCTCGTGCGCGCCTGGTGTTTATGGGCACGGCATGTCTTTGGCGTGGAGGTCGACGTGGTCGACCACAACGCAGGCGCCTATGACGACCGTGCGCCGGTTGTCTTCCTTCAGCTGAACCAGACGAGCCTGAGTGAGACGTTCGTCACCACCGCGGCGCTGCCTCCATCCTCTCTCATCTTCATGAACATCGAGTTCGCGGCCTTGCCCTTCATCGGCTGGGTGCTGGTGTCGCAGGGCTCCGTGGTGGTGGTGCGTCAATGGCACGCGCAGGCGCGGCGCGCCGTGGACCGGGCGGTGGATGCACTGCGCAGGGGGGCTCGTTTCTACATGTCCATCGAGGGCCGCCGCAGCCCCGACGGAGCGCTGGGGCCCTACAAGAAGGGCGCGGCGGTGCTCGCCATCCGCTCCGGGGCACGCATCGTCCCCATGGTGTTCCACGGCGCGAGGGATGTGCTGCCCTTCGGAGAGTGGCGTGTGCGGCCCGGCCGCGTGCGCGTGGAGCTCCTCCCCGCCATCGAGACGGAGGGGCTGTCCTACGAGGACCGGCACGCACTGGTGGAGCGGCTGCGGGTGCTGGCGCAGTCGCAAGGATTGGGGCGTCCGCCGGGCTGAATGACACGGAGAGGCTCGTGGCGAGTAGGCTGGTCGCCATGGCCTACCAACGTCACCCCGTGAAGGCGCCCCGTGTGTCGGGGCTCGCGCTCAAGGCGTTCGTCAACACCCTGGAGAGCGCGATGGGTACTCCCGTGTTGGAGAAGCTGGTGCGGGACAGCGGCATCACTCCCTGGCGCGAGCTGTCGCCCGGAGACGCGCCACCGATTCAGTTCCCCCTGCCGCCTGGTGCTCCCGCGGCGGAGCCCCAGTCGCCGGGGGAGCAGGCTCAGCGCGCCATCGCCGCGCGGGCGTCCTCTCCGGAGCGGGAGACGGTGGGCGCGTTCGTGCGGGCCTACCGCGAGGGACAGGTGGACCCCGTCGCCGTGGCGCGCAGGCTGAACGAGACCATCGACAAGTTGGAGCAGGGCGAGGCGCGGATGGGGATGTTCATCACGCGCAAGCCCGAAGAGGTGCTGCGGGCCGCGGAAGCCTCCGCGGAGCGCCTTCGCGCCGGGCGTCCGTTGAGCGTGCTGGACGGTGTGCCCGTGGTGGTGAAGGACGAAGTGGATGTGGCGGGCCTTCCCACCACGCTGGGGACCCGGTTCAGGACGCAGGTGGCCTCGGCGGATGCGACCGTCACCGCGCGTCTCCGGGCCGCGGGAGCGCTCATCCTGGGCAAGGCCAACATGCAGGAGATTGGCATCAACCCCATCGGGTTGAATCCGCACCACGGCGCGGCGCGCAACCCCTGGAACCGGGGACACATCACGGGAGGCAGCTCCAGTGGCTCCGCGGCCGTGGTCGCCGCGGGCCTGTGTCCGTTGAGCGTGGGCGCGGACGGCGGTGGCTCCATCCGAATCCCGGCGGCCCTGTGTGGCATCGTCGGGCTCAAGGCCACCTGGGGCCGCATCCCCGAGACAGGTGTACCGCCGCTCTGCTGGAACGTGGGCCATGTCGGGCCCCTGGGGTTGACGGTCGACGACGTCGCGGCCCTGTATGCCCTGCTCGCCGGGCCCGATGGCAAGGACGTGGTGGCGCAGTCGCAGCCCGCGCATCACCTGTCCGGCTACGAGCGCGCGGACCTGACCGGGACTCGCCTGGGCATCTGCTGGCCGTACTTCGAGGACGCCGCGCCCGACGTGGTGGCTCGCTGCAAGGACGCGGTGAAGGCGCTCACGGACGCGGGCGCGGTGGTGGTGGAGATTCCCGCGCCGGACCTGAACACGGTGCTCTGGACACACAGCTGCATCATCCTGAGCGAGATGGCCGAGTCGATGCTGCCGCACACGCGCGAGCGCGTCTCGGACTTCGGGCTCGACTCGCGCACCAACCTGGCCATTGGCCGGCACTTCCGCGCCACGGACCTGGTACACGCGCTGCGACACCGCCACCGGCTGACGCGGGAGCTGCTGGCGGTCATGTCGGGCGTGGACGTCATCGTCACCCCCTCGACGGCCATCACCGCTCCCGCCATCCCCGAGTCGACGCTGCCCGACGGTGAGTCGAACCTGGTGGTCGCCGATGCGCTGATGCGCTTCGTGCGCGAGGGAAACCTGACGGGGTTCCCCGCGCTGTCCGTCCCGGCGGGCTTCGACCGCGCGGGCCTGCCCGTGGGCGTGCAGCTCATGGGGCGGCCCTTCGAGGAGCACCTGCTCTTGCGCCTGGGCCGCGTGGTGGAGAGCGCCACGCCCGCGCGCACGCCTTCGCTTCACGTCACCGCCTTGCGTTGATGGATGTGCTTGTGGGCGGCCAGGAATCAGATGGCCGCCCTGCCTGACACTCTTCAGTCAGGATGAATCCGGCTGTTTTGTATACCTTCTGAATTTCGCCAGCACTGTCGCTCTGGGCGGTGATGAGTGATTGGGCTGGCAATTCGAGAGGGGAGGGTCAGGATGCCTCGACGGACCGGAGGCTGATTCCTGTCATCCGGGCGGCTCGGAGGAATTCAAACATGAGATGGAATCAACAGGTGGGCTGGCTCCCCGTGGTGTTGGCGGCATCCGTGTGGGGGGCGTGTGGCCCCGCGACACCGTCGGCGCCCGAGCCGGACGCGCCCGGAGTCGTCTCGGCGCGGCTCGTGGAGTTGGTCGCGAATGGAGACTTCAGCGGTGGGACGGTGGCGCCCTGGTGGAGCGGGCCCAATACCCAGTCGGTGGTGGAGAACGGGAGGCTGCGCGTCAACGTCACCGGCGGAACGGCCAATCCGTGGGATGCCCCCATGGGACAGGACGGCATCGCCCTGGTGAACGGTCAGTCGTACACCTTGGCGTTCACCGCGTCCGCGTCGGCGCCCGTGACGGTGCGGGTGACGGTGCAATTGGGAACGGCGCCGTACACCGCGCCGTTGGACCAGCGCATCACCCTGGACGGAACGCCGCGCTCCTTCTCCTTCCCGTTCACCTCGAACCTGGGCACGTCCGCGGGGCAGGTGACGTTCCAGTTGGGAGGAGTGGGTGGCTTCTCCGCGTTCCTGGACAACATCTCTCTCTCCACGGGAGGAGGCGGGGGCGGTGGGAGCGGGCCGTTGGGGATGACCAGTGGCTTCTACGTCGACCCGAACTCCAACCCCGCGGTGTGGGTGCGCAACAACGCGGGAGACTCGCGCGCGGCGAGCATCCAGAGCTCCATCGCGAGCAAGGCGGGCGCGAAGTGGTTCGGCAACTGGAGTGGTGACATCACCGCCGCGGTCTCCAGCTACGTCACCGCGGCGGACGCCGTGGACAAGCTCCCCGTGCTGGTGGCCTACAACATCCCCGGGCGCGACTGCGGCAGCCACTCGGGAGGCGGCGCCGGCAGCCCGGCGGCGTACCAGGATTGGATCTCCGCGTTCGTCACCGGCCTGGGCGACCGCCCGGCCATCGTCATCATCGAGCCGGACGCGGTCGCCCAGCTCGACTGTCTGCCCAACGACACCGAGCGCAACACGCGGCTGGGCCTGCTCCGCTTCGCGACGGAGCAGCTGAAGAACCGCGCGCCCAACACCTGGGCCTATCTGGATGGGGGCAACGCGGGCTGGATTGCCGCGGACACCATGGCGCAGCGGCTGGAGTCCGCCGGGGCGCGCAACATCCGAGGCTTTGCCCTCAACGTGTCGAACTTCTATCCGACGGACGCGTCCTCCGCGTACGGCGCCGCGGTCAACAGCGCGCTGAACACGCGCTATGCGTACACGCGCCCCTTCGTGGTCGACACCAGCCGCAACGGCAACGGACACAACGGCGACTGGTGCAACCCCGCGGGCCGCAAGCTGGGTGCCTTGTCCCAGACGGGGGGAGGCGCGGAGATGCTCCTGTGGGTGAAGGTGCCTGGGGACTCCGACGGAAACTGCGGCATCGCGCCGAACACCCCCGCGGGCCAGTTCAGTCCCGACCTGGCCACGCGCCTCATCTCCGGTACGTGATTCCCCAACAATCACCGCGTCCGCGGGGCCTTCATTGAAGGCTTGGGACGAAGTGCTTGACGTCGCGGAAGGGCAGCGCTCGGATGCGCCACCATGTCCGAGCTGCTGACCCGCGCCGAAGCCTCGAATTACGCCGAAACCTCGCGTCATTCCGACGTGCTCGCCTTCATCGACGAGCTCTGCCGCCGCACGAAGCTCGCCCGAAGGGTGGACTTCGGGACGAGCGGGGAGGGACAGCCGTTGGTGTCCCTCGTCGTGAGCGACCGCAACTGCTTCACGCCCGAGCAGGCGCGCAAGCAGAAGAAGGTCGTGGTGATGGTGGAGGCGAACATCCACGCGGGCGAGGTGGAGGGCAAGGAAGCGCTGCTGGGGCTCGCGCGTGATTTGACGCTGACGAAGCTGGGGCAGAAGGTGTTGGACCGGGTGTGTCTGGTCCTCATCCCCAACTTCAACCCGGACGGCAATGACCGCATCAGCCCCAACAACCGCAAGCTCAACCTGAAGAGCCTGGAGGGGCAGGTCAACCCCGAGGGCGGCGTGGGCACGCGCTACACGGGCGAGGGTTGGAACCTCAACCGCGACAGCATGAAGCAGGAGGCGCCGGAGACGCGCGCCATCGCGAAGCTGCACCAGACGTGGTGGCCGGAGCTGTTCATCGACTGCCACACCACGGACGGCAGCATCCACGACTTCGATTTGACGTTCGACACGTCGCACTCGAACGAGCCGCTGTTCCAGGAGCTGCGCGACTACAACCGCGCGATGCTGGAGCGGGTGTCCGAGTCCGTGAAGAAGCGCCACGGCTTCGACAGCTTCTGGTACGGCAACTACCGCGAGGAGGATGTCCCCACCTCGGGCTGGCACACCTACCCGGCGCTCCCGCGCTTCGGCAGCCACTACCGCGGCCTGCTGGGCCGGCTGGACGTGCTGCTGGAGACGTACAGCTACATCGACTACCCGCGCCGCTGCGCGGTGATGCGCGCGTGGTTGCTGGAGCTGATTCGCGAGGCGGCTCGGAGCGCGAAGGCCTACCTCTCCGTCACCCAGGCCCAGCAGGAGGCCATCATCGCGCGCGGGAAGAACCCGGACCCGCGGGAGCTGGTGGGCATCAACTACGGCGTGGCCACCCGCGACGCACAGGGGGCGCTGACGTACGACTACCCGGCCTACGCGAAGCCTGGGGACATGGCGCGCATCCAGGCGTTCGACGAGAAGAGCATCGCGGACCACCGCTTCCCCGGGAAGAAGAAGAAGGTCTACCGCGCGCCGCACCACCGCACGTTCCTCCCCACGCACGCGGTGAGCACGCCGGAGGGGTACCTGGTGCCCGCGGAGCTCGCGCCCCGGCTGGAAGGGCACGGCATCCGCTTCGAGGTGCTCCCGAAGGCGCGGGGCTTCCTGGTGGACAGCTACCGCGTGGCTCGCCGCGAGGAGACCTTCAGCCCCGACGTGGCGGCGAACGTCCCTCGCCCGGGTGAGGCCGAGGTGCCGTTGAGCATGAAGCCCAAGCCCGTGCGCTTCGAGACGGTGCTGACGGTGGCGCCCGAGCGCACCACGCGCGAGTTCCCCCAGGGCACGCTCTACGTCCCCACCGCCCAGCGCGCGGGCACGTTGGCCGTGTACCTGCTGGAGCCGCACTCCGACGACGGCTTCTGCCGGTGGCAGTTCCTGGACAAGCAGGTGGAGGTGGGAGGGCTGTATCCGGTGCACCGCGTGGTGAGCCCCGCCCCCGCGCCGAAGAAGGCGGAGTGAGTGGAGGTGGCCCGAAGCCCGCTTGAGCAGGGGCTTGGGCGCCAGCGGTTCGTCCCTAGGGTTCCGGGCGGGGAATGACAGTTCGTCCCTAGGGAATCGCAGTTCATCCCTTCGCGCGTGTAAGCCGCCTGGAGGGCTCGTTAGCCTCCGGGCCCATGTTCGATGAGGCGCGGGCCCCACGTGGAGCTGGAGAGGTCGCCCCCCTGCCGTCCTGGGCCGTCTGGCTCGGGGCGCTGGGGTGGTGGCTCGCGGATGCCCTCATCTCCGTGAGCCAGGTGCGCATCCTCCAGCGCATCGGCGAGGTGGAGACGGTGGATGGGGCGCTGTGGCGCATGTCGCTCGTCAGCTCCCTGTTGTGGGTCCCCATCACGGTGATGTGTCTGCGCTTGTCGGAGCGCATGCCCCTGTCGGCTCGCGGAGGCGTGCGCGCGCTGGGGGCCCACCTGGGCGCGCTGCTCGGGGTGGTCCTCGGACGGGCCGCCTTCGTCCTGCTCACACAGGACTGGATTGGCTGGTACGAGCGGCGGCCCCAGGTGACCGACGTGCTGGCGCAGAGCGTCGTCCTCAACCTGCTGCCCTTCGTGCTGCTGACGGCGGGGGCACACGCGTTGGGGCTCGCGCGCCGGGCGCACGTGCGTCAGCGCCGCGCGGACCAGTTGCAGGCGCAGCTGGCGGAGGCGCGGCTGCAGGCCCTGGCGTCCCAGCTCCGTCCGCACTTCCTCTTCAACGCGCTCAACGCGGTGGCCTCGCTGCTCCATGTGGACCCGGACGCGGCGGAGCGGATGCTGGCGCGGCTGGGGGACCTGCTGCGCCAGAGCCTGGAGTCACACGGCCGGCAGGAGGTGACGCTGCGCGAGGAGTTGGCGGCGCTGGCGCCCTACCTGGACATCGAGCAGATCCGCTTCGGGCCCCGCTTGCAGGTGGCGTGGTGCCTGGCGCCGGACGTGATGGAGGCGCGCGTGCCCTTCCTGGCGTTGCAGCCGCTGGTGGAGAACGCCATCCGGCATGGGCTGGCGCCGCGCGCGGAGCCTGGGCGAGTCGAAATCGCGGCCGAGCGGGAAGGGCCGCTCCTGCGGGTGTCCGTGAAGGATGACGGCGTGGGGCCGCCGCCGGAGGGGCTGGTTCGGGTGGGAGGCGTGGGGTTGTCCAACCTGCGCGCGCGGCTGGTGACTTTGTACGGGCCTCGGGCGGGCCTGGAGCTGCGCCGGGGGACACCTCGCGGCGCGGTGGCGGAGTTGCGTGTACCGCTCGATGACAGTCCTCAAGGAGAGCAGGTGGCGGCATGAGTGGAGAACTCGTGGAGACGTCGCTGTTGCGTGTGGCGCTGGCGGATGACGAACCGCTGGCGCGGGCCCGCCTGCGCGCGTTGTTGTCGGCGGAGCCCTTCGTCGAGGTGGTGATGGAGGCGGCCAGCGGCGCGGAGGCGGTGCGCGGCGTGCTGGACTCCGCGCCGGATGTGCTGCTGCTCGACATCGAGATGCCCGCGGGAGATGGGTTCGAGGTCCTCCGCGCGCTACCTCCCGAGGTGTTGCCCGTGGTCGTCTTTGTCACCGCCTGGCAGCAACACGCGGTGAGGGCCTTCGAGGCCCAGGCGCTCGACTTCCTGCTCAAGCCCTATGACAAGGAGCGCTTCCGCGCCGCGCTCGCCCGGGCGCGCCAGCAGGTCCGTCTCTTGCGGCGAGGCGAGGCCGTGGCGCGGCGCGAGGCGCTCCTGTCCGGACTGGCCCTGGCCGAGGCCCCCCTGCGCCGGCTCCCCGTCAAGGTGGACGGGCGCATCCGCTTCGTCGACTGCGCCTCCATCACCCACGTGGAGGCCGAAGCCAACTACGTGCGTGTGCACGCGGACGGCGAGCAGCACGTCCTGCGCGAGACGCTGACGCACCTGGAGGAGCGCCTGGACCCTCGGCGCTTCCTGCGGGTCCACCGCTCCGTGCTCATCAACCTGGACAAGGTGCGGGAGATGGAGCCGCTCTCGCAGGGGGAGTACCTGTTGGTGCTGGGCACGCGCGGCGTCGCGGTGCGCACCGGGCGCAGCCACCGCGCCCGCGTGGAGGCTGCGCTGGGGCTGGGGGCATCGCCGTCGGAATCGCGCTGAGGGCTGTCCCCGCGCCGCGTCCGTTCATCCCGCGCACGCGTCCCTTCGTCCCCGCTTCCCGGACACGCGAGACTCCTGGGCGTACCTCTTCAAGCATGGCGGGAGCGAGTGCCGCTCCTCCCGCCACCCACGAAGAGGACCTCGCCATGTCATCGTCATCGCGTCGCATCCCCGCGCTGCTCGCCGCGTTTGCCCTGTCCACCCCCGCGTCGGCATCGGCGCCACCCACGCCGGAGGTGCTGGCTCCAGGCTTCATCTCCCTGCCGGACCGGGAGGAGTGGAGAATCGCCTTCACGCCGGATGGACGCATGGCCTTCTGGGGCGTGAGCTCCGGCTTCTTCCCGGAGACACGCCAGGCCACCATCGTCTTCTCCGAGTGGCGTGACGGCCGCTGGACGGAGCCTCGCCCCGCGCCCTTCTCGGGCGTGTACTCGGACATCGACCCGTTCGTCTCTCCGGATGGGCGCCGGCTGTTCTTCTCCTCCATCCGCCCGGTCAACGGCGTGCCGCGCGCCGACGTGGAGCTGTGGGTGGTGGAGCGCCGCCGCGATGGAGGCTGGAGCGAGCCGCGCCACCTGGGCGCCACGGTGCTCAGCACCGGCGACGAGCTCTACCCGAGCGTGGATGCGCAGGGCACGCTGTACTTCGCCTCGGACCGGGAGGGCGGTTACGGCGCGTGGGACCTGTACCGCTCCAGGCTCCGCGCGGACGGCGGCTACGGCCCCGCGGAGAACCTGGGCCCCGGCGTCAACACGGAGTCCTGGGAGTTCAACCCCCACGTCACGCCGGATGGGGAGACGATGCTGTTCGCGTCCATTGGCCGCCCGGATGGGTATGGCTACGGGGACTTGTATGTCTCCACGCGCACGTGGCGAGGCTGGCAGCCCGCGCGCAACCTGGGCCCGGCGGTGAACACGGCGCTGGACGAGTACCACCCCACGCTCTCCCCGGACCACCGCACGCTCTACTTCGTGCGGCATCAGTATGAGCCGTTCGTCCCGAGCGAACTCTACCACGTCCGGGTGGGGCGCCTCCTCCCCGAGCTGGGCGTGTGCGACGTGCAGCGCTGAGAGACCCACGAGACTCCGCCTGGCGCATGGGGACGTCAGGCGGAGTCTTGGTGTTTCTGAGTGGCTACTGTGTCCGGGTTTCGAGTCGGAGGTTGTCCAGCGCCAGGTCGGCTTGCCCCTTGGGCAGGTCGACGAAGAAGGCGACGGGCTGCGCGTCGCCGAGATGGAAGTGGGCCAGGATGTGGCGGTTCACGGAGTTGCAGCGCAGGCGCAGCTCGCGGCCGTCGGAGGTGATGAAGCCGCACGACATGCCCTGCACGTCGCGTGACGTGTCGAACTCCACCCGCCAGGCGCGGCCCCGGACGAACGCCTGCCGCGTCACGATGAAGCGCTGGCCCGCTTGCAGGCGCGCGGCGAAGCGGGAGGGCGCCATGCGTGTCCATGTCGCGGGGACGGGCGTGCGGGTCCCAGACTCGATGATGCCCATGCCCACGCGCTGGGAGCGGTACTCGAAGCCATTGGCCATCGCGTCCGCGACCGCGACGATTTCCGTCACGGCGAAGGCCCCCGAGCCCTGCGCCGCGGTGACCTGGAGCACCTGGCCGCCGCCGCGCGTGGCCGTGAAGGCGACGCCGACGAGCCCGGCGGCTTCGCTGGCGAACGCGGTGGGGCGCACGCCTTGCGCCAGCGTCTGGTTTCCCAGCGAGAGGGTGACGAGCGGGGGCGTGCTCTCGAGGGAGTGGATGCGCACCGACACGCGATAGGTCGTTCCCGCGATGATGTTCGCGGAGGGCAGGGTGAGGGTCTCCCCTCTCGCGATGGGGACCATGGGCTCGTTGGCCACGCGCAGGCGCTCCCAGGTGCTGCACGTCTCATCCGTGCAGGGCCAGCGTTTGGGGAAGGCCTGTCTACTCACCAGTCCCTTGCGCAGTATCCAGATGTCGTGCGTCAGCCAGAGGAGGGGATTGGGGAACAGGCCCGGCTCGTCGGTGCCGCAGACGTCCGCCGCGCTCTTGCTCTCCGCGAGCTTCTGGGTGACGGCGAGCCGCGCATAGCCCAGTCCGGCGTCGCCCGGTCCGCGCGCGGTGAGCGCGGGGTCTTCGCACAGGAACTCGTAGTCATGCGCCCGGAAGACCCAGCCATCCCAGGTGGCGACGGGGCCCAGAAGCTCCTGGGTGCCCAGGCCTTCGTTGAGCTGGGTGACGCCGGAGCCCGACGAGCCATGGCAGCCGTGCAGCTCCGTGAGCCGCGCGTCGGTGCCCGTCGCCGTCACGCCCAGCGAGACGGTGGGGCGGGTCGGGTCGCTCCAGGGCTTGGAGACGAGCGGCAGGAGCTGGTTGGCCGGGTAGTAGTGGTAGTTCAGGACCGGGTCGTAGTTGGCGTAGCGCGTGTAGTGCTGCCAGAGGTCGGTCGTCCGGTCGTCGGGGATGGCGTAGACCTCATGAGCCCAGGCCATGGAGACGGGGACACCTTCGCCCTCGCTGTCGGCCACGCCCAGGTAGTCGTAGCGGCAGCCGGGGCTCGAGGGGCCGCAGTCAAGCAGGGCCGTGTCCGCGCGGGGAAAGTTGCCCGGGCAGTTGTAAGCGCCATAGGTGTTGCCGCAGCGGGCGACGACGCGGCACTGGTAGGTCGTGGTGCTGTAGCCGGCTCCCAGCGGCGCGCGCCGGTAGTTGGGGAAGGTGCCCCTCAGGCTCCGGGCGGTCGTCTCCCAGCCCACGTCCGCCTCCACCATCGGGTCGTACATGCGGACCTCGAGCGGTTGGTTGGGCGGGTCCCATACGTTGGTGGCGTCCACGCAGTGGGCGGCGGTGACGGCCCTGCGCGGGGAGATGAAGGTGACGCCACACGTGTAGCGCAAGGGGCTGCCATCCAGGCCCAGGCGAGGCTCATGGGAGATGGGTTCGCGGATGGGGACGAAGAGGGTGCCGCGGCTGAGCTGGCTGCTGGCCATGGGGCCACCTGGAGACAGGGCCACGTCGTAGTAGTCCCGATATGCCAACTGCACCTGCTGGGGTGTCGCCCTGGGTTCTTCGTAGGGGGCTTCGCTGGCCGGGCGGCATGCGGTGAGCGCTCCGCCCAGGATTGCGAGATGGAAGCTCGCGCCGACCCAGGCGGCGCGACGTGTCGTCTCCATTTGGATGGTTCTCCCTGTCCGTCGTGAGGGCCGCTGCTCGCGGCACCTGTCTGCAAGCTGGCTATCCCCAAGGCGGGGGACGCCCCCGGCGTCGGGCTTCTCGCGGGGCCTGTGTTGAGCGCTCAGCCTCGCCGCGAAGCGCGTGTCGCCGAGCCGACGCCGGGAGGGTGCGGGGGCTTCATGCGGGTTCAGGCGGGGTGGAATTCCTGCCGCGGATGGCCCTGGGAGGCACCTGCCGCGTGGCTGGCCGCCCGCCCATCCGTCCTGGGGTCGCGTCTATACTCCGCGCCCACCATGACGGCGGATTCCCTCAAGCAGCAACTGCGGCGCACGACGCGGCGGGACTTGTGGCTCACTCTCGCGCCCGCGGTGCTCCTCCTGGGCGCCGCCTTCGTCGCGGCGTTCCACTTCATCAAGCCCGCGCCCCCCAAGACGCTCGTGCTGGCCATGTCGCCCGACGAGGGCGGCTTCCGGTACTACGCCCGGAAGTACCAGGACTTCCTCGCCCGGCACGGCGTCACCCTGGAGCTTCGTTCGACGAAGGGCTCCATCGACAACGTCGCGCTGCTCTCGGACGAGAACTCCGGCGTCGACGTGGCCTTCGTGCAGAGCGGCACCGTGGCGGGCGACAAGGCGCAGAACGTGGTGTCGCTGGGGAGCCTCTCGTACGTGCCCCTCTGGGTCTTCCACCGGGGAGAGCCGCTGGAGGACGTGCGCGAACTGAAGGGGCGCCGCATCGCGGTGGGGCCGGAGGGCAGCGGCACGCGGGCGCTGGCGCTCACGCTCTTGAAGGCCAATGGCGTGGACGCGGAGCCCACGCAGCTCTTGCCGCTGGAGCGCGACGAAGCCGTCGAGCAGCTCAAGCAGGGCCAGCTCGACGCCGTGTTCCTCATCTCCCCCGCGGAGTCACCCATCATCCACAAGCTGGCGGCGGTGCCGGGCATCCGGCTGCTCAGCTTCTCGCGGGCGGAGGCGTACTCGCGCCGCTTCACGTACCTGTCCCGGTTGGTGCTGCCGCGCGGTGTGTTCAACCTGGCGGCGGACATCCCGGAGCGGGACGTGGTGGTGGTCGCGCCCACGGCGAACCTGGTGGCGCGTGACTCGCTGCACCCGGCGCTGGCCTATCTGCTCATGCGCGCGGCCAGCGAGGTCCACGGCAAGGCGGGCCTGCTGGACGGCGCCAGTGAGTTCCCCGCGCCCCGCGAGACGGGCTTCCCGCTGAGCAGCGAGGCCCGCCGCTACTACGAGGCCGGTGTGCCGCTGCTCCAGCGCTACCTGCCGTTCTGGGCGGCGAACCTGGTGGACCGGCTCTGGGTGATGCTCGTGCCCATCATCGCGGTGATGGTGCCGCTGTTCCGCATCGTCCCCGCGCTCTACCAGTGGCGCATCCGCTCGCGCATCGTCCGCTGGTACGCGCGCCTGAAGGAGATTGAAATCCAGCTCGATGAGAACCCCGGGCGGGAGATGCTCGAGGACATGCTCAAGCGGCTGGAGGAGGCCGAGCGGGAGGTCAACCGCATCCCCATGCCGCTGTCGTACGCGGAGAACCTCTACTTCTTCCGCGAGCACATCGAGGTGGTCCGCCGTCGTCTCATCCGCCGGCTCTCCGGGGGGCTGGAGGGGGTGGAGGGCCACGTCCACCACGCCACCGCCCAGTAGTGGAAAGCCCTGCCTGCCCGGTCGACTTCCCCCGTGCGGCCGCCAAGCCGACTTGATATGCAAGCCGCACGATGGCGACACCCGCCATCCCTTCTCTCCCAGGAGGCTCCATGTACGCCGACCTTGATCTTGCCGCGGTGGAAGCCCTGTTCACCTGGGGGACGCGGGCCGCTTAATCCAGGCCCGCCCGAAGGCCCGTCACAGCGCGGTCCCTACCTCCAGGTGCCCTGAAGAATCCAGGTGCGCCGCTGGCACCGCTTTGTCCGGAGTCCTTCACAGTGTCACTTGAATCACTTGGTTGGGGGCCTGAGCTGGCCCAGCAGTTCTCTCGAATCGTCGAATCGTCTCCTCTTCCCCTCGTCCCCGGCCGTGTGGTGCGCCAGGAGCGCGGGCTTCTCACCGTCCAGACCGCCGAACGTCTCCTGCTGGCGCGCACCGCCGGCCGGCTCCTCCACCACGCCCCTGGCACCGAGTCGCTCCCCACCGTGGGGGACTGGGTGGCGCTGCTCATGCCCCCCGGACAAGGGGACGGCATGCTGCACGCCGTGCTCCCCCGGCGCAGCCTGCTCATGCGCCGGGCCGTGGGCCGGGAGCGGGCCGGCCAACTCATCGCGGCCAACCTGGACGTGGTGCTGCTGGTCGCCGGGCTGGATGGGAACTTCAACCCCCGCCGCATCGAACGCGCGCTGGCCATGGCGTGGAGCAGTGGCGCGTCCCCCGCGGTGCTGCTCTCCAAGGCGGACCTCCTGGAGGATGCGCTCAGCGCCGTCCATGAGGTGGAGTCGCTGGCCCCCGGCGTCCCCGTGCTCGCCCTGAGCTCGTGGACCGGGGAGGGACTGCAGGCGGTCCAGGCGCTCCTGCCGCCGGGGAAGACGGGCGCTCTCCTGGGCTCCTCCGGCGTGGGCAAGTCCACCCTGGTCAACCGGCTCCTGGGCGAGGCGCGGCTGGCCACCCAGGAGGTCCGCCCCGAGGATGACAAGGGGCGTCACACCACCACGAACCGGGAGCTGTTCCTGCTCCCGCATGGGGGGCTGCTCATCGACGGGCCCGGGATGCGGGAGCTGGGGCTGCTGGGCGACGAGGAGGAGGGGGTCGAACAGACCTTCAACGACATCCTGGAGCTCGCCGAGGGCTGCCGCTTCAGCGACTGCGTCCACCAGTCGGAGCCGGGCTGCGCCGTCCGCGCCGCCGTCCAGTCCGGGACACTCCCCCCGGAGCGGCTGGCCAGCTACGAAAAGCTGAGGCGGGAGCAGGCCTACCACGCGCGCCAGTCGAGCGCCTCCGCCCAGCAGGAGCACCGCCGCTTCGAGCGGGGCCGGACCTTGATGGGGTGGGACGCCGTCCGCGCCAAGCGTCGCCGCGACTGAGCCTGGCCCCGAAAATCCGCCGAAAATCCCTCGCTCAAGATTTCAGGCGTGTCGCGTTTGGATACTCGAAAGGTGGGGGCACCGGGCTGAGCCTGGGGTCCAAGGGATTCAAGCGCAGAGCGTTTGATGGGGGCTTGGGGGAGTGTCCGGGCGTGGTTTTCCGGCACTCGAGTTTTCGAACGCACGGCGTTCGAGGGGGGAAAGAGGCGCGCCGGGGGGCTCGTCTCTGACCTTGACGAGGGGGCGCCCCTGGGGAGGGGCGTGGCTTCCGGGGGGCACGCCTTTGGGGCGTGCTCGCGCCGTACCGGAAGTTCGAAATTTCGCAGTCCTTCATACGGCGGGGAGCGCGTCGAGGGGGCGCGCTCCCCGCGGTTCTTTTCAGGGGGCAGGTGCCGGGCCACGAAGGCCCGGCGCGCCGGACGCGCTACTTCGCGTCCGTGGACTGCATCAGCTTGATGCTCTGCCCCGACTCGTCCGTCACCACCGAGCCGGCGCTCTTCTGCTGCGCCTCCGTGGCGTCGCCCACGGAGAAGCTGGCCACCTTCGACAGCGGGTTGCCGTCGAACGTGCCGCTGACGGTGACGACGAGGTGCGAGCGGCCGGCGCCCGGGGTGAAGTCGACGTCGAACGTCTGCGTGGACGCACCCTGGACCTGGGCGCCACGCACGGGCGAGGCGTCACCCGACACCTGGAGCCCGTCGACACCGGAGAGGTCCACCCGCACGTCGCTGCCCGCGGACAGGAAGCGCACGGTGACGGTGGCCTTGTTCTGGTGGAGTTTCGCGCCCACCTCCACGGGAGCGCCGAACTTGCCGACGGGCGCCCCTTCCTTGTGCGAGGCGGAGTCCGACGTGCCAGGACTGTTCTTGGCGGGAGAGGTGCAAGCAACGGGCGCCGCCAGCGCGAGGAGGCCAGCGAGGACCGCGGGGGCAATGCGATTCATGGAAGCTCCTTGAAGTGACTGAGGAATGCGGCCACTCAATTGCTCGTGATGGAGAGGTTGAAGCTGTAGCTCTGGGGCGCGTCGTCGTCGCCTTCCCGGAAGCCGGTGAGCACCACGACGTAGACCTTGCCGGTCTCGCTGGCGAAGCTGAAGGACTCCGTGCCGCTGACGGTGGCGTCGGCTTCGCCCTTCGTCGTGCCGTTCAGGAGCGCCTGGATGGCCACGTCGTCGTTGGAGCTGGCGGTGACCGTCACCGTCCTGCCCGTGCCGGTGAAGACGTAGTAGCGGTTCTGCGTCTGGCGGTTGTGCGCGGCGCCGCTCAGGAGCGTGCCGGTCGTGTTGTAGGGCAGGCTGGTCAGGTTGGTGTACATGCTCACCAGACCGGAATCGCCCTCGCCCCAGGTGGAGCGGATGGAGCCCATCCCGTAGTGGGCGGCCAGCGTATCCACGGCCGACGCGTTGACGCCCGGCTGGGCCTTGAGCCCGTGGATGAACGAGCCGATGGTCGTCAGCGCCGGCGTGGACCGCTGCGGCCCCACGAGCACGTCGTACAGGACGCCCAGGTTGATGGACACCTGGTCATACGTGGCCTCCGCGACGCTGGTGCCGTCGTACAGGTCATAGAGGAACCGCATGACGCTGAACTCGGAGAAGACGCCCGGTTTCGGGTCGTCGGTGGGCGCTGGCGCCGTCTCCATGTCGAAGCCGAACGCGGCGAGGCCGTTGCGGCCCCAGAGGGTGTCGACGTAGATGGACGTCGGCAGGAGGATGGCGGAGATGGCGTTGCCGTAGCCCTCGCCAAACGCGATGCGGGGGTCCAGGACATCGCCCGCGCTGTGCGAGCCGCCGGGGTTGTCCGAGCGCGAGAGGTTGGCCTCGAAGAAGTGCCCCCACTCGTGGACGATGACGTGGCTGTCGAACTCGTCCGTGTCCACGCCGGCCATGCCCAGCACGTAGATTTCGTTCTCGCTGGGGGAGTAGTGGGACGTGCCAATCTGGCCCGAGGACACCGACCCCCGCTCCGGCGCGTTCTTGGGGCTCCAGTTCACCTTGAGCGGCGGGAAGGGCACCGGCCGCACGGCGAGGAACGCCTGTGAGGCGGTGTACATGCTGTCCAGGATGGCGAACGGCGCGGCGGCCCGCGTCGTCGCGTTGTAGGCGGAGCCCGTCCAGCCGTGGCCCGCGTGCAGGTCCTGGCTCGTCGCGCCGCCCTTGATTTGCGTGGACACGGCCCAGATGGCGTTGTTGGAGGTGTTGTCCTCCACCTGGATGGACGGCGTCGTCGTCTTCGCGAGCGCGGCCAGCGTCACGTTGGCGCCTTCTCCGGCGGTGTACGTGAGCTCATAGCGCCCGGTCTCGTCCGTGGTCGCCTTGCCGAGCACGGCGTTGTCCTTGCCGAGCACCTGGACGGTGACGTTCCGGACGGGCTTCGCGGTGGCCTGGTTGAAGCCCAGGGTCCCGCTCCGGGTGAGGGGAGAATAGGTGGCGGGGACGAAGTCGTACGTCACCTTTCCCGTGAGAGTGGCGGTGACGGGAGGTCCTTCCTCCCCGTCGCCTTCGTCGTTACAGCCGAGAACCGTGAGGCCGAGCGCGAGCGCCAGCGTCACGCTGGTGCGGCCCCAGACCGATGTGCGAGACACGTACATTCCGTCCTCCCCCTTCCTTTCGCTTTCGATGGGTGACGGAGCATTCTCGGTGGGTCCCCCGCGAACTTCAAACACCGCGAACAGGGGGGCCCACAATGGGCGCACGCCGTGTCCGGGCCAGGCGGGGCAGCCGGGCGGAGGTGCCCGTCTTCCCGGGCTCGCGGGGCCGGCCAGCCGCTCGAGCGTGGGTTGGCGGCGCGCGGGGGCGCATGAATCTTTGAGGCAGAAGTCGCGCGCGGGGGGCGGGCGACCCCCCAGCCCATCGGCTCCTCGCCATGCCCACTCCGACCGACAGCCTCAGCCCGCCCTCTCCGTGGAGCGGGGAGTCCCACCGAGCCCCCGACGAGAGCATCCTCCGGTCCATCGTCGACGGCATGGCGGAGGGGCTGGCGGTGGTGGACGAGCAGGGGCGGCTCGTCCTCTTCAATCCCATGGCGGAGCAGCTCGTCGGCCGGGTCCTCTCCGACACGACGGTCTCCGACTGGCCCGCGCACTACGGCTTGTTTCTTCCGGACCAGGTGACGCCGTTCCCCGCGAACGAGCTGCCCATGGCCCGCGCGCTGCGGGGCGAGTCGGTGAGCCACGTGGAGATGTTCCTGCGCAACCCCGACAGGCCCACGGGGGCCTGGCTGCTGGTGAGCTGCCGTCCCATCCGCGACGCCGCGGGGGTTCCCAGGGGAGGGGTCGCCGTCTTCAGCGACATCACCGGCTTCAAGCGGGCCGAGAAGGCCCTGCTCGAGAGCGAGGTGAAGTACCGGACGCTCTACAACAGCACGCCGGTGATGATGCACTCCATCGACTCGCAGGGGCGGCTGGTGAGCGTCAGCGACTGCTGGCTGTCCACGCTGGGGTACTCACGCGAGGAGGTCATCGGGCGTGACTCGGTGGAGTTCCTCACCGAGGACTCCGCGCGCTTCGCCCGGGAGAAGGTGCTGCCCGCCTTCTTCGCAACGGGCGTCTGCAAGGACGTGCCGTACCAGCTGGTGAAGAAGAACGGAGAGCGGATCGACGTGCTGCTGTCGGCCATCGCGGAGCGCGACGCCGCCGGCCGCTGGGTCCGCTCGTTGGCCGTGCTGCTCGACGTGACGGAGCGCCACCGCGCCGAGGCCGCGCTCCACCAGAGCGAGCGGCAGCTGCGCGCCATCCTCGACAACGCCACCACCGTCTTCTTCCTGATAGACACCCGGGGCCGCTACATCTTCGTCAACCGCCAGTGGGAGCGCGTCTTCCACCGCACCCGTGAGGAGGTCGCCGGCAAGACGGTCCACGACGTGTTCCCCGCGGACCTCGCCGACCGCCTCCACCAGGTGAACGGGGAGGTCCTCCAGCGCCGGATGGCGGTGACCGAGGAGGTGCGTGTCCCCCAGGTGGACGGCATGCACACGCACATCACCCAGAAGTTCCCGCTGATGGACGCGCGAGGCGAGCCCTATGCCGTCTGCGGCATCTCCACGGACATCACCGACCGCAAGCGCCGGGAGGAGGCCCAGCGCTTCCTCGCGGAGGCCAGCCGGGAGCTGGGCACGTCGCTCGACTCCGAGACGACGCTCCAGCTCGTCGCGGAGCTGACCGTGCCCAGGCTCGCGGACGTGTGTGTCGTCTTCATGCCGGGAGATGGGACGCACCTGCGCGCGGTGGCGGTGGCGGCCCGCGAGCCCGGGCAGGCCCGGCGGGTGAGGACTTCGCTGGAGGACCACCCGTTGGTGCCCGACGTGCGGCATGGCCCCTCGGGGGTGATGGCGACGGGGCGCTCGGAGTGTCTGCCATTGCCCCGGGGACTCCAGGGCCCGGAGGGCACGGGGGAGTTGGGGGGACAGCCCTCGCTCTGCGTGCCCCTCCAGGCGCGAGGCCGGAACCTGGGCGTGCTGATGCTGCTGTCATCGCACTCCGGCCGGGGCTTCTCGTCGGAGGACGTGGCGCTGGCGGAGGAGCTCGGCCGGCGCGCGGCCTTCGCCATCGACAACGCGCAACTGTATTGCAAGTCCCAGGAGTCCATCCACGTCCGCGACGAGTTCCTCTCCATCGCCTCACACGAGCTGAAGACGCCGCTTACGTCCATGAAGCTGCGCATGCAGCAGATGGCGGCCCTGCTGGAGCGGCCCCGGCATGAGTCGCCGTTCGCCGCGCGGCTGTCCGGCATGTTGCTCGTCTGCGAGAGCCAGCTCGCCCGGCTGTCGCGGCTGGTGGAGCACCTGCTGGACGTCTCCCGCATCCATGAGTCGCGCCTGGCCCTCCGGCTGGAAGACATGGACCTGGCGGCGGTGGCGCGCGAAGTGGTGGCGCACCTGAAGGAGCAGATGGAGAAGGCGGGCTGTGAGCTGGTGCTGGAGGCGCCGCCCGTGTTGCTGGGCCGGTGGGACAAGCTGCGGCTTGAGCAGGTGTTGATGAACCTGCTCACGAACGCGGCGAAGTACGGCGCGGGGAAGCCCATCTGGGTGCGGCTGGCCCACCACGGTGAGCAGGTGTGGCTGAGCGTGGAGGACCATGGGATGGGCATCCCCCGGGAGTCCCAGGCGCGCATCTTCGAGCGCTTCGAGCGCGCGGCGTCCGCCAACTACGGCGGACTGGGCCTGGGACTCTTCATCACCCGGCAGATTGCGGAAGCCCATGGCGGCCGGGTGTGGGTGGAGAGTGAGCCGGGGCGGGGCGCCCGCTTCGTGGTCGAGCTGCCCCAGTGGACTTACGTCAGCGGGCCTTCCACCAGCCGGAGCACATCCGCGAGCACGCCCGACGCCGTCACCGCCGCGCCCGCGCCGTAGCCTCGGATGACCAGCGGCGTGGGGCTGTAGCGCTCCGAGAGGAAGCTCAGCGCGTTCTCTCCGCCCTTCACCGCCGCCAGCGGGTTCTCCAGGGGCACCGCCTTGAGCCCCACCGCGCAGCCGTCGGGCCCCACGCTGCCCACGTAGCGCAGCACCTGGCCCTCGTCGCGCAGTCGCTCCACGCGGCGTTGGAAGGCCGCGTCGATGCTCGGCAGCCGCGCGAGGAACGCGTCGAGTGGCCCGGACGCATCGAAGTCCTCGGGCAACAGCGACTCCAGCGACACCTGCTCCAGCTCGACTTGGCGCCCCAGCTCCCGCGCGAGGATGAGCACCTTGCGCGCCACGTCCGTGCCCTGGAGGTCGTCGCGCGGGTCCGGCTCCGTGAAGCGCTTCTCCATGGCGGTGCCCACGGCCTGGGACAGCGGCTCGCCCTGCTCCGTCAGGCCCAGGATGAAGGACAGCGAGCCGGAGAGGATGCCGTCGATGCGCCGCACCTGGTCTCCGGTGCGCAGCATGTTCTTGAGCGTGTCGATGACGGGCAGGGCCGCGCCCACGTTCGTCTCGTACAGGAAGCGCCGCTGGTGGCGGGAGGCGGTCTCCCGGATGGCGCGCCAGTGGGCCATGCGCCCCGCGTTGGCCTTCTTGTTCGCGGTGACGACGTGGAGCCCCGCCGCCAGGAGCGAGGGATAGGCGAGCGCCACGTCCTCGCTGCTGGTGCAGTCCACGAAGATGGGCCTGCCCGGACGCTTCGCGCGCGCCTGCTCACGGAAGGACTCCAGCGACGCGGGGGCGTTGGAGGACTCCAGCCGCTCCTTCCAGCTCTCCAGGGAGATGCCCGCGGGTTCGACGAGCCCGCCTCGGCTGTTGGCGATGGCGCACACGCGCAGGTCCACGCCCTGGGCCCTCAGATGCGGGGCCTGCTGGCGAAGCTGGCGCATCAGCTCTCCGCCGACGCTGCCCACGCCCGCCACCAGCAGCTCCACCACCTCCGTGGTGCCGAAGTAGCGGTGGTGCACATGGGCCATGGCCCGGGGGCCGTCCGCCTCGGTGATGACGGCGGAGATGCTCCGCTCGCTGGAGCCCTGGGCGATGGCCGCGATGCTGCAACCCACCTCGGCCAGGCCCTTGAAGAACGTGCCCGCCACGCCGACCCGGTGGCGCATGCCGTCGCCCACGATGCTGAGCACCGCGAGCTGGCCCTGGCTTTCAATCGTATCGACCTTGCCCGCCTCGCGCTCCACCTCGAACTCCGACTCCAGCGCGCGCACGGCGGCGGCGGACTCGGACTGTTGGACGCAGAAGCTGATGGAGCACTCGCTGGAGCCCTGGGTGATGAGCACCACGGAGATGCCGGTGCGCGCCATGGCCGCGAAGACGCGCGCGGCGGTGCCGGGGACGCCCTTGAGCCCCGCCCCGGCGATGTTGATGAGCGCCACGTCCTTCAGGAACGACAGGCCGCGCACCGGATGGTCCGGCGGCGCCGCGGAGTCCGTCACGAGGGTGCCCGGGTGCTCGGGGCGGAAGCTGTTGCACACGCGCACGGGGATGCCGCGCTCGCGGGCGGGGGAAATCGTCTTCGGGTGGAGCACCTTGGCGCCGAAGTACGCCAGCTCCATCGCCTCCTCGAAGCTCACCTCGGGCAGGGGGAAGGCCTCGGGGACCATGCGCGGGTCGGCGCTGTAGATGCCGTCCACGTCCGTCCATATCTCCAGGAGCGCCGCATCCAGCGCGGCGGCGGCCAACGCGGCCGAGTAGTCCGAGCCGCCCCGTCCCAGCGACATCGTCTTGCCCCGCTCGTCGCCGCCGAAGAAGCCGGGCATCAGCATCAACCCGGGGCCACTGGCCTCGCGCAGCGGCGCGAAGCGGGCGCGAATCTCGTCCATGCGCGGCGTGGCCTGGAGCGGGTCTCCCGAGCAGATGAGCATCTCCCGGGGCTCCACCGTGTGGGGCGACAGGTTGCGCGCGGCCATCAGCGCCTCCAGCAGCAGGCACGAGGCGCGCTCTCCCAGGCCCGACAGGTGGGCCAGCACCGAGGGAGAGCACTCCCGCAAGAGCCCCACGCCCTGAAGCAGTCCACGCAGCTCGGTGGAGATGGACGCCAGGCCCAGCTCCAGTGGCACGAGCGCGAGCCGGTCCCCCGCGGCGAGCTCCCGGGCGAGCGCCAGGTGCGTCTGTTCGAAGCGAGACAGCGCGGAGTCCACCTCGCCGCCTTCCTGCGCGAGCTTCGCTGACTCCACCAGCAGGTTGGTGATGCCCGAGACGGCCGAGGCCACCACCATGACCCGCGTCTCCCTCCGGGCGACTTCCACCAGGTCCACCAGGCGCCGCATCTGCGCGGTGCCGCCGACGCTGGTCCCTCCGAATTTCATCACGCGCATGGTGGCACCTCGAGCAAGGAGCGCGGGTGGGAGGCGGGGGAGGGGGGCGTCGTCGAGGTCTGCGTCGTCATGGAGTTCCTGGTGGGTGGAGGGAAAACAAAAAGGCCCCGCGCCGGGGAGCGCGGGGCCAGTTCGGAAGCACAGCCAGTTCCGAGCTAGACCTCCCGCGCTCCGCGGGTCGTCGTAGTCGTCGTCGTGCGAGGAGTGGAGGACAGGGTCGACGCGCGAACGGAGGCCAGGGACGTCTGTCCCGAAGCCCGCGTGGTGTCGAGGCGCATGTCGCTCACGAACCGGAACGCTGACCGATGAGCCCGGTGCGAGTCAAGCCACCCTTCCGGACAGGCGGGCAGCTCAGCCGCTCGACGCCTCCCACTCCACCCGGTGGAGCGTCAGGGGTTCATCCTTCCCCTTGACCCGGGGGGGCGGCAGCGGCGTGAGCAGCCAGGGCGACTTCTTGGGGCGCGCCCGCGTGGACTCCGAGAGCACGACTTCCCCGGCGCGCGCCACGCCACACACGCGGCTGGCCACGTTGGTGACGTCGCCGAGGGTCGCGTACTGGAGATAGTGCTCGGAGCCGATGTTGCCCGCGGCGGCGGGCCCGCTGTTGAGGCCCACGTGGATGCGCAGCTCGGGATGTCCTCGTGCGCGCAGCTGGGTGTTGAGCCCTTGCAGCGCTCACGGGTCGACGCCGTGCACGCGCTGCTCTCGGATTCGCGCCTGACGCTCACGGACGTCGCGTTCTGCACGGGCTTCTCCGAACAGGCCCACTTCTCCAGGACCTTTCGGAGATACAACGACGTGCCTCCCTCGGCGCTTCGAGACCTGATGCGCCTGGCCCCTCGGGCCGCCCGTGCGGTGGATGCCGGGGGATGAAGGCGGGGAGGCGACCCGAGCGCCCTGACGAGGCGGGGGCCTCGTCGGACTCAGGCGGAATCGCCTCCCCGGGGGGCTGGGCTCGTCAGCTCACGAGCCGGACGACGAGCTGGGTGAGCCCGTAGACGAGCGCCGCCATCAGCGCGGCCGCGGGGATGGTGAACACCCACGCCCAGATGATGCGACCGGCCACGCCCCACTTCACCGCGCGCCAGCCACGGGTGGCACCCACGCCGACAATCGCGCCGGTGATGGTGTGCGTGGTGGACACGGGGATTCCGGCTGCCGCCAGCGCGATGATGGTGACACCGCCACCCGTCTCCGCGCTGAAGCCTCCGATGGGCGCCAGCTTCGTGAGGCTGTGGCCCATGGTGCGCACGATGCGCCAGCCGCCGAAGAAGGTGCCCATGGCGATGGCCGCGTGACAGGAGATGATCATCCACCAGTCGATGTGGAACGGGCGATCCTTCCAGATGGTGCCGAAGAGCACCACGGCGATGATGCCCATCACCTTCTGCGCGTCGTTGGTGCCATGGCTGAAGGAGAAGATGGCGGACGAGACCAGCTGGAGCCGGCGGAACCACACGTCCACGTAGCGCGGCGTCTGCTTGCGCACCACCCACGTGCTCAACAGCATCAGCGAGGTGCCCAGCACCATGCCGATGAGTGGCGACAGGACGATGAAGGCGGCGATCTTCGCGATGCCCGAGCCCACCAGGCCCTCGAAGCTCAGCACCGGCAGCGTCGCGCCAATCATGCCTCCGGCGAGCGCGTGGGACGAAGAGGAGGGCAGGCCCCACCACCACGTCAGCAGGTTCCAGGCGATGGCGCCCACCAGCGCGGCGAAGATGACGGACAGCACCGCGTTGGGGCCCGCGGCGCGGAGCATCTCGAAGTTGATGATGCCCTTGCCCATCGTGTTGGCGACGTGGACGCCTCCACCAAACGCGGCGATGAAGTTGAAGAAGGCGGCCCAGGCCACGGCCAGGTTCGGCGACAACACCCGAGTGGACACCACGGTGGCGATGGAGTTCGCCGCATCGTGGAATCCATTGATGAAGTCGAAGATGAGGGCCACTCCGACAATGAGGATGACGGCGGCGAGTAGCATCTCAGGAGTGCTCCAGCACCACGCCTTCGATGACGTTCGCCACGCCCTGACACTTGTCCGTGGCGGTCTCGATGAGGTCGTAGATCTCCTTCCACTTGATGATGGTCAGAGTGTCGACCCCGCTCTTGAAGAGGCGGCCCAACCCCGAGCGCAGCACTTCATCCGCCTGGGCCTCCAGCTTCTTGATTTCCTTGCAGCCCGCCAGGATCTGCTCCGGCTTCTTGATGAGCCGCAGCGCCGCCACCACCTCCTGCACCTTCTGCGCGGACAGCAGGAGCAGCCGCGACAGCTCCGTGGCGTCCGGCAGGCTGCTCTCGATTTCGTAGTAGTGCAGCCGGGAGGCAGCCGCGTTGGCCAGGTCCAGCACGTCGTCGATGCGCGACAGCAGCGTGTGGATCTGCGCCCGGTCGAACGGGGTGATGAACTGCTTGTGCAGACGGTTGAAGGCGGTGTGGGTCACCTCGTCGCCTTGGTGTTCCACGTCCTTGAGCGCCCGGACGCGCTCGGGCACGTCGCGGTAGTCGCTCAGCAGTTCATGCAGCATCTTCGCGCCTTGCACTGTGGCGGCGCATTGCTTGTCGAAGTCGTCGAAGAACTCGTCCGACTTGGGCATCAGCCTTTCGAGCATTGCTCCCTCCCGGGGGGGCACGTCCGGACGTCACCTGCGTGTGACGTTGCCGTGGCGCGCCCGTGACTACCTCACCTGGAGAGATACGCCAGAGATCCTTTTTGACTTGCAACGGGAATCCGGACGCCGCGAGGGGCGGCCGGCTCCCTGGCCGGTGCTACAGGTCTGCTCTCGGGCGGGGCCCGGCGGCCTGGGCCTGGTTGCCTCCGGCCATTAGCCGGGGGTGGGGGAGCACATCAGAGATGTGCGCGCAGCTCCTCTTCCAACTGGGCCCGGGGCCTGGCGCCCACGAGCTGCCGCACCACCTTTCCCTCCTTGAAGAGCAGCAGCGACGGCATGGCGCGGATGCCATAGCGCTGGGCGGTCTCCTGGTTGTCGTCGACGTTGATCTTCGTGACCTTCAGCCGGCCCCGGTATTCGGAGGCGAGCGCGTCCAGGATGGGGGAGATGGCGCGGCACGGTGGGCACCAGGTGGCCGTGAAGTCCACCAGCACGGGCTCCTGGGCCTCCAGCACCTCGCGTTGGAACTGCGCGTCTCCCAGCTCGATGACGTCCTTGGCCATGTCCTGTCCTCCTTGGTGCGGCGCGGCGGAGAGGCCGCGCCCGGGTGAGGGAGGTGTAGTGGCCGGAGGGCCCGGGAACGAGAGGCCCTGGCGGAACACTGGGTTGCGCCAGGGGGCCCTAGCGTGAGCGCGTCGAAGGCGCGTCCTCGTCCCAGGGGAGGGCAGCGCCGCGCTCTCCGAGGAGCGTCAGGAAGGCTCGCACCTTGGGAGGGAGTTGTCGGCTGCTGGGGTACACGGCGAAGACGGGGATGCCTGGAGGTGTATCGGGCTGGAGCACGGGGACGAGCAGGCCGGTGCGGATGTCCTCGACGACAAGGGACGTGGGCAGCCGCACCACGCCCAGGCCCGAGCGCGCGGCGGCTTGTCCCGCGCGGACGCTGGGGACTCGCAGCCGGCCTGACACGGGGACACTCCTGGCGCCGCGTCCTTCGCCGAAGAACCAGACCTCATCCGTGCCGGGCTCGGCGAGGAGGACGCAGTCGTGGGCTTGGAGGTCCGCGGGTGTGCGGGGTGTGCCGTGCCGGGAGAGATAGGCGGGGCTGGCGTAGTACCCGGTGCGCAGACGTCCCAGTTTGCGCGCCACGAGGGAGGAGTCCGCGAGGGGACCGGTGCGCAGCGCCAGGTCGTACTCCTGGGCGATGAGGTCCACGTGGGCTTCGGCGAGCGAGAGCTCCACGCGAAGCAGGGGGTGGCGCAGGAGCAGCTCGGAGACGAGCGGGGTGAGCAGCTCGCCGAGGAGGGAGAGGGTGGCGATGCGCAGGGTGCCTTGGGGCGTGGCGCGGGATTCACCCATCGCGCGGTTGACCTCGCGGGCCTCGGAGACCAGGCGGGTGCAGTGGGCGAGGTAGTCGCGGCCGGCCTCGGTGAGGCGGAGGTGTCTCGGGTTGCGCTCGACGAGGCGAACGCCCAGCCGTTCCTCGAGGGCGGAGAGGCGGCGGCTCACGGTGGACTTGCGCAGGCCCAGACGTTGGGCCGCGGCGGTGAGGCCGCCGGAGGACACCACCTCCGAGAAGAGGACCATGTCATCCAGCAGGGGAGGGCTTGGAGGCACGGTGGGAGATTAACCGTTGGGGTTCACTGGGGGGTGGGCACGCGAGGGAAACCCGGGTAGATGCAGGCGGGGGACCTCGGGATATCCGAGGCCCGCCTTCGGGTTGACTCATGATGCCTTCGCGCCCCATGCCGTTGTGTGTCGCGCCGATGATGGACTGGACGGACCGGCACTGCCGCTACTTCCACCGTCAAATCAGCCGGCACACGCTGCTGTACACGGAGATGCTGACCACGGGGGCGGTGCTCCACGGGGACCGCGAGCGGCTGCTGGGCTACGAGCCGGCCGAGCACCCCGTGGCCATCCAGTTGGGCGGCTCGGAGCCGGAGGCGCTGGCGGAGGCCGCTCGCATCGCCGAGTCGTGGGGCTACGACGAGGTGAACCTCAACGTGGGGTGCCCCAGTGACCGGGTGCAGTCCGGGCGCTTTGGTGCGTGTTTGATGGCGGAGCCGGAGCTTGTCGCGCGGTTGGTGGCGGCGATGCGCTCGGCGGTGCGCATCCCGGTGACGGTGAAGTCGCGCATCGCCATTGATGAGTTGGAGGAGTGGCCCACGTTGGAGCGCTTCGTGCGGTTGATTGCCGCGGAGGGCTGCACGCGGTTCATCGTCCATGCGCGCAAGGCGTGGCTCCAGGGGTTGAGTCCGAAGGAGAACCGCGACGTGCCGCCGCTGCGCTACGAGCTGGTGCATCAGCTCAAGCAGGAGCTGCCGCACTTGGACATCAGCATCAACGGAGGCATCAAGACGTTGGATGCGGCCGCCGAGCACCTGACGAAGGTGGACGGGGTGATGATTGGCCGCGCCGTGTATGAGAATCCCTATCTGCTCGCGGAGGCGGACCGTCGCTTCTTCGGGGGGCAGGAGGCGCCTCGTGCGCGGCACGAGGTCGTCGAGGCGATGCTCCCGTACATCGAGCGGAGCCGTCAGCGGGGGGCGCCGCTCTCTTCCGTGACGCGGCACATGCTGGGGTTGTTCCAGGGCCTGCCCGGCGCGCGCGCATGGCGCAGGCACTTGAGCGAGAACGCGCACAAGCCGGGCGCGGGGCCGGAGGTCGTGGTGGCCGCGCTCGCGAAGGTGCGCCGCGAGCCCGAGACGGTGGTCGCGGCCTGAGTGCTGACTAGACTTCCTCGAACTCCGCGCCCGTGACGTGGGCGCGCTCCAGGGCGTCCTTGATGTCCTCGGAGACGATGAGGACGCCAGTCCACCCCCAGGTGCGGAACACCTTGACGCCGCCCACCTTCGTGGGGTCGATCCGCATGCCGTAGACGCTGCGGTACTTGCCGAGCTTGTCCGGCCGCTCGTCCTCGGGCTTCCAATACAACACCTCTTCGGAAGCCTCGTCGTCGATACACCGGACCAGCTTTGTCGCCACGAGAATGAGGTACTGGTCGGGGCACCCCTTGATGTCCACGGGGATGAGTTGCACGTCGTTGGGGGCCAACTCCGTGAAGAGGGTGGCGACCTTGACGTGGACAATGGGCGTCATGGACGCGCCTGCGGTGCTGTAGTCCAACCGGCTTCCGGGCTCATCGATGGGAATCGACAGCCGACCGGATACGCGTGCGGGTCGGCCTGACGTGAATTCCCGCCAGTCCTCCATTTCGTGGCCTTGACTGTTCAGCGGCTCGTCCAAGGACCATTTCCCGCTCAGCATCTCGGGCATGAGCCTGAAGTATCGAGAATGCTCTGTCATGGTTGATTGCTTGAAGGCATTACTTGCCCTTCGTCACGAGCCTGTGGAGAAGCGTTCCTGGAGTCTGGACTTCTTTTGCGAGGCTGCGCAGTTCGAGCGTCAGGGCTTTTTGGCAAGCAATCACAGTACGGCAGCCCTCCAACGCCTGCGAAAGGCGCAAGTAGACGGTATCATGGTACTTCTGGGGATGTGGCCCCTTGTGACCTGTGATCTCGACGATGTTTTCGGGGTCCTTCAGGTCCATTCCTGCTCGTCTGAACAGTTTTCGGAACTCAGGTGTCCAAGGGCCACCCCTCGCACTCGAGATGTCATTCTTGTTCGTGGCGATATGGTGGCGCTCTCCTCGGCCTCCCCCCATCCCCTGATTCGCCATGGCCAGGGCGTTGGGGGCGAGCGCAATGGTGAAGCCCTCCGCTGACACCGCGACGGACCGCACTCCACCCACGGCGGAGAACTGGATGCCCGCTTGAGTCTCGACGGCAAGGGCCGCTTGGGCAGAGCCGGGCAACCTCCCAGCCTTCGCGGCGAGCCCCGCGGTGCTGCCAACCGCGGCCGTGGCCAGCATCACGAAAACGCGCGCCGCGTTCTCTCCGAGCACCTCCCCATATGCTTCACCCGCCGCGCTGAGCTGTGCGTAGGTCGTCGCCTGTTCCACCTCGCGAACCAGGGGCAGCCACCCATCCAGCAGCCGCCACACGGTGTCCACACCCAGGTAGGCGATGGCAAGAGCCGTCAGTGTCGCCGCCACGCCCTTCGAGAGCGGTTCAGGGAGCGCCCAGAGCATGAGGTACATCGTCGCGCCAGCGGTGATGGTGGACATGACCGCGACGGGGTCCGTCATGTCCTCCAGGGCTTCGGCGGTCTCCGTCCACACGGAGTCCATCGCGATGGCAAATGCCCATGTGAACTTGCCGTCACTGGCCAGCAGGGGGCCCTCCTCCAGCAAGCGCAAGCAGTCTCCGGGCCGGTCCTTCCGCCTGCACCACTGACCATAGGCGCGCGTCAGTTCCTCGTCGGCGTAGGACTCCAGGAGATGCGGGCCGTCTGCGTCCTCGTGTCGCTGGGGTGTCAGCCGAGGGGCACGGCTCTCATAGCGGTACACCCCACTGCGAGATGGAATGCCGAAGAGGTCCCTGGCCTGCTGCATGGGATTGCGCAGTGGGCGCACGTCCCGCGCGAGTGCCGAGAGGGCCTCTTCGAACTCGTCATCGTCGAGCTCTGCCTCCGAAACCTCCGCGCCTGGCTCCTCGCGCGGAGTGATGACGAAGGAGTCCCGTCCGGTTTCCAACCGCACGACTCGACTTGTCGCGCAGCCGGCGACAGTGGTGAGCATGAGTAGCGGTGCCACCCATCGAATCAACATGCGGTGCCCCCCAGCGAGTGATTCAATCGCGAGGAGGCTCATCGAGAAGCGCCGAATGTGTTGAGAGTCAGTGGGACATCACTTGAGCACGCCCGAGCGGAATCGTTGGAGCTTGGTCCGGTTGCCGCACACGGCCATCGAGCACCAGCGTCCGGAGCGGTTCTTCGACGTGTCGTAGAACGCTTCCTGGCACGCCCCCGCCGCGCAGACCTTCATCCGGAGCCAGTGCCCCTCCCTCTGCGTGGAGACGACCGCGGCGAACAGGTGGCCCAGTGCCTTCCATCCACCCTGACCCACGGGGCGCAACAGGAGCTCATCACCGCCGAATCCCACGGTGAGCGGACTGTTGGAGGCCACCCGCTCCAGCGTGCGGAGCTCCGACGCGGGCAGCGGCTCTCCCGTGTGCGAGAGCAGCACGGCCCGCAACGCCTCGCGTGCCTCGATGGCGGCCTTGAAGGACTCGGCTGAGACCGTGTCGACGTTCGACAGCAGCCCCCGGGCGCGGCACCACGACGCGAAGGACTCCGCGGTAGGCACCGCGTCGGTCAGCTTCTCCACGTCCAACGTGTTGACGAAGTCGAGCAACAGCACGACATCCGTGGGGAGCCCGGGGCTGCGCGCGTCGGCCATGACGAGGACCTACCGCGTCCCCGCTGAAGGCACCAGGGCCCCCAGTCCCTTGACCAGCGTGTCCACCAACGCCCGCGCCGCATGCCGCTCGGGGTCCAGGCTCGGGTCGTAGATGGTGACGTCCATCCCCACCGCCATCCCTGAACCCACGAGCCGCGCCACCAGCTCACCCAACTCATCCACGCGCAGCCCATCCGGCTGCCGGGAGTCGACAGCGGGCATCACCGCGTCGTCCATGACGTCCACGTCCAGATGCATCCAGAACCCTTGGACACCCTTGGACCGGAATCGCGCGAGCGCCTGCTCCGCCCCCGCCGCGATGCCCTCACGGCGCAAGGCGCCCAGGTCCAACCACGCCATGGCGGTGTCGCGAACGTGCTCGGCGGAGACCTTCGCGCCCCAGTGCTCCGGGTCCCTGACCCCAAGCACGGCCACGTCCGCATCCCGCACCAGAGGGCCTCTTCCTTCCAGGTTCGACAACACCGAAGGACCTCGGCCCGAGGCGAACCACAAGTCCATGCCCGCCACGCCGCCGGTCGACGAGGCTTCGGGAGGCCAGAAGTCCGTGTGGCCGTCCATGAACGCAAGCCCGTGGTGTTCGCCCGTGCGCTTCAGCCCCAGCAGACAGCCCAACAAGATGGCGCAGTCACCCCCCAACACCAGCGGGAATCGCTTCGCACGCACGAGGTGCTCCACCACGTCCGCGAGCCGAAGGCTCATCGCCGCGATGCCTCGAGGATTGCGGACCCGGGTCTCCACATCCACCTCGGGCTCATACGGTCCGGGCAGAACGGTGTGCGCCACCTGCGCCCCGAGCCGTAGTCCGAGCCCCGCCTCCAGCAGTGCCTCCGGGAGCAGGTCCACGCGCGGCACTCTTCCACCAGGGCGGCTGAGTCCCAGGTTCGACGGCGCGGCGACGAGGGCGATGGGCGACGGCATGCGGGCTCCGGAGAGTAGTGTAACCTTCATTTCGAATTGACTGGTGTCTGGAAGGTAATGGCCCGACCCGAGACGTGCAACCAGTCAAGTCGATTCAGTGGTTTATCTCAGGATGCGCCTCGTGACGCACATGGGACGGCCTACGAGAGTGCTCGAAGTGCCGCGCGAAGTGCCTCGGGAAGATCCGGTGGGTCGCCTCGGCGCAGCGCCGCGAGTCCGGCCTGGAAGTCCGTGCGGGCCCCCTCGACATCACCCAGTTGCGCACGCAAGAGCCCGCGCTCATGGAGCAGCTCCGGGTCGACCTGTTCGCCCTGCTGGAGCGCCAGCGCGTCCGTCAGGTCCTCGAGCGCCTCGGCTCCGCGTCCCAGCCGGGTTCGCGCGGTCGCCCGCTGCTGGAGGAGCCACGGGTTGTCGGAGTCCTCCGCGAGCGCGAGCGTCCAGTCCTGCTCCGCCTCCGCGTGACGCCCAAGCACCTCCAACGACTCCGCCCGCTTCATGTGGAGCACGAGCGCCTTCCGGTAGCCCCCCTCCACCAGCGCGTCGAACTCCGCCACCGCCTCCGCATGGCGGCCGAGCCGAGCCAGGCACAATGCCCGGTGGAGCCGAGTCGTTCGGTGTCCCGGCGCCAGCTCCAGCGCGCGCTCGAACCACGGCAGGGCCTCCGAAGGCGCACCGCCCCAGATGCCTATCGTCATCGCCACGTCCATCAGCACACGCGCCAGACGCGGATGGGCTTCCGCGAGCGCGAGCGCCAACGCGAGCGCCGATGCGTAGCGCCCCGTCCTGCGCAGGTGGTCCAGCTCGCGAAGTTTCTCCGCGACCTCGGGAGGGCAGGGCTCTCGTCCGTTGCGCTCACCCATATCGGGCCGCGTCGGCCTCCGAGGTGCCACCTTCTCGTGTGCACTGCCCTCGGGCCCTCCAGCGGACACCCTCGGCCCTTGAGTCCGCACTGTCCCCGAGTCCCCCGTGCCCGGAGGCTCTCCGGGCCCAGGCGGAGGCGCCTTGCCGTCGTCCTTCGTCATTCCGGGTCGGACTCGCCAGGGAAGGTGCGGCACGCGGCGTCGTACTCCCGCCACCAGCCCTCGAGAACCTTCATGTCCGTCGCCCGAGGCTCATCCCCCGGCCCCGCCATGTCGAGGTACGCATGCAGCAGCGGCCGGAAGTATGGATGCGCGCACTGGTCGATGATGTCCACCGCGCGCCGCCGGGGCGAACGGATGTCCATGTTGCGCGCATACCCATGCTCCGTGACGACGCACTTGATGTCGTGCTCCGTGTGGTCGATGTGCCGCACGTACGGCATGACACAGCTCACCGTGCGGCCGTCCTTCAACTTCCGCACCGAAGGCGTGTGCACGATGCTCAGGTACGCATTCCGGAAGAAGTCCCCGGAGCCGCCCAGCCCGTTGACGATGCGCGAGCCGTCGATGTGCGTCGAGTTGACGTGCCCGTAGATGTCCACCTCGATGGGCGTGTTCATCGCGATGACGAAGAGGCGCGAGATGATTTCGGGGCTGTTCGACAGCCACATCGGCCGCAACACCAGCCGCTCCCGGCATCGCTCGAACATCTGCAGGAACTTCTGGCGCCCCTCGGCGGAGAAGGACACGGCCGTGGCGGACGCGTACTCGAACTTCGCGTCGTCCTCCACGTAGCGCAGCATCCCGTCCTGGAACACCTCGGTCCAGAATCGAATCTTCTGGAACGGTGACGCATACAGCTCACCGATGATGGCGTTGGCCACGTTGCCCACGCCGGACTGGATGGGTGGCAGGCGCTTGCCCCACTGGAACTCATCCCGGCAGCGCAGCAGGAAGTCGACCACGTTCTGCGCGATGCGCCGGTCCGTGGCGTTCGCCGCCTTGAAGGGCACCGGATGGTCCGGCGTCCGTGACTCCACCACCGCCACCACCCGGCTCAGGTCTATCTCCACGTACGGATTGCCGATGCGGTCCCGCACGTTCAACAACGGCAGGGGCCAACCCACGTGGGGATGCACCGTGGGCAGGACGATGTCGTGATAGCCCGTGTAGTCCGGCACCGAGGTGTTCACCTCGAGGATGATCTTCTTCGCGCGGGTGAGCGCCTCCGCGCTGATGCCCACCGACGACGTGAGGATGACGCTGCCGTTGGGCCGGATGCGCGACACCTCCACCACCGCCACGTCGATGTCCCCGTAGAAGCCATACATCAGGTTGCGCGCGAAGGCGGACAGGTGGACGTCCGTGAAGTCCATCTCTCCCGCGTGGATGCGCCGGCGCGACGCGGACGAGGACATGTACGGCCCGCGCTTGCGGATGAAGGGCGCCATGGGCCCCTCCACGTCCTCGGAGAGCGAGGCCCCCGACAGCAGCGTCAGGCGCGTCTGCGGCGCGGACCGGGCCAGGTGCGCGGCCAGGGCGGGGAAGAACGTCTTGGGCTCCCCGGACTTGGTGAAGCCGCTGATGGCCACCGTGTTCCCATCCACGACGTGCTTCACCGCCTCCTCGACGGGGACCACCTTGGCGAGCAGGTCGGTGTTCTGGATGCGGTCCTTCAGCGAGCTCGGTGCGTTCATGTTCGTTCGCGGGGACATCCGCTGGAGGCGGACCGTTCGCGCGGGCGCGAGGATGGCACACCTGGGGCCCTCATCGTGGCTCGGCGTACTCGCAGTTCTCATCCACTCCCTCGAGCCTCAGGCGAGCGGCCGGAGACACCTCGAACACGAGCCCGAACTGCCACAGGCTCACCTTCTCCAGGAAGAGGATGTTGTAGTAGTCCTGCCCGTGGAAGAAGCGCGCGAAGACGCCGAAGCCCGCGCCCCAGTAGGGATGCGCCGCGACCTCGACGCTCACCGAGGCCCGCTGATGCGGCGTCTCCCCGAAGGGCACCGACAGCGAGGCCTCTCCCCGGAAGCGATGCTGCCTCCAGATGCGTTCGGCCCGTGCGTTGAACCCTCCGCTCCCATCCCCGTAGACGCGCCGCTGCTGGTTCGTGATTCCTCCCGGCCCCATCGAGAGGTTGAACTCCAGGAACGAGCCGCCGCCCACGAGCCACGCATTGTCCAGCCCGCGGTCCACTGAGAACGCGTACTGCCCATGCAACTCCCCGCGCACGAAGTTGGTGGAGAAGCTGCCCGTCACCTCGTTGAGCGGCAGCTCGCCCTCCTCTGGCTCACAGTTCGGGTCCACCCCCGTCTGGTTCGAGAAGAAACACCCGTTCTGCCCGTTGGAGTGATGCCCCAGGATGAGGTTGGCCGCGAGCACCAGCCCCCGCCCCGGACGCGCCCGGCCCGGGAGGTCCTTCAGCCGGCGCAGGTGCGCCACCTGGAACGTGAGCTTGGGGATGTAGGACGGCGGGATGACTGGCCTGCTTTCCAGGTCCACCAGTCGTAGCCGGATATACGGGGTGAAGATCGCCGAGAGGAACCATTCTCCGGACGGGCCCTTCAGGCTGCCGATGTGCAACTGGGGGAAGAAGAGGTTGGGGGCAATCTGCGCCTCGAAGAGCAGGCGCTCGGGGGACTCGGGGTCGCCCACTCGGTGGATGCGGTTGGGGGAGACGAAGATGTAGCTGCGGTCCAGGAAGAGCGGGGTGGGGGCGCTGTACTCCAGCTTCCAGTCCGCCCCCGCGCGGGACGCCAGCAGCAGCATGAGGAGCCTCAACGCGGGCAGCCAAGGCCTGGCCAGGCGCCTGCTCGGGGCTTTCCACATGGGGCTCTCCTCGGTGCGCACCGGGAGTCGCCCCGGCGGTGGGAGCGTGCTCTAGCCCCAATGGAAGGGGCGCTCCCCTGGACCGGGGGGCGTCTGTCGGCGGTCGGGAAGAGCCGGGCCGCGGAACGTGTTGGGCGCCGCGATTCCGTGCTTTGGTGCACACCCCCTTTCGTCGGGAGAACCACTTTTCATGCGCAATCTCTTCATCGCAGGAGCCGGCGTGGCTGCCCTTGTCACCTCCGGTTGTGCGACGACGTCCCCCGAGCCCCGTCCCGAAGCCGCCGCGGCGGCGCCCGCCCCGGAGGCCCCCGCCGCGCCGGTGGCGCCGGTGAGCCCCCTGCTGGCGAAGTGGTCCGGTCCCCATGGCGGCGTGCCGCCGTTCGACCAGGTGAAGGTCGCTGAGTTCAAGCCCGCCATCGAGGCCGCCATGGACGCGATGCGCGCGGAGCTGGCCGCCATCGCGAACAACCCCGAGGCCCCCACCTTCGAGAACACGCTGGCCGCCATGGAAGACGCGGGCCGGGCGTACGCCAACGTGGAGACGCTCTATGGCATCTGGGGCTCGTCGCTGAGCAGCCCCGAGTTCCAGGTGGTGGAGCGGGAGATGGCGCCCCGGTTCGCGGCCTTCGACGACGAAATCACCCAGAACGAGGCCCTCTTCCGCCGCATCGAGGCCGTCTACCAGTCGCCGGAGAAGGCGAAGCTGACGCCCGAGCAGCAGCGGCTGGCGTGGGTGCAGTACACGCGCTTCGTGCGCTCCGGCGCCAAGCTGGACGCCGCCGCGAAGCAGCGCCTGGCGGCCATCAACCAGCGGCTGGCGTCGCTGTACACGTCCTTCGGCCAGAACGTGCTGGGCGACGAGGAAGGCTACACCGTCGTCCTGGAGAACGAGGCGGACCTGGCGGGCCTGCCGGACTCCGTGCGCGCGGGCGCCGCCGCCGCGGCCGAGTCCCGGGGCCTGAAGGGCAAGTGGGTCATCACCAACACGCGCTCCTCCATGGAGCCGTTCCTCACGTACTCGTCCCGCCGCGACTTGCGCGAGAAGGTCTGGCGCAACTACGTCAACCGCGGCGACAACGGGGACGCGCGCGACAACAACGCCATCATCTCGGAGGTGCTGAAGCTGCGCGCCGAGCGCGCCAGGCTGCTGGGCTACCCCACGCACGCGCACTGGCGTCTGGAGAACGCCATGGCCCGCACGCCCGAGCGCGCCATGGAGCTGATGGAGGCGGTGTGGAAGCCCGCCGTGGCCCGCGTCCGCGAAGAGGTGGCGGACATGCAGAAGGTGGCCGACAAGGAGCGCGCGAAGCTGAAGATTGAACCGTGGGACTACCGCTACTACGCGGAGAAGGTCCGCAAGGCGAAGTACGACCTGGACCAGAACGAGGTGAAGCCCTACCTGCAGTTGGAGAAGCTGCGCGAGGGCATGTTCTGGGTGGCCGGCGAGCTGTTCGGCTTCACCTTCACGCAGGTGTCGGACGTGCCCGTCTTCCACCCCGACGTGCGGGTATGGGAGGTGAAGGACCGCGACTCCGGCCGCCTCGTGGGCCTGTGGTACTTCGACCCGTACGCGCGTCCGGGCAAGCGCTCGGGAGCGTGGATGAACGCGTACCGTCCCCAGGAGCGCTTCCGGGGCGACGTGACGACCATCGTCTCCAACAACTCCAACTTCGTGAAGGGCGCTCCGGGTGAGGCGGTGCTCATCTCGTGGGAGGACGCCACCACGCTGTTCCACGAGTTCGGCCACGCGCTGCACGGCCTCAGCTCGTCCGTGACGTACCCGTCGCTGGCGGGGACCAGCGTGGCGCGCGACTACGTGGAGTTCCCCTCGCAGCTGTTGGAGCACTGGCTGTCCACGCCCGAGGTGCTCAACACCTTCGCGCTGCACTTCCAGACGGGCAAGCCCATCCCCCAGGCGCTCGTGACGCGCATCGAGAAGGCGGCGACGTTCAACAACGGCTTCGCCACGGTGGAGTACCTGTCGTCCGCGCTGGTGGACATGAAGCTGCACCTGGCGGGTGACAAGCCCATCGACGCGGACGCCTTCGAGCGCGACACGCTCAAGGCGCTGGGCATGCCGAAGGAAATCGTCATGCGCCACCGCACGCCGCAGTTCGGCCACGTCTTCGCGGGCGACGGGTACTCTGCGGGCTACTACAGCTACCTGTGGTCCGACACGCTGACGGCGGATGCCTTCGAGACCTTCACCGAGGGCAAGGGCGCCTACGACAAGTCGGTGGCGGAGCGGCTGCGCAAGAGCGTCTTCTCCGTGGGCAACACGGTGGACCCGGCGGACGGCTACCGCTCCTTCCGCGGCCGGGACGCTGGCATCAACGCGCTGATGCGCAAGCGCGGCTTCCCGGTGCCCGCCGCCGCGGGCGCGCAGTCGAAGTCGACGCGCTGAGGAACACGGTCGCCGTCACGGAAGGCCTCACCGTGACGGCGGCTTCGGGGCGCGGGGCTTCGGGCTCCCGCGCCCCCGGCTGTTCTCACCCGCGGTTCACGGGTCCAGGAACGAGCGCTTCACCTGGTGCAGCAGCTCGTCCTTGCGGCCGTCGGGGGCGTTGGGGATGTGCCCCTGGTTGATGGTCCAGATGATGGTGCCGCCCAGTCCCAGGGAGCGCGCCCACTGGCCCTTGGCCGCGACGGACTGACCATCCTCGTACGAGATGTAGTTGCAGTGGCCGGGCCCGCTCACGGACGGGAACGAGAGATAGGGTGACGCGGCCTTCTCGTCCCAGCGGCGCGCGTGCGGGTCGTAGTACGACTGCATGATGTTGCTGTAGCTCATCGCGTTGTCGCTCTGGCCCTCGGAGACGTGCTGCCGCCCGTCCAGCGGGGTGCGCGGCTCCGTGACGCCCTGCCAGCAGGTGCCGAAGAAGCCGATGCCGATGCCCAGCCGTCCCGGGGGAACTCCCGCCCGCAGGTAGCCCTCCACGGAGTTGGCGACGGAGCTGGGGCGGCCCGGGGAGTCATCCTTGAGCGGGCTGGAGTGCCAGCTCTCCCAGCTGCCCCAGTTGCCGCTCATCTTGTAGGACATGATGTTGAGCTGGTCGACGCGCGCGGCCAGCTGGGCCATGAACTCCGCCTCCTGCGCGGGCATCCCGAAGTTGGCGTTGAGCCAGCCCACCGGCACCGTGAGGAGGATGTCCGGACGCGCCGCGCGCAGGTCATCCAGGAGCGCCAGGAGCAGCTCGCCGTCATTGCCCGCGGGCGGCAGGTTGATGGGCTCCCAGTCCAGGTCCAGGCCGTCGTAGCCCAGCTCGTCCATGAGCTTGAGCAGCTCGCGCACGAACACGATGCGGCTGTCTCCCGTGGACGCCGACACGAAGCCGTCGTGCTCACCGAAGCCGCCAATCATCAAGAGCGACTTGCGCCCCGCCTCGCGCGCCCGCGTCGCCAGCGCCTTCGCCATGATGGGGCCTTCGTAGGTCGTGACGTCGAAGTCCGAGAACAGCGTCCCGTCGAACCGCGGGCGCACACGGCCCACCATCAGGTGGGTCATGCCGGAGAAGTCCACCGACTCCACGGGCAACAGGCCGCGCTGATAGCCCACGTAGTAGCCGGACACCCATTGGGAGGGCGCGCCCCCGGCCCGCGGCGTCACGGAACCGGCGGACACGGAAGGGCCCTCGCCCATCTCGTTGACGGCCCGCACCGTGAAGGAGTGCGGCTTGTTGTTGGCCAGGTCCGGGATGTTCACGCTCGCCGCCGGAGCGTCCACCGTCACCGACCGGCCCCCGGGCTCCGCGGTGATGACATAGCGCTGCAACGGGCGCCCGCCGAAGCTCGCCGGCGCAAGCCAGCTCACGTACGCCTGTCCATTGCCCGCCGTCGCGCGGACCGAGCGCGGCTGGCCCGGCACCGTGGGATTGCGGATGGACAGCCCCGCAAGCGGCATCACCGACTCCGACGGGACGGACGACTCTCCTTCGCCCCGCGCGTTCACCGCGGAGACCTTGAAGAGATATTGAAAGCCGTTGTTGAGCCCCAGCACCGTGGCCTGATGGTCGCCCGCGCTGACGATGGCGCCACCACACGTGGGCTCACATTTCACGATGTAGTAAAGCAAGGGGTGGCCACCATCACTGCTCGGCGGCCTCCACGTCACGAGCGCCTGCGCATCCGCCGCCTGCGCTTCCACGGAGGAAGGTTGCCCCGGGAGCCCCGGACCTTCGTCCCCCTTGCCGCATCCCCCAAGCAGCGTCCCCACACCCACCGCGAGGACACACTGCCACTGCGTCATGAGTCGAGTCTTCACTGCACACCTCTTGGAACTAGCTTCTTAAGACTATACGGTAAAGTCTGACAAACCTGTGTTGGAAATGTATAACGGTGTTGGATGTGATTGTCAGGTGACACGCGCGCGCGGAACGTCTCACAGTCCGAGAATCCGGCAGACCGGGAGTGGACGTTTCGGCCGCTGCGGGGTGCGCCTTTGATACCGTGGGCGCACTTGCGAATGAAACGACTGTTCTTGTCCCTGGCCCTTGGGGTCATTGCCGTGGCGGCGGTGCTGGTGGTCCGCACGGTGGCATTCACGTCACGGCAGGTGGCGCCGGAGGCGGGAGCCCCGCTGGTGGTGGACGCGGAGGCGGCGTCGGCGAGGCTCGCCGGGGCGCTGAGGCTGAAGACGGTGGCCGCGTCCGAGGGGCAGCCCGCGGACGACGCGGCCTTCGACGCGCTCCATGTCTACCTGCGGGAGCACTTCCCCCGCGTCCATGCCTCGCTGAAGCGCGAGCCGGTGGGCCGGCACTCGGTGCTCTACACGTGGGAAGGGACGGACATGTCGACCCGGCCCGTGCTGTTGATGGGGCACCTGGACGTGGTGCCCGTGACGCCTGTGACTGAGTCCGCGTGGGTCCACCCGCCCTTCGCGGGTGTGGTGGCGGAGGGGCATGTGTGGGGGCGAGGCGCGCTCGACGACAAGGGCAGCGTGCTGGCCCAGCTCGAGGCGGTGGAGGCGTTGCTCGCCGCGGGGGAGCGGCCCCGGCGGACGGTGCTGTTTGCCTTTGGCGGGGACGAGGAGGTGGGAGGACAGGAGGGCGCGGTGGCCATCGCGGCGCTGCTGAAGGAGCGGGGCGTCCGGCTGGAGTCCGTGCTGGATGAGGGCGGCGTCATCATGTCCGGCACCGTGCCGGGAGTCGCCGCGCCGGTGGCGCTGGTGGGGACATCCGAGAAGGGCTTTGTCAGCGTGGAGCTCAAGGTGAAGGGGGAGGGGGGACATTCCTCCATGCCTCCGCCGAGCACCGCCGTGGGCACCCTGGCGCGGGCCGTGTCGAAGCTGGAGGCGACACCCATGCCCGCCCGGCTCGCGGGGGGCAGCCGTGAGCTGTTCGAATGGGTGGGGCCCGAGATGGGCTTCGGCATGAGGCTGCTCTTCGCCAACCTGTGGCTCACCGAGCCGTTGGTGGTGAAGCAGCTGGCGGCCAAGCCCACCACCAACGCGGCGGTGCGTACAACCACCGCCGTCACGGTGTTCGAGGGCGGCGTGAAGGACAACGTCCTGCCCTCGGACGCGCGCGCGGTGGTGAACTTCCGCATCCTCCCCGGCGACAGCGTGGAGGGCGTGCTGGCGCATGTGCGCAAGACGGTGGACGACTCCCGCGTGGAGGTGGGCACGCTGGCCTTCCAGAGCGAGCCTTCGCCCGTGTCTCCCACCCACTCCGACTCCTGGCGCCAGTTGGAGCGCTCGGTGCGCCAGGTGTTCCCCCAGGTGGTCGTGTCGCCCTACCTCAATGTGGCCGCCACGGACTCACGCCACTTCGTGGGTCTGAGCGACAACATCTATCGCTTCTTTCCCGTCCACTTGCAGCGTGAGGACCTGGCGCGGGTTCATGGCCAGGACGAACGCATCGCCGTGCCGACCTACCTCGACGCTGTCCGGTTCTATGCGCAATACCTGCGCAACACCGCGTTCTGAGACATCCTGATAACAGTCCAGAACCCGGCGGGTTTCGGCCTCGGAGGGCCGCCCTTCGGAGTGCGGCGCACATGGATGCGGATGTGGGCCGGCGATACGTACTGAGCTGATTCAGTCCAACCTTCCTTCACATCTGTGTGTCCCCTGGACTTTCACGGAGGGTGCGAACAGAGCCTTGCGCAACTGCGTTGACACGCACCGCGAGCAATTCCAGCATTCGGAATCATGGCGACCGTCCCCTTGGTTGGAAAGCGGCTCGCGAGTCTCGTACTCGCATCTCTTCTCTTCTCGATTGTGTCGTTCTCTTGTGGAGACGGCGGAGGTGGTGCTGGCAAGCCGGATGGCGGCGGCGACGGCCCCGATGGTTCAGTGACGTGTGATGGGGGACCGTGCTCGACGGACACCTGTGGCGACAGCCTTCGTCAGACGGCCGAAGCGTGTGATGACGGCAACAAGACGGACGGCGACGGGTGCTCCGCGGACTGCAAGACGGTGGAGTCCGGCTGGTCCTGCGAAGTGGTGGGCCGGCCGTGCGTGAAGCTGGAGGGCTGTGGCAACGGCCGCAAGGAAGCCGACGAGGAGTGTGATGACCGCAACGTGACGTCGGGCGACGGCTGCAGCGCGACGTGCAAGGTGGAGCCTGGGTGGAACTGCCCCTCCTCTGGTGGGCGCTGCCACGCGGCCCAGTGCAACGACGGCATCAAGGTCGGCGAGGAGGAGTGCGAGGACGGCAACGTCACCAACGGCGATGGTTGCAGCTCGACGTGCCGGCTGGAGGAAGGTTGGAAGTGCCCGACGGTGGGCGCGGCGTGCACGAAGACGACCTGCGGCGACAAGATCGTCGAAGGCACCGAGGAGTGCGACGACGGCAACAAGGACATGGGTGATGGCTGCTCGCCGTTCTGCAAGCGCGAGCCCCAGTGCACCAACGGCACCTGCACGGCCACCTGCGGCGACGGCGTGATGCTGCCCGGAAGCACGGCCGAGGAGTGCGACGACGGCAACGTCCGCTCCAACGACGGGTGCTCGTCGACGTGCAAGCTCGAGGAGGGCTTCGTGTGCAAGCTCATCGAGAGCGAGCCGCCCGCGCGAGTGGTCATCCCCGCCGTGTTCCGTGACTTCATCGGGTTCCCCTGGACGGGGGGCCACGCGGACTTCCAGAACAAGAATGGCCAGTCCGAGCGCGGCATCGTCAAGGCGGACCTGACGAAGACCATCAAAGGCAAGACGTACCCGGGTGGCAAGCCCGACTACGCGAAGGATGGAACCGACCTGTCGCTGTCGACCACGAACGGCCGGACCTTGTTCGAGCAGTGGTACACCGACGACCCCACCGTCAACCGGACCGTCGTCGGGACGCTGGACCTGGTGCGCCAGTCCAATGGCTCGTACGTGTTCGACGACCAGGACTTCTTCCCGCTCGACACCCTGCAGGGAACGTGGGTGACCGAGGGCAAGGAGCAGAAGCGCAACGACAACAACGGGACGGCGCGCAACTTCCACTTCACCAGCGAGGCGCGCTACTGGTTCGAGTACAAGGGCACCGAGGTCCTCTCCTTCCGCGGTGACGACGACGTCTGGGTGTTCATCAACGGCAAGCTCGCGGTCGACCTGGGCGGTGTCCACGGCGCGGAGAGCGCGTCCCTCACGCTGTCGACCAAGGCGGCGGACCTGGGTCTCCAGGTGGGCCGCATCTACGAGGTCGTCGTGTTCCAGGCCGAGCGCCACACGACGCAGTCCTCGTACCGCCTGACGCTCAACAACTTCATCACCCGTCGCACCGAGTGCCGTGCCACCTGCGGCAACAACGTGATTGACGAGGGTGAGGAGTGCGATGACGGCGTCAACGCCGGTGGCTACGGTCAGTGCAGCCGTGGCTGCGTGTGGGGCCCGCGCTGCGGCGACGGCAAGGTGCAGTCGGACGCTCCCGCCAACGAGGAGTGCGACGACGGCAACACCGCGAACAACGACGGCTGCAACTCGCAGTGCCGCATCGAGATCAACTGAGGCTCGGCTCGTCGTGAAGGGCCGCTCCGGGCCTGGTGCTCCGGAGCGGCTCGAGGTCCGCTCGGCGCGGATCAGCGGGTGCCCCTGGGGCAGGAGTGACCACGAGGGGGCGCCAAGGGAGCAGGCAGGTGGGCCTACTCCCGAGGCTTCCCTCGCGAGGGCGTCTGGTATCTTCCGCGCGACTCCATGGCGCCCCACCTCCTGCCTCGTGTGCTGCTGTTGCTACTCCTGACGTGGGCCGTTCCGGCCGGCGCGGGAAACGGCAGGGCCTCGCTGCCTCCCGCGAGCGAAGTCATGGGCATGCTGCGGCGGGTGGAGACCGCCCGCGTGCGCGGCACGTTGCGGGTGCTCGACAGCGAGCTGGAAGAGCAGGGGCGCGCCCGGCCCAAGGACCTGATGCCTCGCGTCTACCGCGCGTGGCTCGCGTTCCCCGCGGACACGTGCTGGAACGAGCTCAAGGCCCTGTCCACGCTCGAGCCGGAGAACCCCTGGCCGCACCTGGGCATGGGGCTCATCTACATCCGCTGGGGACTGCTCGCGGAGGCGCGTGGGCCGCTGGCCACCGCGCGGCGCGTCTCGCCCGACTTCGCTCCCGCGCTCTGGGGCGAAGGCTTGCTGTTGCAGGCGGAGGGCAAGTCCGGCGACGCGGAGGCGCGGCTGCGCGAATCCCTGGCGATGTTGGACGTGCCCCAGACGCGCACCGCGTTGGGGCTGTTGCTGGCCGGGTTGCCGGGGCGCGAGGCGGAGGCCCGCGCGGAGCTGGTGCGTTCGGTGGATGTCTGGCTGGAGCAGCCCGAGGCCCTGCGCAAGCTCGCCTCGCTGGCCCAGGCCGCCAAGGACGTGAGCGCGGCGGCGGTCGCGGGAGAGAAACTGGTGGCGCTCAAGCCCTCGGACCGCGAGGCCCACCGGCTCCAGGCGGACCTGTGGCTCGCGGCGTCGGAGAAGGACAAGGCCGCGCGCTCGCTGGAGCGGTACGTGGAGCTGGGGGGCGCGGACCCCGTGCCCCTGGCGCTGCTCGCGCGGGTCTACGCGGAGCTGGGCCGCGCGGAGGACGAGGAGAAGGCGTTGGGCCGCCTCGTCGAGGTGGAGCTGAAGGACGCGCAGCCCATGCTCCGGCTCTCGGAGCTGGCCGACGCGCGCGGTGACGCCGCCGCCAGCGAGGGCTTCCTGGTGCGTGCCTCGGAGCGTGCACCGGAGCGCTCCGACATCCACGTGCGCCGGGCCCGGCTGTGCGTGAAGCAGGAGCGGTGGAAGGACGCGCTGGTGTCCTATCGCGCCGCGGCCACGGCGCCGGAGCGCAAGGTGCCGGAGGCCGAGGCCGAGGCCGCGGAGCTGGTGCGCCGCTTCCGTCTCCCCGCGACGCCGGCCAAGGGCCCGCAGGACAAAATCTACAGCCGTGTGTCCTTGGGCCTGGTGGCGCTCTACATGGAGCGGCTCAAGGAGCAGCCGGACCTCAAGGGCAACCTCAAGATGCAGGTCCAGGTGGATGCGACGGGCCGGGCCACGCAGGTGAGCGTGCTCTACGACAGCCTCCAGGACTCACTCATCGCCGGTCATGCCTACTTCGCGTTCCTGGACGCGCAGTACCCGCCGGCCGTGGACGCGCCCATCTTCCAGTATGTCTTCCGGCCGCCCAAGTAGGAGGCCGGAAGACGCGCGGGCTCAGCGCTTCTCGAGGATGACGGAGTAGAACTCGATGCCGACGCCCTCTCGGTCCTCCTCGGTGACGTGGCCCAGGGGGAGGCCCAGGAACTCGCGCACCGTCGTCACGCCCCCGGGCCCGGGCGTCCAGGGGCCGCACATGTCCAGGTACTCGCGCAGCGAGTAGAGGTGGAAGGACTCACCCATCCGCTGGAACATGCCCACGAACTGCTCCCACTTGGGCGTGCTCAGCCCCGGGGCCTTGGTCTCGAAGGTGGCGAAGAGCTTGGAGCCGGGCGCGGCCCACTCGTACAGGTCCATGAAGAACTTGCGGTTCTCCTCGGCGGAGAGGAACACGGTGATGGCGTTGGCGCCGAAGGCCACGCGCCGCTCTCCATCCAGGAACTCGCGGACGTCGGGCCGGTGCAGGAACTCGCCCGCGTTGCGGATGTCGCATTCCAGGTAGCGCGTGTGGGGATTGTCGCCCAGCAGGTGCTTGCCGGTGGTGATGGTGAGCGGGTTGATGTCGCTGTAGAGCACCTTGGCGTGGGGGAGCACCGAGTGGACGTGGTCGCTCGTGGGCAGGCCCGACGCGAAGTCCACCCAGTGGTGATAGCCGCCGGCGGACAGGCGCTGGGCCGCGGTGCGCAGACAGCCTCGCAACATGCGCACCCACTTCCGGGTGGAAGGCACCAGCGAGAACATGAACTCAGCGGCCTGGCGGTCCACCTCGAAGTGGTGCGTGCCGCCCAGGGCATAGTCGTAGATGCGGGCCGCATCGGGAACGTGGGGGTTGACGCCTGGAATGCGAGCCAGCTCCGGGTTGTCCATCCGGTTTTCTCCGTCGGGGGGAAGACGTACGTCGGGGGAAGTTCAGGGCAGCCAGACCTCGGAGGTCGTCTCCAGCGAGCCGTCCTGCGTCACTCGCGAGGTGCCCACCACCAGGAACGCGCCGTGGCCCAGGTCGACCAGCTGGTGCCCCGCGCGAGCCACCGCCAGCGGCATGCCAGGAGCCCAGGTGCCCGTGGCCGGGTCCCACAGCTCCACGGCGCTGGTCTCTTCGGAGGGGTTGGAGCGAATCCCGCCCAGCACCGCGGCGCGTCCATCCGGCAGCGCGATGAGCGCGAAGCCAGAGCGGGCGATGTCCAGGCTCCCCGTCGCGCTCCACCGCCGCGTCCGTGGGTCGAAGACCTCGGCGCTCGCGAGCGTCTCTCCGCCCAGCCAGCCTCCCACCACGAGGACGCGGCCATCGCGGAGCGTGACGCCGGAGGCTTCGTCCCGCGACTCGTTGAGCGGATGGGGCGTGGTGCTCCACGTTCGGCCCTCGGGCTCCCAGACCTCGGTGTTCCGGTCGAGCGGCGGCGCCAGGTGTTGCCCGTCGATGACGGCGAACCCCATGCCGTTGTCGCGCCCGCCCGCGATGATGACGTGCTCGCCGCTCACACACACGGGGCCGACGTGGAACAGGCGCACCGTCTGGCCCGCGGGCTCCCAGGCCTCGGAGCCGGGGCGCAGCAGCTCCGCGCGAGTGCCTCGTTCGATGTCGTGGTCATGGTCCGACCCCAGCACCAGCACCGCGCCGTCGCGCAGCACCACGGCGGTGGGCCTCGAGCGCGCCGTGAGCAGCGGTGGCCCCGGAACGAAGCGCCGGGGGCCGGGCTCCCAGAACCGGGTGGAGGCCAGCTCCATCGTCTGGTCGTCCCTTCCGCCGATGAGCAACACCCGCCCGTCGGGGAGCGTCACCGCCGCGTGGTCGTCACGGGGCTCGGGCAGGGGCGGGACCTCCAACCACTCCTCTCGGGCGGTGTCCCAGAGCGCGGCGGTCGTCGAGGACCGGGACCTGACGCCTCTCCCGTCCGGATGCGAGGCCCTGCCCCCGGTGAGCAGCGCACCCTGCGCGACAGGCGCCACGCGGAAACCCTCGAGCCAGAGCCCGGAGAAGGGGACGCGCCTGCGCGCGGTGGAGGACGGGCTGGATGCCATGCGCCTCCATCGTATGTCGTTGCGCCGCGTCGTGCCTCACACCGGACATGAGGTCGGCGCTGACCTGGCTTCCGTGGGTGCGGGTGCGTCGTGTCACCGAGGGCTGACAGGGCCGTGCGAGGGATTGAAGCCAGACACGCCGGGGCGCGGCTTGTCTGGCGCGTGTGTCTGGTGTTTCTCTGTCCGCCTCGAGCTGAACCGAGGGGGGAACATGAACCGTGTGCGAAGTCAGTCCGCCGTGGCTGTCTGGCGCTGGTGGTTGTGTGTGCTGTGTCTCGTGGCTTGCGCGGGGCCGGAGGACTTCGCCGCGCCCGAAACGCTGGGCTCAGTCCGTGCCGCCGAGGGGGCTTCACGGCAAGGGACGGTGCTGGCCGGGCGTCACCACACCCTGGTGTTGAAAGCGGACGGGACGGTGTGGAGCTGGGGTGGCAACAACTATGGCCAGCTCGGCACCGGCTCGATGCGGCAGAACCCGATGCCGGCGCGGGTCTGGCGCTTGTTCAGCATCACCGCCATTGGCGCGGGAGAGCTGCACTCGCTGGCGCTCAAGTCGGACGGGACGGTGTGGGCATGGGGCGCCAACACGAATGGACAGCTGGGGGATGGAACCACGGTGTCGCGCGCGGTGCCCGCGCCGGTGCCAGGGCTGACCAACGTGGTGTCCATCGCCGCGGGCTTCTCCCACTCGATGGTGCTGAAGGCGGACGGGACGGTGTGGGCCTGGGGGCTCAACGCGGCGGGGCAGCTGGGGGATGGAACGGCGACGCGGCGGCTGACCCCCGTACAGGTGCAGGGGCTGACGGGGGTGAAGGAGATTGCCGCGGGCAACGTGCACTCGCTCGCGCTGACGGCCGATGGGCGGCTGTGGACGTGGGGCGGCAACGTGGATGGACAGCTCGGCACGGGCGACCTCGTGGGCCGCTCGCTCCCGGGCTCGTTGCCTGGGATGACCGGGGTGGTGGCGCTGTCGGGCGGAGGCTCCCACTCGCTCGTCCTCAAGATGGATGGGACGGTGTGGAGCTGGGGGAAGAACGATGCGGGCCAGCTGGGTCTGGGCACCCTCGTGTCGAGCCCCACGCCCGCGCAGATACCTGGGCTGACCGAGGTCGTCGCGGTGACGGGGGGAGGTCAGCACTCGGTGGCGTTGAAGGTGGACGGCTCCGTGTGGGCCTGGGGCAGCAACGTCCGGGCGCAGTTGGGGGATGGAACCCAGACGCAACGGTTGTCTCCGTTCCAGGTGCCTGGGCTCACGCAGGTGAAGGGCGTGGCCGCGGGAGGAGGACAGCACTCGGTGGCGGTGAAGGGCAACGGCGAGGTGTGGGCCTGGGGCTCGAACAGCGAAGGGCAGGTGGGGGATGGGACCTACTTCATGAAGCTCGTGCCCACGTCGGCGCGGGTGCTGGTGGAGCGCGCGGACGTCTCCGCGGGAGGCGGGCATACGCTGGCCATCAAGGCGGATGGCTCGGCGTGGGGATGGGGGCTGAATACGCAGTCGCAACTCGGTGACGGAACGGCCACGGGACGCGCCGTGCCCGTGCAGGTGCTCACCCTGTCGCGGGTGGCGGCGGTCTCCGCGGGGACGTACCACTCGCTGGCGCTCAAGGAGGACGGCACGGTGTGGGGATGGGGCGCCAATTCCTGGGGCGCCATCGGGGATGGGACGGCGCTCAATCGCAGCCAGCCCGTCAAGGTGAGCGGCACGCTGGTGGCGATGACCGTGGCCGCGGGGGCGTTTCATTCCCTGGCCTTGAGCGTGGAGGGTTCGGTCTGGGCGTGGGGGGACAACAGCGTGGGGCAACTGGGAGACGGGTCCATCACCCCCACTCGGAATGAGCCCTTCCGGGTGCCGAACCTGGAGGGAGTGGTTTCCCTGGCCGCGGGCGTGGAGCACTCGCTGGCCTTGAAGGCGGATGGCACGGTCTGGGTCTGGGGCCGCCAGGACACGTGTGCGGACCCGCAGAACGTGGGCCGCGTGCTGCGAGTGCCCGAGCAGGTGCAGGGTCTGACGGACGTGGTGGCGGTGCGCGCGGGGCGCTGCCACTCCGCGGTGTTGCGGGCCGATGGCACCATCTGGGCCTGGGGGCGCAATGCCGAGGGCCAATTGGGAGATGGCACGCTCGCCCACCGCATGACACCCGCCAGGGTGGATGGCCTCACCGGAGTGGTCTCCCTCTCGGTCGGCGGAGAGCAGACCCTGGCGCTCAAGGCGGACGGGACGGTGTGGGCCTGGGGACTCAATGAGCACGGCCAGCTCGGGGGCGGACTCTCGGCGCCACGCACGCGGCCCGCGCAGGTGCCCACGCTGGTGGATGTCCGGACGGTGGCCATGGGCGCGGTGCACGCCCTGGTCGTGAAGGACGACCTGACGCTCTGGGGCTGGGGGAGCAACGCCGAGGGCCAGGTGGGGGATGGCGCCTTGGACTGGCAGGCGGTGCCCGCGCGCTCGGGGCTCGCCGCGTCGCGCGGGCTGGCCGCGGCGACGCAGTACTCCATGGGCGTGGCGTTGGATGGCAGCGTCCAGGCCACGGGGGCGAACAGCTCCGGGCAGCTGGGTGACGGGACGCTGTTTCCCCGGGCCGAGCCCGTGCCCGTCATCGGCCTGGCGGAGTGCCGGGCCATCGCGGGGGGCGCGACGCATGCCCTGGCGTTGAAGACCGACGGGCGGGTCCTCTCCTGGGGCGCGAACCTGGAGGGCGAATTGGGGGATGGAAGTACCGCGCCTCGCCGCGCGCCCGCGGTGGTGGGCTCGCTGGCGGGTGTGCTGTCCATCGCCGTGGGCGCCCGTCATTCGCTGGCGCTCCTGGGAGACGGCTCGGTGCAGGCGTGGGGCTCGAACACGCAGGGCCAACTGGGCGACGGGTCGACGGTGTCGCGCGTGTTGCCCGTTCGAGTCCAAGGACTGACGGGGGTGGCCGCCATCGCGGCGGGAGATGGCTTCTCCCTCGCGCTCAAGCATGACGGCACGGTGTGGGCCTGGGGGGGCAACACCCTGGGCCAGCTCGGCGACGGCACCTCCGTGCGGAAGGTGGCGCCGGCGCAGACGCAGGGCCTCACGGGCGTCACGGCCGTGGCGGCCGGTCGCAACCATGCCCTGGCGTTGAAGGGAGACGGGACACTCTGGTCCTGGGGCTCCAACACCTACGGCGAGCTGGGAGATGGCACCCAGGTCCGGAAGCTCGCGCCCGTGCAGGTGGCCACGCTGACGGGCGTGGGGGCCGTGGACGCGGGAGACCACCACAGCCTCGCGGTGACGTCGGGAGGCAGGGTCTGGGGCTGGGGCCGCAACCAGTACGGCCAGGTGGGCAACGGCGTGAAGTCGAACTGGCAGCTTCTGCCGCTGCAAGTGCCAGGGCTCACCGGCGCCGTGGCGGTGGCGGGCGGAGGGGAGCACTCCTTGGCGCTGCTCTCTGACCGGAGCGTCTGGGCCTGGGGCCACGGAGACATGGGCCAGCTCGGCACGGGCATGTCCAACCTCCGCGTGAGCCCCGTGCAGGTCTGGTAGCGCGAGCCCTGCCGGGACACGGCGCGCGGGCCGTGTCCCGGCAGTGGGGTGGGGCGGATTACTTCGCCTTGCTGAACTCGCGGCTGGCGATGACGCCCTGGACCTCCGCGAGCGCCCGAGCACCCGAGGCGGACTCGAGGGCCTTCTCCGCGATGGCCTGCACCTGACGCTTGGCCTCGGCGAGCTCCGTCTGGAGCGTCTGGATGGCCTGGGCCTGCTTGGTGTTCGTGTCCTTGAGCGAGCCAATCTCCATGCTGGCCACGCGCTGCGCCGTCTCCGCGTCCTTCGTGGCGAGGGTGAGCTTCAGCTCCCAGTCCGACTTCACGCGGTTGCCCACGATGGCGGCGGCCGTGTCGGCCTCCTTCTTCAGCGTGGCGGGGAAGTCGGCCACCTGCTTGCGCAGGTCCTCCAGCTCCTTCTCCCGCAGCTTCAGGGCCTCCTCTCGCGTGGCCCACTCCTTCTCCAGCTTCTCCTTGCGGTCCCGCTCGGTGGCGGCCTGCACGCGCAGCCCCTCGGCGAACGCGTCCTGCTCCTTCTTGCGTTGAATCTGCACGTCATACGCGTACTGCTCCTCGGCCCGCTGCCGCGCCACCTGCGCGGACTCCTTCTCCGCGGCCAGGTCCGCCGCCGCCTTGGCGCGCGTGTCGACGATGTCCTTCTGCAATCCCGTCATCTCCTCCTGGAGCTCCGCCTTGCGCTTGTCGTACTCCGCGACGAGCACGTCCACGGCGCTGGCCGCCACGTCCCGGCCATGCAGCTCCGACAGCTCCTCCGTCTTGAGGTGGATGGCCTCGTCCAACTGCTTCATCTCCTCCACCAGCGCGATGACCTGCTCGTTGATGCCGGCCAGCGTCTTGTTGATGGTGAGGCCCGCTTCCGTGACCTTCTTCACGGCGGACTCGGCGGACAGGGTGGAGACGTCCGCGAGCACGTTCTTGGCGTGGCTGTCGCGCGCCTCCTGCTCCTTGGCCGGGACCACGGGCTTGTTGCGCGCCTTGCGCGCCAGGTCCTCGAAGGCGGCCTTGGTGGACTCCGAGGAACGGTTGCGGGGGGTGGACTTGCGGGAAGCGGACTTGCGCGAAGCCATGTGACTCTCCAGGTAGGGCACGGCCAGCCGGGCCCGGTGGGCCCGCGAATGGCGTGAGGGTTTCGTGGGATTCCTGGTCCCCTTCTCGGGCGACCATGGGAGAAGAGTACCTAGAGGGTCTGACACGGTTGGCCGGGTTCCAGGCATGCGGCGGGGCCTGAAAACGGGGGTTTCGGGGGCCTGGGGGGCACACCGGACTTGTCCTCGGGGCCGCCGCCCGGCTAACTCGCGCCCTGAATCCGCTCAAGGGAGAGCGTCAATGCAGGTCGTCAGTGTGAAGCAGGTCCTCGCCGGCGCGGTGGAGGCTGGGACGAAGGTGGAGGTCCGTGGCTGGGTGCGCACCCGGCGCGACTCGAAGGCGGGCATCAGCTTCGTCAATGTGAGCGATGGCTCGGTGTTCGACCCCGTGCAGGTGGTCGCCCCCAATTCGCTGCCCAACTACGAGAAGGAAATCCTCCACCTCACCGCGGGCTGCTCCGTCGTCTGCCGCGGCACGCTGGTGAAGTCCCAGGGCAAGGGGCAGGCCTACGAGGTCCAGGCCGACGAGGTCCAGGTGCTGGGCTTCGTGGACGACCCGGACACCTACCCCATCCAGCCCAAGCAGCACACGCTGGAGTTCCTGCGCGACGTGGCGCACCTGCGCGTGCGCACCAACACGTTCAGCGCCGTGACGCGTGTGCGTCACCGGGCGGCCAACGCCATCCACAACTTCTTCGACCAGGAGGGCTTCTTCTGGGTCAACACGCCCATCATCACCGCCAGCGACGCGGAGGGCGCGGGGCAGATGTTCCGCGTCTCCACGCTGGACGCCGTCAACCCGCCGCGCACGCCGGAAGGGAAGATTGACTGGCACAAGGATTTCTTCGGCAAGGAGGCGTACCTCACCGTCTCCGGCCAGCTCAACGTGGAGGCGTACTGCCTGGCCATGTCGAAGGTCTACACCTTCGGCCCCACGTTCCGCGCGGAGAACTCCAACACCACGCGCCACCTGGCCGAGTTCTGGATGATCGAGCCGGAGATTGCCTTCGCGGACCTGAACGCGGACGCGGACCTGGCCGAGCGCTTCCTCAAGCACGTCTTCAAGGCGGTGCTGGAGGACTGCGGTCCGGACTTCAAGTTCTTCGAGGAGCGCGTGCAGAAGGGCGTCACGGAGCGGCTGGAGAAGTTCATCCAGTCGAGCTTCGAGCGCATCGACTACACGGAGGCGATTGAAATCCTGAAGCGGGCGAAGAAGAAGTTCGAGTACGCGCCCGAGTGGGGCAAGGACCTGCAGACGGAGCACGAGCGCTACCTGGCCGAGGAGCACGTGGGCCGGCCCGTCGTCGTGATGAACTACCCGGAGGCCATCAAGGCCTTCTACATGCGCATCAACGAGGACGGAAAGACGGTCGCGGCCATGGACGTGCTGGCCCCGGGCATCGGTGAAATCATCGGCGGCAGCCAGCGCGAGGAGCGCCTGGATGTGCTGGACGCGCGCATGAAGCGCTTCGGCTTGGACCCGGCCCACTACCAGTGGTACCGGGATTTGCGCCGCTACGGCACGGTGCCGCACGCGGGCTTCGGGCTCGGCTTCGAGCGGCTCATCGTCTACATGTGCGGCCTGCAGAACATCCGCGACGCGATTCCCTATCCGCGCGTCCCGGGCTCGGCGCAGTTCTAGGCCGCGCTCGTTGCATCAGGGGAGCTGGGACTGGAGCGCGGGCCAGCGGGTGCGCACCCACTGGCGCACGTACTCCAGTTCCTGCTCGTAGGTGTTGAAGTCCGCGCGTTTGTACCAGTTGGGGAAGTTGCCCTCGCCGATGCTCCCGGGCTCGCCGAACGCGCGGTACTCCAATTGCCACCGCGCCCAGTCCCGCTTCGCCACGGCCGAGGTCTCCTTCTCGTAGCGGTCGATGAGCGCGAGCACGTTCTCCAGCTTCAGCTCGTTTCGCAGCAGCGCCTGGTAGCGCTCGCGCATGGGATTGGCGAAGGAGGGGTCCTCCAGCAGCCGCTCGAAGATGCGGTTCTGCGAGGCGAAGTTCAGCCGCGTGGTGGGCCCGGTGCGCGTGGTGTCGAAGTTCTGGCCCAGGCTCGCATCCAAATCCCAGGGGATGAAGCGCCAGGGGCCTTTCGTGCCCGGGTCATAGGCGTGGTAGGCGTTCTTGCCTCCGGAGTCCGTTCCCAGGATGAGCGTGTTGAAGATCCACCAGTCCTGGTAGTCGAGCACGTTGGCGCGCCTGGGGAACTCCGCGCGGAAGGTCGCGTCGGTGGAGTCCGCGACGAAGGCGACGAAGGCCTCCAGGTTGTCCCAGGCGTGAGGCTGCCCCATGGGCGGCTCGCCCACCTTCTTCTCGAAGCCCTCGCGCAGGGACTCCTTGGGCTGTCCGTCCCGGCGCAGGCGGGAGAAGTTGGCCTCCTTCTCCACCGCCTTGAAGAGGTCCGAGTCCTTGTTCATCCCGCTCTGGGCCATGACCCTCTTGTGGGGCAGGTCCGCCGCCGTGAAGAGGCCGAGGAAGCGGTTGTTGGCGTAGACGACGGCGCTGAAGACGGGGATGCGGATGTGGTCGGGCGACATGCGGTTCCACAGGTCGAAGGCGAGCCGCGTGCGGATGTATGAGTTGTCGTTGAACGTGGAGATGAGCGCCACGCGCTTGCGCTTCAGGAAGCCGTCGCCGAAGACGGGCTCGTTGAAGAGGTCCTCGTCCGGGAACTCCAGCGTGAGGCTGCGCTTGGGGAAGGCGCCGGAGGTGGCGCCCCGGTACTTGGCCTGGATGGAGTACTTGCGTCCCCGGTAGGTGAGCTGCGCGGGCCTGTCGCCACCGCCCGTGAGGCCCGGAGGGACGGGATAGGTGATGTGGAAGACGGGGAGGCCGTACTCCTCGGTGTAGACCACCGGGTCGACGATGCGCACGTTGCCTGGGGCGCCGTCGTTCTCCGCCACGCCCACCTTGAGGGTGCCCGTCTCGCCGCTGCCCTGTTCACGCAGGACCAGGTTCCACACCGCGGCCTGGTCCCTGGCGGGAGTCCAACGCAGCGTGGCCGTGGCCGTGTCGAAGGTGGCGCCGGGCGGCGGGTTGTCCACGGTGAAGCGCGCGCCTGTGGGAGTGCTTCCGGTGGAGCACGTCACGGTGGCGGTGAGGGATTGGCCCTCGGTGAGCCAGCGGGTGTCTCCCGCGGTGGGGCCGCAGCGGGGCCCGGCGTCGGGTGTCTCCTGCGGCTGCTGCGTGCCCGAGTCGGGCGTCTCCTGCGGCTGCTTCGTGCCCGAGTCGGGTGGCTCCACTTGAGGGTCGACGGGCGGCGGGACCTCCGTGGGGGGGCTTCCTCCACCACACGCCAGCGTCAGCGCCACGACACATGCCAGCACGCCCCGCGACAAGCTCCTCCAGGCCACCGTGCAACCCCCCGAGTCCATGTCCGGCTCGAAGGAATAGGCACTCCAGGCCGTGGCGGCAGTCCCCCATCTCCGCACGGGTGTCGGCTCATGGACTCATGGGGTGGGCGGCGGGGTCATCCCGCCTTGAGCCGCACGGAGTCCTCGGCGTGTTTCTCCAGCGCGCGCGCAATCTGCGAGGCGGACCACAGCGGGTCCAGGCACGGGCAGAAGTAGCCCGGGCCCGCCTTCTCGCGCACGGCCCACTCGAAGAAGCCGCGGGCCGTCGGATGCATCTCCTCGGGCAGGAAGAGCACCGCCACGTCGTACTCCGTGAAGCGCAGCATGCCCGGCACGCGCCACTCCCGCTCCCAGTCGAAGCGGTACTGGTAGGGCGCGTTGTGGCTCTCACCCTGGATGTCCACGAAGGGCGTCATGGACCAGAGCGGGTGGCCTTTGGAATCGGGGGCCGCCAGGGCCTCATCCACCTGATGCTTGAGCGCGAGGTGCGCGGCGGAGGCGTATTGGACGTACCAGACGGGGCCGCCGCCTTGGGAGAGGATGAAGCTCTTGCTGAAGCCGATGCCGTAGAGGCTGCGGCGATGGACCAGCCTTCCGAGTTGGTCGAGCGGAATCTCGCTGAAGCAGACCGCGCGGTGGCGCTCGGCGACCTGGGGCTCCTTGCGCGCGAGGCCGAACCCCTGGGCACCAGGGATGAGCGTCCGCGTGCCCAGGATGTTCATCATGTTCTGGTAGGCGTCGCGAAACGGCGGCCCGGGCTTCGTGAAGTGCACCACGAAGTCAGACATGTCTCGCCACTGGGAATGGGTCTGGTAGCCGAGCATCGTCCCGCCGCCGCCTACTGTTCCGGAGCGTGCCGGGTGGTGCAACCAATGTGCATTCGCCATCCAGGTGCAAGGCTGGGGCACGGGCAGGAGGCCGACGGCCTGGTGCCGAGGGCGGGCGGGCACGCCGAGCGCTGGCTCCATCGGCCTGCCTGGGTGCCGGTCGGCGGAGTGGGGGCCCAGATTTGTCGAGCAGTGTGCGTCTTGGCTCGAGGGAGTGTGTGATGCGCCACGAGGGACGGTTGTCGCCGGTCGAACTTCTGAGGCGCGTCACCCTGTCGTTGGAGCAGCTCGCGGTGCAGGGCCTGGCGAGTGGCGCGGTCCGAGGCGCCTCCGAAGGTCTCCAGGCGGAGCTGCCGGCGCTCGATGGCCAGCTCCGCGCGCTCATCGAGGATGGCGTGGCGCTGCTGGCGCGTCGGGTCCAGGACGCCGCCGAGCGGCCCCCGGGCGCTTGGACACGCTCGATGGCGGAGAGCGCCGTGGCGGGGGCGGTGGACGAGCTGCGGCGCTCCATGCCGGGCGTGGATGCGTTGTCGCGAGAGCTCATCGAGCGGATGAACGGGTGGCTGGAGCGTTCATCCGAGGCGGCGGCCCTGCGCAATCGCGAGCTGCGTGAGCCCGGCGCTCGAGCCCGGGAGATGGCCACGGGGGTGGTGGAGGGCGTGGTGAAGGAGCTGGAGCACGCGCTGCCGGCGGTGTCTCCCATGGGCGCGGAGGTGGCGGCCCAGGCGGGGAGGGGGTTCATCCAGGGCCTGGGCGAGGCGCTGGAGTCCCGCTCCGAGAAGTTCGACGAGGTGCTCGACGAGGCGGGCCGGCGGCTCGTCCACGCCGTGGTGGAACAGCTCGACCTGGAGCTGCGAGCGCTGCGGTCCCGCTCCCAATTGGACATGGGAGGCGCGGTGGCCTCGGTGGCCGAGCGCACGGCGGTGGCGACGGTGCGCGGAGCTTCCGAGGAGCTGCGACGTCAGTTCCGCGCGACGCGCGATGCGGGCGGAGGGCCTGCGCTGCGTGTGGCCAGTCGCGAGGTGACGCTGGGGGTGCTCTCCGCGCTGTCGGAGCGCCTGCGCAGGCCCCTGGCGGTGATGACCGGAGTGGGCGGCGTGCTCGCGCTCACCGCGTTCACCCTGGCGCGGCGGCGTTGAGGCCCGCGGGGGGACGCTGGGCGGGACGAGCTCGCTGGGCGGCACGTGCCACCGCGACTACGATGGCGCGCCATGCTCCGCTCCCGTTCGCTGCCCCTGGTGGTTCTGCTCTCGCTGGCTGTGGTTCCCCTGGCGTTGGCCGCCGCGGGGCCGCAGCTCCAGGCCTTCTTCTCGCCCGAGCTGAAGAGCGCCGCCTACCAGCAGCGCGTCTATTCGCAGGTCGCCGGCAAGTGGACGCAGCCCGGGAAGAAGGGGCTGCCCACCGTGGGGCGCAAGACGGTGGTCCAGGCGGTGATTGGCCGCGACGGCAAGCTCATCTCGGCGGACGTCACCATGGAGTCTGGCTCCAAGAGCTGGGACGCGGCGGCGCTGTCGGCCGTGCGGAAGGCCGCGCCCTTCGCGCCGCTGCCCAAGGACTATCCCCTCTCCACGTTGGACGCGCACTTTCACGTCGCGTGGGTGTCCTCGCCCTGAAACAGGAGGGCTCGAGTTGGTCGTCGCGGGGAGGCGCACCGAGCGTATATGGTTCGCCCCCATGGCAACCCCTCATATCTCCGCCGCACCCGGCGACTTCGCCGACGTGGTGCTGATGCCCGGTGACCCCCTCCGGGCTCGTTACATCTCCGAGCGCTTCCTCACCGACGCCCGTGGCGTCACCTCGGTGCGCAACATGTTTGGTTTCACCGGCACCTATCAGGGGCGCCGCATCTCGGTGATGGGACATGGCATGGGCGTGCCCTCCATCTCCATCTACGCCACCGAGCTCATCAAGGTGTACGGCGCCAAGGTGCTCGTTCGCGTGGGGAGCTGCGGCGCGCTGCGCACGGACGTGAAGCTGCGGGATGTCATCGTGGCCACCGGCGCGGGGACCGACTCGAAGGTGAACCGGATGCGGCTGATGGGGCACGACTTCCCGGCCGTGGCGGACTTCCAGCTCGCGCGGTGGGCCATGGAGTCCGCCGAGCGCCGGGGCAAGGCCGTGCGCGCGGGCTCCGTCTTCACCTCGGACCTGTTCTACCACCCGCAGCAGGAGCTCAACGCGGTGCTCGAGCGGATGGGCGTCCTCGCCATCGAGATGGAGGTCGCTGGCCTCTACGGCGTGGCGGCCGAGTTCGGCGCCCGGGCGCTGGGCCTGCTCACCGTGTCGGACCACCTCAAGACGGGCGAGGCCCTGTCGCCGCAGGACCGGCAGACCTCGTTCGACGAGATGATTGAGCTGGCGCTCGACGTCGCGCTCAAGGTCCCCGCGCCGACGCCCTGAGCGCGAAACTCCCGCGCCCGATGTGCGGTAGGGGGCACTCCTGGAGCGCCCCCCAGGGCAGGGAGGCGTAAAAAATCAGGGAGGGGCTTTGTGCTCGAACGATTCTCGGGCAATTCTGCGGCCCGGTGCGTTACCCCATCTGGCTCCTCTTGGTTTGCGCTGGCTGTGCCGGGCGCATGGTTCCCCCTTCGGGCGGCGATGCCGCCCTTGCGTCCGTTCGCTCGCCAGGGCTGACGGCGGCGCCCGAGCAAGCACCTCCGGCGCCGACGGAAGCCCCGGCGACAGCCGCCGCGTCCGCGGCCGCCGTGGAAGGCACGGCCCCGGGGGCGCAGGTGGCTCAGGCCGACGAGCGCTGCGCGCTGTCGGCGGAGGACCTCGAGAGCGACGACGACTCGGCCGAAGCGGGTGACGCGGAGGGCGACGTCGGCGAGGGCGAGACGCCCGTCGTTGGTGGCGAGGTCCCCACGGGGCCGCTGTACACGGCGGACATCTCCGACGAGGAGCTGGCGCGGCGGTGGAAGGGCGACGTCGCGTCGCTGGGCTCCATGGCCGTGGGCTTCGCGCACAGCGGCCGGCTGGTCAATGGCGTGCAGTTCCCCAAGGGGGACGACTGGATTGTCGTCTCGCCCGAGATTGCGTGGGGCACGCAGGAGAGCATCGACTACATGGTGGCCGCGATTAAGGACGTGCGCGCGCGCTACCCCTTCGCGCCGCTCCTGCGCGTCAACGGCATCAGCAACAAGGACGGTGGCCACAAGCGTCCGCACAAGAGCCACCAGAACGGCCGGGACGTGGACGTCGGCTTCTACTACCCGACGGTGGACCCCATCCGTGAGCGCGAGCGCGAGAAGTACATCAACGTGCCGCTCAACTGGGCGCTGGTCCGCTCGGTCGTGACGAAGACGGACATCCAGCTCATCCTCGTCGACAAGCGCGTGCAGAAGGTGCTGTACGACTACGCGCTGTCGGTGGGCGAGGACAAGGCGTGGTTGGACTCGTTGTTCAACCCGGCGGGCATCATCCGGCACGCGCGCCGTCACCGGGACCACTTCCACATGCGCTTCCACAATCCGCGCGCCCAGGAGCTGGGGCGGCGGGTGCAGCCGCTGCTGGCGCTCCAGCCCGAGCACAACGTGACGACCCATCGCGTGCGTTCGGGAGACACGCTGGGGGGCATCGCGCTGCGCTACGGGTCGACGGTGGCGCTGATTCGCAAGGCGAACCACATGCGCAACACCTTCCTGCGCGCCGGGCAGCGGCTGTCCGTGCCCCTGCGCGGGCCGTGCACGCACTGCCCGGTTCCGCCGCCCGTGGTGCTTCCGCCGCGCAACATGCCGCCCGAGCCCAAGGCGCCCATGGTGGCCTCCACCGCGAGCGCCGAGCACTCGACGGTGGCGTCGAACTGCGTGAAGCCCGCGACGCCGGTGCAGCAGGCCACCACCGCGGCGGCCGCCGCGTCCGGTGTGGTGTCTCCTGCCTCGACGCTCACGGCTCCCGCGGGCGAAGGGGCCGCGGCCTCCGCGTTGCCCGTCGCGCCCGCCGCCGCGGCGACCTTGCCCGAGCCGGTGGTGCCGTCCGTCTCCGCTCCGGCCGTGGCCGCGCCGCCCGAGGTGCCGGTGGAGGGTGTCGTTCCGTCCACACCCTTCGTGACGCCGGCGCAGTCGGCGACCGCGCCCGCTCCGACGAACCTCCCGGTGGGGCAGGGGACGTCGGCCGGTATCTCCCACTCGCGTTAGTTCCCGGTCCGCCGCCGTCGCGGTGGACGTGACTCAGTGGCGGTTGCCGCTCCCCCTGAACGACGCTTTGTGAGAGGCGCGCTCCTGGCTAGAGCGGCAGCCTTACCCCCAGGTCGAGCGCGGGGAGGACCCGCACGGCGTTCTTGTCTTCGATGCGCAGGTAGACGACCGGCACGCGCGCGCCGATGACCAACGCCAGCTCCGGCATGACGTACACCCCGAAGGACCCCACGGGCCCCGCGGCCGGGCCCACCGTCCAGTGGGTTCTCCCCGGCGTGGACTGCACCACGAGCTGCAAGCTTCCCTCGAGCCCCAGCGAGAGCTCCGTGTGGCGTCCCGGCTTCTTCCACGCGTAGCCCACGCCCAGGCCGCTGATGAACTCGCCGTTGTTCTCGCGGGCTCCCTTGCCCATCTCGAGTGAGAACGTCAGTCCCTGGGCGCGAGCCTGAGACAGCTCCAGGCGAAGCGCCAGCAGCGCCCCCGCCGGCGCAATCACCGTGTGGCGCACGCCCATCGACATGCTCAGCGCGCGCTCGAAAGGGGAGCCCTGCGCCAATCCCCCGCCGGCGGGAGCCATCTCATGCGGGACGATGCGCACCCCCACGGGCCCCGCCGACACGATGTCGGGCGCGGCACGCAGCGGGGCCGGGGACAACGGCTCAAGGTCATCGTCGCCCGCGAGGGGGTTCCTCCGGGACTCCGGCGCTTCACTCATCGGCCGCTCGGACAGCGCCAGGGTCGCGGCCAGTGAGGGCATGTCTCCACCTGGAGCCACCGCGTCCGGCGCTGGCGCGTCGCCGGCGTACTCGAGGGCGAGCACTCCCTTCGCGAGCCCCTGGACGGACTTCCGCGCCACCGGCAGGAGGTCCTCCCATCGCACCTTGCGGACCTGTCCCCAGCGCGCCTGCACGGTTCCGATGTGCTGCTGGCCTCCTCGCCACGCTCGCAGCTCGTACTCTCCTGGAGGCACGGCGAGCCGGGGCACGGCCCCCACGCCCAGCTCCGCGAGCACCGAGCCTCGGCCCGCGTGCAGCAACAACGCTCGCTCGAAGTCGGGAGGCAACTCCAGCGCAGTGCCGGGGCTGGGCAACTGCGTGAGCACCAGCTCCCCCATGCCCGACAGCCGGTAGTCATACCTGGGATGTTGCGCGCCGGTGAGCACGTCCGCCGTGGCGTAGACCGTGTGGAAGTACGCGTACCGGTACGCCTCCATCAACGTCACCAGCCCATCCCCCGACGCATCCGCCGCGCCCCGCAGGCCCGAGACCAGATGGTGCGTGAAGAGCGAGCCACCGACCTCGCGCGACTCCAACGCCAGCTCGTCCTCCGCGCTGGAGGTCAGCAGCACATGGCCCTTGCTGTGGATGTCATCCGTCAGCCGCAGCTCGAACGAGGGCCCCGGACGCCCGCCCTTGACCTGCAACAACGCGCCGCTGCGGCAGCTGTCGACGATGGCCAGCCGCACATCCGCGCGTGTGGCCTCCAGCCAGTCGCGCAGGTCCTTGTACAGCAAGCGCTCCGTGCCCAGCTCCAGCGCCACGCCATCCGAGTGGCCGGAGAAATAGAAGAGCAGCACCACCCGCGTGTCGGGCGTGCCTCGCAGCGCGTCGACCTTCCTCGCCGCCGCGGCCAACGCCTCGCGCACCGTCGCCAGGCCCTTGCCCCGCAGGACGATGAGGTCCGTGTCCGCCACGTCGCCCAAATCGGTGAGCACCCCCGCGAGCTTCACGGCGTCGGCTTCGGCGTAGCGCAAGGGAGGTCGTGTCCCGCTGCCCACGTTGTGTCCCACCAGCACGGCGATGCGACGGGTGCCGGCCTGGGCCGGCAGGGTGGCGCACAACACGGCGGCGAGCACGAGGCAGCGGATGACGGTCATCACGGCTCGGTCTTCTCGAAGAGGAAGGTGACTTGGGCCCCCGCGGGCACCGCCAGCCGCGTGTGGTCGCGGATGACGTCAGGCCCCCCGGCCGAGAGCTCTTCAAGCGCGGGCGCCACGGACTCGAAAGTCAGGGGCTGCCGAGAGAAAAGAGCGAACAGTCGCTCGGGTCCTGGTGCGTTGTCGAGTACCACGCTCCCGGGAATCTCCACGGGCAGGCCATTCGACGGCAGCAGGCCGCTCTGGGTTCCACCAAAGGGGAAGTACGTATTCACCTGCCCCGCGCCGTCCACCGACACCACGAGGACGTAGGGCAGGCCTTGCCCCTCCACCACGAAGCGCACCTGGTCGCCCGGGGAGAGGGCCTCGCCTTCCTCCACCTTCCACGTGCGCTCGCCGCGGTGCGCGAAGAGTTGGAAGAGGGTGCCCCCCTTGGGGGAGAACTCCGGCTCGTCGGGGGGCATGGGCACCCAGATGAGCGCCACGGCGAGCAGGACGGCCGAACACGCCGTCAGCGCGGGGACCCAGGGGCGCCACGGGAAGCGCCACGGCGCTGTCCGCGAGGGGAGGCGGTCGGCGCGCGGGAGCACCTGGGCCGTGAAGTGGCGCCGATACGACGCGAGCTCCTCGGCGCGTGCGCGGCAGGTGAGGCACGAGTCCAGGTGGGCCTGGGTGGCATCGCGCTCCTGCGGGGAAAGGACATCCATCGAAAGTGCCTCCAACTTGAGGTTGGAGACATGAGGGGGGGCGTTCATGCGGGGGGCCTCCCGGCGTGCGCATGCGCATGCCGGTGGAAATCAGCGAGGCGGTTGACGACGGTTCTCCGGGAGATGCCAAGCACCTGGGCCACCTCGTCCTGCGTCATCCCATCGGCGAGGTGGAGCCAGGCGACTTCCGCCACTTTCGGGGGGGCCGTGGCGATGAGGCGCCGGGCCAGGTCCCGGTCCTCGAGAAGCCGCTCGGAATCAAGACCTGCGACCTCCGGCACTTCGGCGACGGGCATGGCTCGGCGGTGCCGGTCCCTCGCCTGGTTGAGGCAGTAGTTGGTCGCGACGCGGTAGATCCACGCCAACGCGTGATGGGCATCCGGTGCGCGTTCCAACTGTCGGTGGAGACGAAGGAAGGTCTCCTGGGTGGCGTCCGCCGCCGCGGCGTCGTCACCCAGAATCTGCCGGCACCGGGCATAGAGAGAAGGCCCGTACGTGCGGTACAGCGTTTGGAGGCGATCTTCGGACATGGTTTTTTCGGGTTCCGGCCACCCAACCAACACCCGGGGTCCGGGGATTGCGCAAGGTCCCCCGTGGACGGGGTGCTGTGGTAGCACGGGCCGCGCATGGCACTCCCTCCCCGCCGAGGCCCCTCACTGGCCCACAAGGCCCGTCAGCGCAGCCCCGGCCACCACTACAACGCGAGCTTCCTCTCCTCGGCGGACCGGGCGGACATCCTGACCTGGCTGGGAGGGCTCCATCCGCTCTGGGAGGAGCGCTACTCCCAGCACTTCCCGCCGCCCCCGGGGCAGCAGCAGCGGCGCCTCTTGAGGCCGGTGTACTGGCTGGGCAACTGGCAGTTCGCGTGCCTGGACTACTACCGACCCCCCAAGGGGGTGCTCAACCGGTGTGTGAAGGCGGAGCCCTTTCCCGGGGTGCTCCAGCGGCAGGTGTCGAAGGTGGAGGAGCTGGCGCGGCGCATGTTCCGGGGCCCGGAGATGCCCAAGGGCTGGCACCTCAACACGTGTCTGGTGAACTTCTACGGCAGCCGCCTGGAGGCAGACCGCTGGGTGGACACGGCGCGGGTGGGCGAGCACAAGGACTTCGAGCCCGGGCCGGTGGCCTCGCTCTCCTTTGGCGAGCGGGCGCTCATCCAGTTCGTCACGTCATCGCGTCCGGGTGAGCGCGACGAGGTGGTGCTGGAGCAGTGGCTGGATGATGGCTCGCTGGAGCTCTTTGGCGGGGCGCGGTGGAAGGACGAGACGTTCCACCGGGTCCAGCGGGTCGACACGCGCGGAGGCCATGACCTGGCGCCGAAGCTGCCCGACTTCCGGACGCGCCGCATCAACCTCACGTTCCGCTACGTGCCGGACGTCCACGTGACGCCCTTCGCGGAGCTGTCCGTCGAGGCGCGCGAGGACGTGCGCGGCTACATGGCGCAGCTGGCGAAGGGCAGCGCCTTCTTCCGCGAGGAGCTCGCGCGGGAGCAGCGGACCCAGGCCCCCTGACCGCCGCTCGGGGGCGGGGGCTCAGTCTCGCCGCGCCTTGCGATGCGTGCGGGCGTGGCGGCCCTCGGGTTGGCCGGAGGCTCGCGAGGCGGTGCCCGCGTCCTTCTGGGAAGGGCCCGGGTCCTTCTGCGAGGCGAGGAAGCGGGTCCAGGCCTCCTGGAACACGGGGTCCTCGCGCGGCACGGGGACGCGGGGAATCTGGTCCCGCATGATGCGCTCGATGCTCTCCACCACGCTCTTGTCGCGGGAGGTGGCGAACGTGGAGGCCACGCCGCTCGCCTGCGCTCGCGCGGTGCGGCCGATGCGATGGACGTAGTCCTCGGGGGAGTGTGGCAGGTCGTAGTTGATGACCTGGCCCACGTCCTCCACGTCGAGTCCCCGCGCGGCGATGTCCGTGGCGACGAGGCAGCGGTACGTCCCCTGGCGGAAGCCCTCGAGGGCCTGGCGGCGCTGGTTCTGCGTCCGGTCCGCGTGCAGCACCGCGCTCTTGTGGCCCGCGCGTTGGAGGGTGCGGAGGACCTTGTCCGCGCGCTCCTTCGTCTTCGCGAAGATGAGCGCGGTGGTGGTGTCCTGGGCGAGCAGGGTGAGCAGGAGCGCGGACTTCTCCTCGGGCTTGACGATGTAGAGCCGTTGCTCGGCGCGCTCGGCGGGGGTGCCGCTGCGGGTGACCTCCACGCGCACCGGACGGACCAACTGCTCGCGGGCGAAGCGGCCCACGTCCGCGCCCAGCGTCGCGGAGAACAGCAGGGTCTGCCGTTTGCGAGGAAGCGCGGAGAGGATGCGCTGGAGTTGGGGCAGGAAGCCCATGTCGAGCATCCGGTCCGCTTCATCGAGGACCAGGGCCTCCAGGCGGGGGAAGCGGGCGGCTCCGGTGTCGAGCAGGTCCACCAGCCGGCCCGGGGTGGCGAGCACGAACGTGGGTTGGGCCTGGAGGGCCTCGACCTGGGCGGACATGTCCTCGCCGCCGATGACGACGGTCTGGGTGAGGCCTCGGGCCTCGGCGAAGACCTGGACGGGTTCGGAGATCTGCTGCACGAGCTCGCGGGTGGGGGCGAGCACCAGCGCGAGCGTGCCCTTCTTGCCCGCGAGGCGCTCCACGAGGGGGAGCACGTAGGCGGCCGTCTTGCCGGTGCCCGTGGCCGCGCAGCCGATGATGTCCTTGCCGGCGAGGGCGGGAGGGATGGCTTGAGACTGGATGGGCGTGGGCTGGGTGAAGCGCACCCGGCGCAGCGCTCCGAGGGTGGCTTGAGACAGTCCGAGCCGTTCAAAGGAATCACTCACGGACCCGGGGGTATCACGGCGGGCGGTTCGATGGGAAAGAGCCTCGGCGGGGCACTGTCGTCCGGTAGGTTGAGCGTCGAATGACGCCCGCAACGCCGCCCCTGTCCGTGGTGCTCGACACCAATGTCGTCCTGGACCTCTACGTCTTCGAGGCCCCCGCCACGCGAGCGTTGAGGGAGGCGTTGGAGGAGGGGCGGGTGGTGGCGTGGGTGGACGAGGGGACGCTTCTGGAACTGGGCTACGTGCTCGCCTCGCGCAACTTCCTGCCGGGGCGTCAGGTGGAGGCGCGGGGGACGGCGCTCGAGCGCTATCGGGCCTGTGCGCGGCTGCTCCGCGAGGGGGAGGGTGGTGCGGTGCCGAACCTGCCCCGGTGCAGGGACCGGGATGACCAGCGGTTCCTGGTGCTGGCCGCGAGGTCCCAGGCCACCTGGCTGGTGAGCAAGGACAAGCGGGTCCTGTCGATGGCGGACCGGCGCGACCTTCCGTTCAGCATCCTCACGCTCCGGCAGGCGTTGACGCGGTTGGATTCTCGGCAGGACTGAGGCGGAGGCGATTTCCGAGGGGACAGGTGGCGCGATAGAACGCGCCTCATGAAGGCCTACGAGATTCGCGAGAAGTTCGGGCTGGAGAACCTGGTGAGGTGTGAGCGGCCGGACCCGACGCCGGGACCGTTCCAGGTGCGGGTGCGAGTGAAGGCCACGAGCCTCAACGCCCGCGACCTGATGATGGTGGAAGGTCGCTACAACCCCTCGCAGCGGCTCCCGCTGATTCCGAACTCGGATGGAGCGGGGGTGGTGGACGCGGTGGGGCCGGGGGTGACGCGGGTGAAGCCGGGTGACCGGGTCATGGCGGCGTTCTCGCAGGCGTGGGTTGCGGGAGTGCCCTCGCGCGCGGTGCATCTGAACGCGCTGGGGGGGCCGCTGGATGGTGCGCTGGCAGAGATGATGTTGCTTCGGGAGGACGGCGTGGTGCGGACGCCGGACTACCTGACGGACGAGGAGGCGGCGACGCTCCCGTGCGCGGCGGTGACGGCGTGGAGCGCGCTGGTGACGCACGGTGCGCTGAAGGCCGGGGACGTGGTGTTGCTCCAAGGGACGGGAGGGGTCTCCATCTTCGCGTTGCAGATCGCGAAGCTGATGGGTGCGCACATCGTCATCACCTCCAGTCGAGACGACAAGCTCGAGCGGGCGCGGGCGCTTGGCGCGCATGACGTCATCAACTACGTCACGACGCCGGACTGGGAGAAGGTGGCGCGAGGGCTCACGAGGAACGTGGGGGTGGACCACGTCGTGGAGGTCGGAGGGGCGGGGACGTTCGAGAAGTCACTGCGCGCGGTGCGGCCGGGAGGCACCGTGTCCGTCATCGGCGTGTTGAGTGGTGGCGCGGCGACGGTGCCATTGACGCCCATCCTGATGCAGAACCTGCGGGTGCAGGGGGTCGTGGTGGGGCACCGCGAGAGCTTCGAGGCGCTGGTGCGCGCCTTCACTCAACATGCGGTGCGTCCGGTGGTGGACCGCGTCTTCCCGTTCGAGGAGGCCGTGGCTGCGTTCCGGCACCTCAAGAGTGGAGCCCACTTCGGGAAGGTCGTGGTGCGCGTGGGCTGAAGGCCGGCCCGGTGACGAGGTGTGTTCACCGGGACCGGCTCGAGCGGAGACGACTCAGGAGCCCGTTTCAGTGGGCCCCGAGTCGGACGGTGTGGCGGGCCGGGCCACGTAGCTCACCTGTGGTCCGCCACGAGAGGCACGCGGGCCACTCCGATTCGCGTTGGGGTGCTGCTGCCTCGGCCCGTTGCTGTTTTGCCGGGGCTCTCGCACCGTGTTGCCGCCCTGTGGAGATGCTGGCGCCGCGCTCATGGCGGGACGGTTCTCCACGAGGGGCTGTGCTCCCCGGCCGGGGCCTCCTCGCCGCTGTTCGTTTCGAGGTGGCCTCGAATCGTTTGGCTGGAACGAGCCGTTGGCTCCGTCCTGCGCGCCAGCGCCGTTGTCGTAGCGGCCTGCCGCTTCGGAGGGCTGGTTGTTGGCCTGGCGCTCATGCCGCTCGTTGCGGCGTCCGCCCGAGGAGCGAGACGCGCCGTCGGGGCCGGAGCGGGGGGCGCCATTGCGCGGGTTGCGCTGGCTGTTGTTGCGCGGCTCACTGGTGAAGGGCTGCGAAGCTTCGTTGCGCTCGTCGCCGGAGTGGGCGCTTTGCTCGCTGTGATGCGAGTGCCCCGTTCCTCCGTTGTGTGCGCCGCCTGGGGAGGAGCCTTGACCCCCGTTGAGTGCGTCGCCCTGGAAGGAGCCTGGACCCCCATTGCGCGCATTGCCGTCGAAGGAGCGCGGACCTCTGTTGCGTCGGTCGCCCTGGACGGAACGCGGACCTCCGTTGCGTGCATCGCCCTGGAAGGGACCTTGCCCCGCGTTGCGTGCATCACCCTGGACCGCGCCCGCAGCGCCATTGCGCGAGTCACCTTGGAAGGCCCCTTGCCGCCCATTGCGCGCGTCGCCCTGGAAAGACCGCGGCCCTCCTCCGTTGCGTCTCTCACCTTGGAAAGACCGCGGCCCTCCGTTGCGCGAGTCGCTCTGGAAGGACCCCGTCCCACCAGTGCGCGAGTCACTCTGGAAGGACCCCGTCCCACCAGTGCGCGAGTCACCCTGAACGGCGCTGTGCCCTCCGTTGCGCGAATCTCCTCGGAAGGCGCCCGCCCCTCCATTGCGCGAATCGCCCTGGACGGGGCCCTGCCCACCATTGCGTGAATCGCCCTGGAATGCGCGCGGCCCGCCGTTGCGCCGGTCTCCCTGCCCGGGACCTGGGGTCCCGTTGCGCGTCTCCCCCCGGGGCGGGTGCCCGTTGGCGCCACGCTGCTCTGCATTTGGCGGATGCGCGCCCGTGCGCGAGTCCGTCGAGGCCCCGCTCCGCTGCGCGGCGGGCGGATTGGGACGGTTGTTGCCCTGTCGCGGCGGCGGACGGCCCGCGCCTCGGCGCCCACCTCGCTGCGGAGGAGACGCGGGGGGCTTGCCGCGCTCGCCGCCTCCCTGCCGAAGCACCAGCGCCTGCAACTCAAGCAACTCGGCCTCGGCGGCCTCCTCGGGCGTCATCGGGGCCTTGGGCGGCTCGGGAGCCACCACTTCCTCCTGCACCCGGAAGTCTCGGCGCCGGTCTCCACCCTGGGGCCGAGCGTCCTGACGCCCCCCCCGGCTAGGCCCGCCCTGACGACGAGGCGCCTCACGGAAGCTCCCGGACGGGACGAAGTCCGGCGTGAGCTCGCGCTTCACGTACGCGTTCCAGATTTCGCCTGTGTCCCCTGACATCCCGTGCAGCGAAGGGCAGAAGGCCGCCAGGAACTCGCGCACGTTGTCCAGGTCGCGCCGGAAATAGAACTCCGCGCGGTTGTTGCGCGCGGCGGCGATGGTCTGGGGGAAGTCGATGATGGTGGGACCCGCCCAGCTCATCAGGATGTTGTACGGCGACAGGTCCCCGTGGATGAGGTCCGCGCACAGCATGCTGACGACCTGGGCCCGCAGGTCCAGGTACATCATCCGCGCGTCCTCGGGGGTCGCTGGCGGAGCCTCCACCAGCCGCGGCGCCGGGTGGCCCTCCGCGTCGACCACCACCTCCATCAACAGGATGCCCTCGTAGAACAGCACCGGCGCCGGCACTCGGACGCCCTGGGCGTGGAGCTTGTAGAGCGAATCCGACTCAGCGCTCTTCCACGCCTCCTCGGCGGCGGCCTGCCCGAAGCGGCTGCCCTTCTCCATGGCGCGGCGAGTCCGGGAGTTGCGTACCTCGCGCCCCTCTCGATAGCCCACATTGTTGCGGAAGTTGCGCTCGTGGCGTTCCTTGTACAGCTTGGCCGCCACCACCTGCCCGGCGTGCTGGACCAGCCACACCTCCGCCTCCTTTCCCGTCTTCAACTGGCCGATGACGGCCTCGATGATTCCGTCGGTGAGGAGAGTCTCTAGCGAGTCATTCATTCCGAGGCGGAAGTCCTGAGGGGCTTGGGCGGGTGTGTGCTGAAGCGCGCGGGCGGCCCTGCTCGCACCGCGCAACGGCATGTGAACATCGAGCAAGGCCCTCTTGCTACCGCCTTGACGCCGGGAGCTTCCAGAAGGCCCAACGCTCGGCCTGCTAACAGTTTGTCTGTCGAGGTTCCAGGGTATCAATCGGCCACGGGAGGGGGTGAGTCACGAATGACCATGCCCCCCAGGGCCGGTCCGAGTCCTTTGCCGGACGGAAATCAAGGCGCCATGGGAGCCCCTGCGGGCCGCTGCCGGGGGCAGGCAAGCGTCCATGCGACGCCCGGTGCGGGCTGGGGCAGGTGGCCGAAGCGAGGCGCGCGAGGTCGGGCGGAGGGCGACTTGCACGCAGGGGGGCTGCCGACCCGCACCACGAGAGCGCTACGATGCGCGCCGCCCAGGAGGGGCTCACTCATGGCGACGAAGAAACGCAAGTCGAGTGCTGCGAAGAAGTCATCCCGGCGCGCCTCCACCGCGAAGAAGTCCGCGACGAAGAAGTCCGCGGGACGAAAGGCCACCGCGAAGAAGGCCGCGACGCGAAAGAGCGCCGCCAAGAAGCGCACGGCGCGAAAGAGCACCGCGAAGAAGAGCGCGGCGCGAAAGAGCACCGCGAAGAAGAGTCCGGCACGAAAGAGCGCCGCGAAGAAGTCCTCGTCCGGCGTACGAGGCGGCAAGAAGGCCGCGAGTGCCTCCACGCCGCGCACCGCGCGCCTGGCCGTCCCCCGGGAGCCGCCTGCGCCCGTGGAGGTCTCCATCGTGGCCGTGGCGTGGGACGAGCCCGAGGTGGAGAGCGCTTCGTTCGAGGAGCAGGTGGAGACCTCGTCCGCGGGGCTTCTGCCGCTCGCGCCCGAGCACGCTCCCGTGGACGAGCTGACCAGCTCCGGCAACGAGCTGCTCGACATCTTCCAGCGCTATGACCGCAACCGGACGGGCGCCATCGAGCGCGCGGAGTTCGCGCGGCTGCTGGAGGCGCTCGGGCAGAACATCACGGACGAGGAGCTGGAGATCGCCCTCGACATCGTCGACACCGACAACACGGGGCAGATCTCCTGGAGCGAGTTCAAGACCTGGTGGAACAGCCGCTAGGTCATTGACGCCGTGCGGACGGGCGCGGGGCCTTTCTTCCGGGGACGGGAGGGCCGGGGTGTGCCGTCATGGCCGCTCGGCGCCCCGTCTGGGGCCGGGCTCGCGCACGAGCGGGCCCGGGACGGACGTGCCCGGGAAGAGAGGGGCGCGTCCCGTGTTGGATGGTCGTTGAATGGTGAGGGGACCCGAGCTGACCTACACTCGGGAAGGTAGGGGGAACGGTGTCCGACCTGGCGTCACGAGCACACTCCACCGTCTTCGAGCACGCGCGCGACGCGGTGCTCGTGCTCGACGCTGCGCAAAACATCCAGGCGGTCAACCGCGCCGCGGAGCGCCTCTTCGGGCCGCGCGCGGAGCTGGTGGGCACGGCGGTGATGCGCCTGCTTCCCGGATGGCGCCCTCCGGATGCGCGCGGCGCGCAGGACTCGCCTCACGAGACGGAGCTTGCGGGCCAGCGTCCGGGAGTCGTGGGCGTGGCCTACTACCTGCGGGTGCAGACGCTGTCGCAGATGGATGCGCGCGGCGACGTGCTGGGCTGGGTGCTCCAGCTCCAGGACATGCGCGGCAGCCTGGAGGTGGAGGCCTCCATCCGCCAGCAGAAGGAGTTCTTCGAGGCGGTGGTGCGCAACAGCCCGGTGGCCATTGTCACCATCTCGCGCCAGTTCATCGTGCTCTCGTGGAATCCCGCGGCGGAGCGGCTCTTCGGGTACACGCCGCAGGAGGCGCTGGGCAAACACATCTTCGACCTGGTGGCCACCGAGGAGACCATCCTCCCCGACGCGAAGAAGGCCCAGCGCGACGTCAACCAGCGCGGGCGCGTCCACTCCGTCACCCGGCGGCTGCGCAAGGACCGCACCATCGTCGACGTGGAGTTGCTGGCGCTGCCCGTGTCCGTGGGAGGCCGGCAGTTGGGCTTCATCGCCATCTACCACGACATCACCGACCTGCAGCGCGCGAGGCAGGCGGCGGAGGCCGCCAATCAGGCCAAGAGCTTGTTCCTGGCGACGATGAGCCACGAGATTCGCACGCCGATGAACGCCATCATCGGCATGACGGGGCTGATGCTGGAGACGCACCTCTCCGAGGAGCAGCGCGAGTTCGTCTCCACCATCCGCCAGAGCAGCGAGGCCTTGCTGACGCTGCTCAACGACGTGCTGGACTTCTCCAAGATTGAAGCGGGGCGGCTCGAGGCGGACCTGCACCCGTTCGACTTGCGGCAGTGCGTGGAGTCGGTGCTCGACTTGTTGGCGGTGCGCGCCAGCGAGAAGGGGTTGGACCTGGGCGCGGACATCTCGCCGCAGGTGCCGCAGGTGGTGATGGGGGATGCGTCGAGGTTGCGCCAGGTGCTGCTCAACCTGGTGGGCAACGCGCTCAAGTTCACCGAGTCCGGAGGCGCCGTGGTGTCCGTGGACGGCGTGCACCGGGGGGAGACACCCGACGCGCCGTGGGTGCTCTCCTTCGCGGTGCAGGACACGGGCCCTGGCATCCCTGTCGCGAAACAGCAGGGATTGTTCCAGCCGTTCAATCAGCTGGACGTGTCGGTGACGCGCAGGTTCGGTGGCACGGGGCTGGGGCTGGCCATCTCCAAGCGGTTGGTGGAGGCGATGGGCGGGAGCATCTGGGTGGAGAGCGAGGGCGTTCCCGGAAAGGGGGCCACGTTCCACTTCGCGCTCACCTTGCAGGCGGCGCCGCAGACGACCGCGGGTTATCTGCGCGCGGACCAGCCGGCGCTGCAGGGCCGGCGCGTGCTCATCGTCGACGACAACGCCATCAACCGCCGGTTGCTGGGGCGGCAGTTGCAGACCTGGGGCGCGGAGCCGGTGGAGGCGGGCTCGGGGATGGAGGCCCTGGCGAAGCTCCAACCCGGCGCGCGGTTCGACCTGGTGCTCATCGACCAGCAGATGCCGGGGCTGGATGGGCCGGCGTTGGCGGCGCGTATCCGGGAACGAGAGGATCTCCGGAAGATTCCGCTGTTGCTACTGACGTCGACAGGGCGTCGCGCGGTGCCACCGCCGGGGTTATTCTCCGCGGTCCTCTCGCGTCCCATGAAAGCCTCCCACCTCCACGACACCTTGGTGTCCTGCTTCTCCCAGGATGTGGCTCCGGCGAACGCGGAGCCTCCGCCGGAGGGGAGGCTCGCGCCTCGGGAGCGTCCGGGGGACCGCGTTCCATTGCGCATCCTGTTGGTGGAGGACAACCCCACCAACCAGCGCCTGGCGAGCCTGATGTTGGACCGGTTGGGCTACCCGGTGCAGGCGGCCTCCAACGGGCGCGAGGCGCTCGAGTGGGCCATGCGTCAGCGCTTCGACGTGGTGCTCATGGACCTCCAGATGCCGGAGATGGACGGGCTGGAGGCGACGCGGAGGTTGCGCCAGGAGCTGCCGCCGAAGGTGCAGCCCTGGGTCGTCGCGATGACGGCCAATGCGATGGACTCGGACCGGGAGCAGTGCTTCGAGGCGGGGATGGACGACTTCCTCGCCAAGCCCATCCGCGTGGAGGCGCTGACGGCCGCGTTGGTGCGCTGCCAGACGCCGCGCCCGTTGGGCGGCTCAAGGGCGAGGCCCACGCGTGTCGAGTTCGAGGAGGCCCCGCTCGACGAGGAGCTGGTGCCGCCGGCGGCGCGCATCCCTGGATTGAATCCCATGGCGCTGGCGCGGCTGTGGCGGGAGCTGGGCTCCCAGGCGTCCAACATCCTCCCGGAGCTCATCGACACCGCGCTGCACAGCATGCCCGCGCTGCTGGATGACGCCTTCACGGCGCTGCGGTCGGGTGTGTTGGATGACGTGAGCCGGGCGGCGCACACGCTCAAGTCGAACGCGGCGTGGTTCGGTGTCGCGGCGCTGGAGGCGGTGTGCCGCGATGTCGAGCTGCGCGCGGACGCGGGCGAGGTCGACGGTCTGTTGGAGCGCCTGGAGCGCTGCCGGCGTGAGCTGGAGGTGGCTCGGGAGTTGTTGTCCCGGCTGCGTGACTCCATTGGCGGGAGTGAGGCCCGAAGCTGACCCCTGGCCCCGCTGGGGGTGGTCAGCCGTCTGGAAGCCATCCCGTCCCAGGCCGGCCGCGATATCCCATTTTGAGGTGAACGATGAGCGACTCCCGGATTCGAGGGCTGGAGGAGGTGGACCGTTTGTCGGTGCCCCTGCCTCACGGCACGGAAGTGACGACCCGCGTGGAGCGGTTGACCACGGGAGGGCGGCGCATCCCTCAAGGCGTGGTGGGGCGAGTGGTGCGAGCCCGGGATGGGGGGCTCGACATCCAGATTGTCGGGGTGGGCGAGGTGTGGTTCGCGCGCGAGGAGCTGGTGCCTCGGCGTCCCGGGCAGGTCCAGTTCGCGCGGCGCCGCGAGGCCGCCTGGCAGGCGCTGGGGCCTTGTGTGGTGTTGGAGACCCGCGTGGGAAGCCATGCCTGGGGATTGGCGAACGCGCAGTCGGACGTGGATGTGCGGGGTGTCTTCGCGCTGCCGCTCCCATGGACGCTGGGGCTGGTGGAAGCGCCCATGGACCTGGTGAGCGCGGATGGCAGCACCACCTTCTGGGAGGTGCGCAAGACGGTGGAGCAGGCGCTGCGGGCCGACCCCAACACCCTGGAGACGTTGTTCGTCCCGGGGGCGAAGGCGCTGGATGAGCTGGGGGAGTGGCTCCTGGCGGAGCGCGAGGCGTTCGTCTCGCAGGCCATCTTCGGCAGCTTCGGCCGGTATGCGATGAGCCAGCTCGACAAGCTCACGCGCAGCCAGCGGCTGGCCGAGCACCGCGACCTGCTGCTGGAGTGGCTGTGCGAGGAGCCCGCTCCGGGCCTGGACGAGGTGGCGAGGCGGCTCGCGGCGGTGTCGCCCCGCCAGTCTCCCACGGAACAGGACGCGCTCCTGGCGGCGAAGACGTATGTGAAGCAGCTCTACCGCTCGCTCTGGGACCAGGGGCTGCTCGCGGCCAACGACTTCGCGGCGCTCACCGCCTATGCGCGGGGCGGTGGGCAGCGTCCTCCGTCCGCTCGAGAGCTGCGGCCCAAGAACGCCTACAACCTGCTGCGCCTGATTGCGACCGCCACGGGGTGGCTGCGCCATGGCGAGCCCGTGTTCGAGGCGACGGGCGCCTTGAAGGCGCGGCTGCTCGACATCAAGGCAGGACAAGTGCCGCTCGAGGACGTGCTGCGGGACGCGGAGGCCATGGCGCCGGAGCTGGAGGTGGCGCGGCGGGAGAGCAGGCTGCCGGAGCATCCCGACTATGCGCGGGCGGACCGGCTCCTGCGCCGTGTGGGCGAAGAAGTGGCGCGACGGTGGGTGTTGAAGGCTCCAGGGCCGTTGGGTCGCGATGCGCCCGAAGCTCCGGAGATGGAGTGGAGGGACTCGGAATGAAGGGCACGATGAAGGCGCATGAGCAGCGGGTCGCGGACCGCGTGCTCGACGAGGAGTCCGCGAAGCGGGAGCACCTGGTGGTGGCCTTGTCGGGTGCGCATGCGTATGGGTTTCCCTCGCCCGACAGCGACCTGGACTTGAAGTCCATTCACGTGGCGCCCACGGCCCTGCTGCTCGGCCTCCAGCCCCGGCAGCTCAACGCCGAGCGGCTCCAGGTGGTCGACGGCGTGGAGGTGGACTACTCGTCCAACGAGCTCCAACCCGTTCTCCAGGGACTGTTGCAGGGCAATGGCAACTACCTGGAGCGGCTGTTGGGGGCCATCCCGGTGCGGGTGTCTGCGGAGCTGGCGCCCCTCCAGCCGCTGGTGCGGGACGTGTTGTCGCGGCGGATGCACCGGCACTACCGGGGCTTCGCACACGGGCAGCTGCGCGAGTGGGAGAAGAGTGGCTTCCGTTCGGCGAAGAAGCTCCTCTACGTGCTGCGCACCACGCTCACCGGGACACACCTGCTGCGTACCGGCGAGGTGGAGACGGACGTCACCGAGCTGCTGGATGCGAACGGCTTCTCGGACGCCCACGAGTTGGTGGCGCAGAAGCAGCGAGGCGAGAAGAGCGAGCTGCCCGATGCGCTCAGCGAGAAGTGGCGCGCCGAGGTGGCGCGCTCCTTCGAGGTGCTGGATGCCGCGCTGGAGGTGTCGGTGTTGCCCGAGGAGCCTCCCTCGTCCGCGGTGGAGGCACTCGATGCGTGGATGCTGGACCTCCGGCGCCGGCGGTTCAATCCGGCCTGAGGGGATGCCTCAGGGGTTGGTGGGCGACAGGCGTGACCAGGAGCGGTTCTTGACCTTGAGCCACGCTTGTCGCCGGTGGAGATAGGTGGCGCAGAGCTGGCGCCATGTCCACACGGAGGGTTGCTTCCACCAGTCGGCGGGTGGTTGGAGTCCCTTGTCGCGCAGGTTGCCGATGCCCCGGAAGCCGACGCCGTCGAGTCCATGGGCGCAGTTGGACTCGAGCACGAGGACCTTATCCGTCGCGGGATGATGGTCCACGATGAGGAAGGTATGGCCGGAGCGCCACGGGGCGCGCCACCCTTGGATGAGTGTCCAGGGATGGGGCGCGACATCCGGTGACGGCGCGAGGATGGCCATGCCGCTCTCGACGGCGGCGGTGACGGGTGAGAACAGGTCCTCCGAAGAGGCAATCATCATCTGCCGATGCAGGCGCGCGTCCCAACTGAAGCTGTCCCCGTGGACATCGGCGAAGGCCCTGACGGTGAGGGCTTCGACGAAGGTGCAGCAGTTGTTGAAGCTCGGGGGGCCCAGGGGAACGCGGATGCCGGGCAGCGTCCACGGGTAGTACGCCTGGTCCAGGTCGTAGCGGTACTCGTTCATGCCCGAGAGCAGGGACACCAGCTTCTCTTCGGGCACCGCGAGTGGCTCGTCGCTGAAGGACAACCGAACCGCTGGCGGTGGCTTCTCCTGGTCGGTCAGCGTGGCGTACTGCTGGGTGCGCCAGCGGACACACACCCACGTGTCCAGCGCGCCCAGGGTGGGGACCTCCAGCCGGGCGTAATCGCTGTCGGAACCCGCCGGGCCCGAGCGCTCCTCGAGCACGAAGTAGGTGCCCGGCTCGACGTAGCCCTCGAACTGGGTGTTCGTGTCGGGGTCCACGAAACCACGCATGCGGATGGGGAGCTTCGCGACACGATACGTTTCGGCCACGTCATGACCTCCAGAGGCTTTGACTGTGGGTGAAGTCTACCTCCCCTCCAGGGAATGTCGGCAGGACGTATCAAGGCTGGCGTGGCGCGAGTGCCCCGTCTGGTCCAACGGGCTCAGCAGCAATCCGAGGGACACGTGACGCGCTCATTCCCATCACAGAGGCCGTCACCGCATGGGTAGGAGAATGATTCGTCTGGTGGCATGGGACGACCAGGCGCGCGCGGCGCGAGGCCTGCCCCACAATCCGACGGACACGAAGCGGAGTCTCTCCGGCAGTCATGTGGCGACGACGAGCGCCGCCACGACACTCCAACGCTTTCTCATACAGCCTCCTGGTATGGGAGGCGTAAAGGCTAACTGTTCGTGCGGGCGAGTGTGCCGGTGTCACTCATTTCAATTCGTGACACATGCCAATCATCGGTGCGTTGCGTCAGGCCGCGGGCGAGTCTCATCCACCCCGCAGCAGCTCCACCTGGAGGACGGTGTCCTTGGGGCGGTTCGTCCACTCCTGGAAGGACGTTCGGAACGTCTCCACCGCTTCAGACAGCGGGCTTCCGGGAGTCCAGGACAGTGCTCCCGCATCCTGGGCGCTCCGCGTGTCCAGGCCGATGAAGAGCGCCTGGGACCCCGGGAGTGGGCGCACGCTGAGTCGGCGGTCGCCCTCCAGCCGGTACACCAGGGCGGTGCGATGACCGAGGACCCAACCCATCGCGGCTTCGTGGGACTCGGGGGTGGGCGCCTCGACGGACAGCCGCAGCCGGGCCGGCAGGTCGCGAGTCGCGTCGACCGGCTGGAACAGCGGCTCCCATGCGAGGGGAGCGGTGGCGTCGCGTGCCTTGGCCACGAGCTCTCGTGCTCGAACGAACTCGTCTCGGAGGACTCGGAACGTGGAGCGCGACACGTTCCGAGCGGTGTTCCGAATCGGCTCGGCCGGCGCGATGACAGGCATCAGGTCACGCTTGCCATCCGGCCGATACCGGGCCGTCTCCTGGGTGAGGGCCACGGGTTGGGGCCAGGGCCACTGGGCGAACGTGTGGAAGAAGTGCGCGAGCTGCGCCGTGTCGGATGTCACCGCGCCTGGCGCCACGCGGGTGCAGGCCCAGGCGGCGAGCACGCTCCAGGACAGTCCGCCCAGATAGCCGAGCGCGTGGGAGTAGAGGCCTCGCGCCTTGGCCCATCGCTTGATTGCGCGGAGCAGGTTCCGGAATCGCTCGTGTGTGGCTTCGTTGGCGCCGAGCGCGTCGAGAATCCCTTGGGTGTCCGCGACGCCCAGCACGGAGCGGAGCCCCGAGGCGTCGAGCTGTGAGCCATGGCGCGCGAGCAACACCATGGGCTCACACGGAGCCACACCTTCGGGGCGGCTCGCGTAGGACACATCGAAGCTCACGCCACCGAGTGACAGCTTCACCAACGGAATGGCGGCGTCGGCCACGAACCGCGCGGAGCCCGAGGCTTCGGGAGCGGACTTCGCCACCTCGCGCAGCAGGGCTTGTGCGAAGTCGTCGCGAGAAAGACTCGCGGGCCCGATGGCGACGGCGTCCACGTCGCTTCCCGCCTCGTCCGTACCCAGCAGATACGAACCATAGGGGTGCAGCGACGTCCCGGCGTGCTCACAGAGCACGCGCAGTCGCTCCACGGCGGAGGTGCGGGCCTCCCGCGACGACGGTGTGTCCATGCTGGCGAGTGCCTCGCGCAGGGCCTTGTCGTCCGTCGTCGCGCCTGTGTTGTTCGAGTCCGGTGAAGGCAGGAGGGGCGCACGGCCCAGCGGGATTCGCCGGACGACTTCGAAGGGTGTGTCTCCCTTGCGCTGGATGATGCACACCTCGCCGACGCTGAAGGAGAGGGGCCGCCACGTTCGAGCCCAGGTGGCCAGGGTCTGCTCGAGGTCCACATCCTTCGTGCGCGGAAGCTGTCCCACGGAGAGGTGAGGCGCGACGCCGTGTTCGGAGGACGCGCACTCGGGGACCACCGCCGCGAGCTTCGCGTGCAGGGCGGCCAGGATGCCGCGAGGCGTGTCATCGGGGCGGAGCCACGCCGTGGCGTTGGCGCGGTGCTCGAAGTGTCCGAACGCGGAGAGCGTCAGCTCGAAGGGGGCGATGTCACGGAGCGCCTCCGCGAAGAGCGTGGAGACCGTGTCGAAGTCCTCTTCCGGGAGGAAGGGGTAGAGCAGGGTGACGTGGGGCATCCACCGCTCGAACTTCGCGTCGTGCTTCTTGCGCAGGGCCTGGATGGGCGGCCATGCGTTCTCTGGAGGAATGAGCACCACGGCCGTCTGGTGCGTGAGCCGCGCCGTGCTCCGAGCTGAAGCCGCGGGTGCCTCGGCCCCGTGGCGCAGCACGCAGCGAATCCCGAAGTGGTCCGATGCGAAGAGCGGCTGGCCGGATGGTCCAGGTGCACCTGATAGGGGGGCCTCGCCAAAGAGCTCGACGGTCTGGGGCCTGAGCCGGCCCGAGGGTGACTTCACGAGCACCCGGTCCAACCGCTGAAGGCGCCCGGTCGTGGTCGTGATGGCGGCCAGCGAGTTGAGCCGGGGGTTGTACGTCTCACCCGTCTCCGTGGGGCGCAAGGTGGGCCAGGCATCCACGAATCCGGCGCGCGTGAAGGAGGTGGCCTCCGAGGACTCCTCGCCCAGGTTGAAGTCACCCGCCAGCACGAGGTCGAGCGGACGGCCTTCGTGCGAGGGCCCGAGCGCGAGGGCCCAATCGAGAATCGCCTGGACTTGAACGGCCCGGGCCGCGGCTCCCGACGCATCCCGGTTGCTCGTCAGGTGTGGCGTCGCGACCCAGAGCGCCCCGTCGGCCAGCCGCAACTCTCCGGCGATGAGGCGCTTGTCCCGGGAGAACACACGCTGCACCAGCGAGGAGAACGGGATTCGCGACAAGAGCACCTGGCCGTAGGTCGCCACGGTGCTCGCCTCGGGGCCGTCGGACAGCCAGTAGTGTTCGCAAACCCAGGGCTCGGCGAGCAGGGCCCGGAGGAAGGGCGGGGTGACTTCCTGAAGCGCGATGACGTCCGCGTCCGTCTCGCGAATCAATGCCAAGGCGGCGGGCAGCCTGCGCGCTGTGTCCAACAGCTCCGCGTCGTACAGGTCGAACAACACGTTGAACGTGACGACCGTGAGGTGCTGGAGCGCGGGAGGCTTCGCGCTCGGGGCCGCCGACGTCACCCACGCTTCCGCGCGTGAATCGAAGCGGTGGATGGGGAGCGGCGTGAACGCCGCGGGGGCGCGGCGTGGTGCGGGAGCGGGTGTCTCCTCGGCGGGGCCGGAGTGGCTCAGCCGGTCGATGCGCTCCTTGCGGTCCCACATCACCTCTCGCCCGCGCTTGAAGTACCAGACGCGGTGCCACGGAATCTCCCCGTCGGGAACGAATGCCTCGAAGGGCATCTCCTCCAGGGACTCGCCGTGGGCGTCGTATCCAATGACAAACTCACGAGCATCCAGACGGGGGTCCCACCGGATGCGGTGGTACACCTCGCGGCTCGTCGTGAAACGTTCATGGGACATGGCTGCGACTCACGGGAGAAGAGGGAAGAAGACCTCACGCCAGCCTGCCCAGCGTAACCGGACGGGCCCCTGCGTGGCGGGCGGCGCACCTGACGCCGCACCGCTGGGGCGGCTGACAATCCGCTGGCTTCAAGTCGGGCTGACGCCCGCCACCAGGTAGAAGCGGAACTCCCCCGAGTTGACGCCGTAGGCCGCGTCCACTCCCACCAACGGCAAGACGATGTTGCGCAGGTACAAGCGCAGACCCGCGCCCAGGCCCTGCGCCAGCGTGGCCCCCTTCAGGCCACTCTGGCTGTCTGGCAGATAGCCGCGCACCACGCGCCCGTTGACGTCGCGAAGCATGCCGTCAGCGGGCAGGTCCCTCCACGCCATCAGCCCCGTGTCGGAGAACCCCACGCCGCGGAAGGACAGCGAGCGGATGGTGAAGAGGGGGAAGTGATACTCGGCGGTGAAGGACATCCGCGTGTCGCCGCGGAACTGGCGGTGGATGAATCCTCGCAGGGAGTTGCCGCCCAGCACGAGCTCCTGATGGAAGGGCAGGTCCACCCCCGCGGAGGCCTCGGCGCGCAGCACCAGGTTGTGCTCGTCGAACAATCGCAGGCCTTGGCGGTACAGCAATCCATAGCGCCGGTAGCGGAAGTCGCTCCACACGCCGGGGTTGGACACTTCGTAGGACGCCTCCAGGTTGATGCCTTCCATCACCGCGTGGAGGTTCTGCCGTGTGTCGATTCCGACCATCAGCCGCAGCGAGGCATCCCGCTGCGCGGGCCCTAGGGAGAACGCGGGCGTGGTGACCTCCTCCTTGGGGTCCGGTGACTTCGCGTCGATGGTCATCAACCGGTACTTCACCGCCGCGCGCACGCGCTCGAAGAGCATCACTCCGAACTCGGAGGCGATGGAGGCGGAGTTGAGCCGCGTGCGACGCACCACCTCCGGGGCCTTCTGGCCCGCGCCGGGGTCGTACTCGTCCACGCGGTCGCTGCGAAGCTGTCCCTCCACGCTCAGCCGGAGCTGCGGCTGCCCGAAGAGGTTCGGGTCCAGGTAGCCGGCGAACACGCCACTCTCCGCGGTGCTCACCTGCACCGCGGTGCCGAACTTCTTGGACCGGCCCCAGAGGTTGTTCTCCGCATAGAGCAGGCCGCCTCCCACGTTCGCGGAGGACAGCGCGAAGGTGGGGGCCACGACCCATGACGCCTTGTCTTCCACCTCGAGGATGAGGCGCACACGGTTGGGGCCCGTGGGCTCGGTGCTCACCTTCACTTCCTGGAACAGGCCGGTGGCGACCAGTCGGCGCTCCACCTTGTCCAGCTCCTCGTAGGAGAGTTCGTCTCCGGGGTCGATGCGCGAGTACGCCTGCACCGTCGCCGGGAGCGTCTTCTCCGGGCCGCGCACCACCACTTCATCCACGATGGTGCCGGGAGCCTGCGCGACCGCTCGCCCCGCCAGCAGGGTGAGGGCCAGGCTCGCGCACCACTTCGCCATCCGTCCGCTCATGTCTCTTCGCACATCCCCGACCACGTTGGGGCCCCCGGCCAGGGCTCCCGAAGGTCCACCCTACCTTCCCCAGGCCCCGTGGGGGCATGGCGCGGGAGGGCATCCCCTCGGAACATCTGCTATGCCTCCCTGAAGAAGGCCCCGGCCGGTTCCGGGGGACCGCTCCCATGACTGGTCTGTTTCGTCTGCTCCGGCGCCGGAGCCTGCAGCGCCGGCCCTTCCCACCCGAGTGGCTCGACTACCTCGAGGCGCGCGTCCCCTTCTTCGCCACGCTGTCGCCCGCGCTGCGCGAGAGCTTCCTCGATAAGCTGAAGGTCTTCGCGTGGGAGAAGGAGTTCATCGGGGCTGGCGGGCTGGTCATCACCGATGAGATGCGCGTGGTGGTGTCCGCCACCGCGGTGCAACTCGTGGTGCATCTGGACCTGTCGTATTACGACAGATTGCGGGAGATCATCATCTACCCGGACGCGTTCCTGCTGCCGGACCGCACGGGGGTGGTGCTGGGCGAGGCGAAGAACTGGGGCACCGTCATCCTCTCCTGGGCGGCGGTGGTCTCGGGGCTGCGCAATCCCACGGACGGTCACGACACGGCCACGCACGAGTTCGCGCACGTCCTGGACCGGGCGGACGGGGCCTTCGACGGAACGCCCAAGCTGCGCAGCTATTCGCACTACCGGGCGTGGGCGTCGGTGATGAGCGAGCATTTCCACGCGCTGCAGGAGGGACGGGCCGTGGAGCGCCGGGTGCTGGATGACTACGGCGCTGTCAACGAGGCGGAGTTCTTCGCGGTGGCCTCGGAGGCGTTCTTCGAGCGGCCTCATCAGATGCGGGAGCAGACCCCCGATTTGTATGAAGAACTGAAGCGTTTCTACGGCTGGGACCCCGCTTCGGGCACATGAGCCCGAGCATCGGGCCCCGCGCTGTGGTAGGCGCGTATACAGCAGCCTCCTGAGGAGAGCCCCTGCATGACCGTGTCCGTTGCGCCCTCGGTGTCCATGTTCGTCGAGTTGGAGCGCGAAGCCTGGCGCGCGCTTCGAGCCTCCACGCCGATGACACTCACGGCGGAGGACCTCGACGGTCTGCGAGGCTTGGGCGAGCAAATGGACCTGGAAGAAGTGGCGGACGTGTATCTGCCGCTGTCCCGGTTGCTCAACCTCCAGGTGGCCGCGGCGCAGCGATTGTGGGCCGAGCAGCAGGCGTTCCTGGGGGGCAGCGCGAGCAAGGTGCCCTTCATCATCGCCATCGCCGGAAGTGTCGCGGTGGGCAAGAGCACCACGGCCCGCATCCTCCAGGCGTTGCTCGCGCGGTGGCCGGACCATCCGCGCGTGGAGTTGGTCACCACGGATGGTTTCCTCTTCCCCAACCGCGTCCTCACCGAGCGCGGGTTGATGAAGCGCAAGGGGTTCCCGGAGAGCTATGACCGGCGCGCGCTGGTGCGGATGCTCGCGGAGCTGAAGGCGGGGCGCGCGGAAGTCACGGCGCCCGTCTATTCGCACCTCGTCTACGACGTGGTCCCCGACGAGGCGAAGGTCATCCGTCAGCCCGACATCCTCATCCTGGAAGGGCTCAACGTCCTCCAGTCGGGTGCCACCGGGCAGCGCATTCCTCACACGTTCCTGTCCGACTTCTTCGACTTCTCCATCTACGTGGACGCGACGGAGCAGGACATCCGCCGCTGGTACGTGGACCGGTTCCTCCGGCTCCAGCAGACGGCGTTCCGCGACGAGCGCAGCTACTTCCGCCGCTTCTCCGAGCTGACCCACGAGCAGGCCGTGGCCATGGCCGAGTCCGTGTGGGGCGACATCAACGGCCCCAACCTGGCGCAGAACATCGCGCCCACGCGCTCGCGTGCCCGGCTCATCCTGCTCAAGGGGCCGGACCACAAGGTGAAGCGCGTGAGGCTGCGCAAGCTGTAGTCGCGCGAGCCTGCTCAGCCGCGGGCGCGCCGGAGCATCTCGATGTGGGGGATGCCGTCCTCGTCGTAGACGTCCCCTTGCGCGGTGAAGCCAAGGCTTGCGTAGAAGGACTTCAGGTACTCCTGCGCGGAGATGCGGATGTCGGTGCGGGGGTAGAGGGCATCAAGCTGGGCGAGGCCCCGCTCGGTGAGCTCGCGCCCCAGGCCCCGTCCTCGTGCGCGGGGGGAGGTCACCACGCGGCCCAGGCTGGACTCCTCCGCGTGCTTCACTCCCGGCGGAAGGATGCGCAGGTACGCGGCCAGGAACGACTCCGGGCCCGTGCCTTCGAACGCGAGGAGGTGGACGGCCTTGGGGTCCAGTCCGTCCACATCCAGGTAAAGCGAACGCTGCTCCACCACGAAGACTTCCTGACGCAGCGCGAGCACCGCGTACAGCTCGTCGACTGTCAGCTCCTGGAACGCCTTCCATTGCCAGCTCAGCATGGAGCGGCATTTATCACGGATGATTGGGCTCACTGGAGTGAGCTGTGGGAGACGTGCATGACCTACGAGCATCCGGTGCTCGAGGACGGCCGTTTCCTCGATGGTCGGTCCTCAACGGCGCGAACCAGATTGCGGGCGGCACGGTGATTGTCTACCGAGCCCCCACGTGCAAGCTCAAGGCGGACTGTTCGGGCACCATGGTCATGGGCACGACGACGATGGCGCGCTTCATCGCCACGAACCTCAATGTGCACGCCGTGGACGGCAGCCCCATCAAACTCCAGGTGATTGGCTCCGAGAGCAAGCGCGTCCAGGTGGGTGGAAAGCCCGTCGACGAATACGCGTGGGTCAAGGTGCGAATCTCGCTGTAGCGGGGCGTCGTCGTCCCTCCGTCCCGGTCTCCTACATCCGAGCTGCCGCCTGGGTTGCCCTGCACGCTGCCGGGGAGAGGCTCCCGAGGGGGGCGGGCGCCTGGGCAAGGCGGGGGAGAGGCCATTATATGAAGGCCGCCATGACGCTCTCTCTGCCGCCCTCGCTTGTTCCCGGAGCCTCCGAGGACGTGGACTCGCTGGCCTCGCTGCTGCGGGGTCGGCGCACCGTGGTGCTGACGGGCGCGGGGTGCAGCACCGAGTCCGGCATCCCCGACTACCGAGGTCCTGGCACGCGCGCGCGGGCACGCAACCCCATCCAGCACCGGGAGTTCCTTCACAAGCCCGAGGTGCGAGCGCGCTACTGGGCGCGGAGCTTGCTCGGTTGGCCTCGGTTCGCTTCCGCGCGCCCCAACGCCGCGCACGAGGCGTTGGCAGCGCTGGAGCGAGAGGGCCATGTGCGGGGCCTCATCACCCAGAACGTGGACCGGTTGCACCACGCCGCTGGGAGTTCGCGCATCATCGAGCTTCATGGCGCGCTGGCGCGTGTCCGTTGTCTGGACTGTGGTGGACAGGAGGCGCGCGGTGCGCTCCAGGCCCGCCTGCTCGCGCTCAACCCGGACTTCAATCACCAGGTGCTGGAACTGCGGCCGGATGGCGACGCGGAGCTGTCCTCGGAGGCGCTCCAATCCTTCCGTGTGCCGGCGTGTGAGGGCTGCGGCGGCACGCTGAAGCCTGACGTCGTGTTCTTCGGTGACAATGTCCCCGCGCCTACGGTGGCGGATGCCTTCTCGTTGCTGGAGGAGGGCGATGCGCTGATGGTGGTGGGCTCCTCGTTGGCCATCTACTCCGGCTACCGCTTCCTCGCCCGCGCGGCCGAGCGACATCTCCCCATCGCCATCGTCAACATCGGGGAGTGCCGCGGCGTGGAGATGGCGGACCTGCGCGTGGAGGCGAGCGCTGGAGATGTGCTGCCCCGGCTCGCCCAGGCGCTGGTGCGCGGCTGAGCGTCACGCCGCGCGAGCCGCGATGCTCGCGTTCGTCGCGATGTCGATTGCCCCCACGCGAAGGTGGGGCACGGGAGACGCCGTCGTGCGGCGAGGGCCTCAATCAAGGCAGGCGCACATGCGCGGCGAGATGGTCGACGAAGGCGCGGATGCGCGCGGGCATGTGTCGGCCCTGGCTCAGGTAGAGCGCGTGGATGGCCTCGGTGTCGCCGGGATTGTGCTCCTCCAACACGGGCACGAGCCGCCCCGCATCCAGGTCCTCCTTCACCTGGAAGCGCGCGAGCCGCGCCAGGCCCACGCCCGCCAGCACCATCTGCCGCAGGGCTTCTCCGTCGCTTGCTTCAACTGTGCCTACCGGAGCCACGGTGAGCTCCGTCGCACCATCCATCAAGGGCCACGCCACGCTGGCTCGCGCATAGCTGAAGCTGAGCCGGTTGTGGGTCGCCAGGTCCGTGGGTGACTTGGGCACGCCGTGCCGCTTGAGATAGTCCGGAGAGCCCACGATGACCAGCCGCGTCTCACCGAGCTTGCGCGCGGTGAGCTGTGAGCTCTTGAGGGGGCCCGCGCGAATGGCCACGTCGGTCCGCTCATCGAGCAGGTCGATGAGCCTGTCGGTCAGGTTGAGCTCCACCGTCACCGAGGGATACCGGGCGAGGAAGCCGGGGAGCAGGGGGATGAGGATGCAGCGGCTGAAGGCCGGGTTGGTGTTGATGCGCAGCCTCCCGCTCGGCGCGTCGCTCGCGGCGGCGTTTCGTTCCGCATCATCGAGCTCCTCCAGGATGCGCACGCTCCGCTCGTAGAAGCCGCAGCCTTCCGGCGTGAGCTTGAGCGCGCGGGTGGAGCGGTTGAGGAGGCGGGCTCCCAACCGCTCCTCCAGGCGGGCGACGAGTTTGCTCACCGCGGAGGGCGTCATCCGGAAGGCCCGGGCGGCGGCGGAGAACCCGCCCAACTCCACCACCTTCACGAAGACTTCCATCTCCCCTGAGCGGTTGACGTCAAGGCGCGCCATGGTGAACCCAATTCATAAGTCCTAGTCCGCGCGCTGCCCTACCGCAGGAGAATCGCGCCGTCCATACAAGGCCCCATTCCACTTCGACATGGGAGGCCGCGTCACATGCCGTGGGCCTTGTTCGCATTGACCGCGGGCGCCTTTGGAATCGGCGTCACGGAGTTCGTCATCATGGGCCTGTTGATGGAGGTGGGCACCGACCTGGGGGTCTCCATCTCCTCGGCCGGGCTGCTCATCTCCGGCTATGCCCTGGGCGTCATGGCCGGTGCCCCCGTGCTGACGGTGTTGACGGGACGCTGGTCCCGCAAGCACGTGCTGCTGGGGCTGATGGTCATCTTCACCGTGGGCAACGTGGCCTGCGCGCTCGCGCCCACCTACGGCCTGTTGATGGCCGCCAGGGTGCTCACGTCCCTCTCTCACGGAACGTTCTTCGGCGTGGGCTCCGTCGTAGCCACCGGGTTGGTGCCAGCGGACCGCCGGGCTTCGGCCATCGCCATCATGTTCACGGGCCTGACGGTGGCCACCATCCTGGGCGTGCCGTTGGGCACCTGGTTGGGACAGTGGCTCGGGTGGCGCGCGACGTTCTGGGCCGTGGCGCTGATTGGCCTCGCCGCGGTGGTGGTGCTCGCCGTCTTCGTTCCTCGCGACGCGACGGAGAAGAGGGCCACTGACTGGCGCGCGGACCTGCGGGCCTTGGGGCGGCGCCCGGTGTTGCTGGGCCTGTTGACGACGGCGCTGGGCTACGCCGGGGTGTTCGCTGTGTTCACCTTCATCGCTCCCATCCTCACGCGGCTCAGCGGCTTCTCGCAGGCGGCGGTGTCGCCCATCCTGCTGGTCTTCGGCGGCGGCATGATGGTGGGCAACCTCGTGGGAGGAAAGCTCGCCGACCGTCAGTTGTTGCCGTCCATCGTGGGCACGCTCGCGGTGCTGTCCCTGGTGTTGTTCGGGATGACCTTCGTGCTGCACAGCCAGGTCCTCGCCGTCATCGCCGTGGGCTTGTTCGGCGCGGCGGCCTTCGCCACGGTGCCGCCGCTTCAGATGTGGGTGCTGGAGAAGGCGCAAGGCGCCGGGCAGAGCCTCGCGTCGAGCCTCAATATCGGCGCCTTCAACCTGGGCAACGCGCTGGGCGCGTGGTTCGGCGGGCTCATCATCGACCGAGGCCCGGGGCTGGGCGCCGTCACGTGGGTGGCCTCGCTGGTGCCGCTGTCGGCCATCCTCATCGTCGTGATGTCCCAGCGCCTGGATGCCAGCGACTCGACTCCCTGCTTGTCCGTGCCGAAGTAGGTGTCTTGGAAGTCGCCAATGCCGGGCCGCGCGAACGAGTGTGCGTTCGCACGCTCACCGAGGGAGGAGGCGACAATCCCTTCGAGGCCAGGAGCGTGGCTGACATAGTGGCCGCCGCGCGATGCACGCGCGCTGGGAGACACCGTGGTGAGCGACAGTCTCGTGACACTTCAAGCCGATGGGATTCAGCGAATCATCGGCTTCATCCTGGAGCTGGATAAGTTGAAGGGAGTGACTCGCAAGGTCAAACCCCTGGGGCTGGCCCGCTACGAGAACTCGGCGGAGCACAGCTGGCAGCTCGCGATGCTGGCGCTGTCACTCTCTCGCTACGCGCCGTCTGGCATTGACCTGGACCGCGTGGTCCGGATGCTGCTTGTGCACGACGTCGGCGAAATCGACACCGGTGACACGCTGGCCTTCGTCGAAGGGGGCTGGAAGGAGCGCAAGGCCGCGGAGCTTGCCGCGGTGGAGCGAATCTTCGGCCTGCTGCCCGCTCCTCACTGCGAGATGTTCCTCGCGCTGTGGCGGGAGTTCGAGCAGGGCGAGACCGCGGAGGCGCGCTATGCGAACGCGGTGGACCGCGCGATGCCCGTATTGTTGAACCTCTCCAACGAAGGGCAGAGCTGGCGGGAGAATGGCATCAGCCACGAGCGGGTGGTGGCGCGCATCGCTCCGCCCATCAAGGCGGGGTGTCCCGCCCTGTGGGAGTACTTGGAAGGCCGGCTGGCGGAGGCTCGCCAGCGCGGCTGGTTTGGTGCCTGAGCGGGCTGGAGCGGCTTCAGGCGGCCTGGGGTGAGCGGCTGGGCGCGGCTGGGACATGGCCCGCCCTCACCACGTAATCACCGAAGCCTTCGCCTCGCAGTCGCTCCCGGGCATAGGCGGCGAACAACGGGTCGAGCACCGCGAGGATGGTCGCCTCGTCCACGTTCTCCCGGTACAGGCGATTGAGGCGCTGGCCGCGGATGTCTCCCCCCAGGTGGAGGTTGTAGCGGCCGGGCGCCTTGCCCACGAGGGCTATCTCCGCGAGGTACGGCCGCGCGCAGCCGTTGGGGCATCCGGTGATGCGCAACAGGATGTTCGCATCCTGAAGTCCGTGGGCGGTGAGACGGGCCTCCACTTGCTCCACGAATGACGGCAGGTAGCGCTCGGCTTCGGCCATGGCGAGTCCGCACGTGGGCAGGGCCACGCAGGCCAGGGCGTTGCGTCTCAGCGGGCTCGCGGTCTTGAAGCCCTCCAGGCGGTGCTCGCGGACGAGGGCTTCGATTCGCTCGCGGGACTCGGGCGGAATCCCCGCGATGACCAGGTTCTGGTTGGGCGTCAGCCGGAAGTCCCCGGTGTGGATGCGCGCGATCTCGCGCAGGCCGGTGAGGTGCGGCGCATCGGGGCGGTCCGCCACGCGCCCGCTGTCCAGGTGAAGGGTGAGGTGCCACCGGCCATCGTGTCCCTCGCGCCAGCCGAAGCGGTCGCCGTTGTGTTCGAAGGTGAAGGGCCGCGCGGGCTCCAGCGCGAAGCCCAGCCGGCGCTCCAGCTCCTGCGTGAACCAGGCGGCGCCCCGGTCCTCGAGGACGTACTTCAGCCGCGCGCGCTTGCGATTGCTCCGGTCTCCGAAGTCGCGGTGAATCTTGAGCACCTCTTCGGCCACCACGAGCATCCGCTCGGGAGGGATGAAGCCGATGACATCCGCCAGCCGGGGGAAGGTGTTGGCATCGCCGTGGGTGGCGCCGAGTCCTCCGCCCACGCTGACGTTGAAGCCCACGAGGGCGCCGTCCTCGATAATGGCGACGTAGCCCAGGTCATGTGCGAAGAGGTCCACGTCGTTCTCGGGTGGCACCGCGACGGCGACCTTGAACTTCCGGGGCAGGTACGTGGCGCCGTACATGGGCTCCTCCTCGCCCCCGGCGACCTTCTCCTCGTCGAGCCAGAGCTCGTAGTACGCGCGAGTCTTCGGCAGCAGGTGCTCGGAGAGGCGCACGGCCCAGTCGTACACCACCTCATGGACGCGGGTGTCCGCGGGGTTGGGATTGCACAGGACGTTGCGGTTGACGTCGCCGCAGGCGGCCAGCGTGTCGATGAGGGCCGCGTTGATGCGGGCAATCGTCGGCTTCAGGTCGCCCTTGAGGATGCCGTGGAGCTGGAACGCCTGACGGGTGGTGAGGCGCAGGGTGCCGTTGGCGTGCTCCCGCGCCAGTCCGTCCATGACGAGCCACTGGGCGGGAGTGCAGACACCCCCGGGCAGGCGGGTGCGCAGCATGAAGCTGTAGGCCGGCTCCAGCTTCTGTTGCCTGCGCTCCTCGCGCGAGTCCCGGTCGTCCTGTTGATAGCTGCCGTGGAACTTGATGAGGCTGGTGTCGGACTGGGAGATGGCGCCTGTCACCGGGTCCGCGAGGCTCTCCGCCAGCGTCCCTCGAAGCAGGCGGCTGTTGGCCTTGATGTGCTCCACCTCGGAAAGAGGCTTGGGTTGCGTGCTCATGTCGTCGCTCTCGTTTCTGGGGGATTCATTCAGTAGACGTCGCGCAGGTAGCGGCGCTCGTCACGCAGGGTCTTGAGCCATTCCTCGGCGGCCTCGCGGCTCCGGTCGCCGTGCTGGGCGACGACGTCGACCAGCGCCTCGTGGACGTCGGGGGCCATGCGCTGGGCGTCGCCGCACACGTAGAGGGAGGCCCCCCCTTCCAACCACGCGAAGAGCTCCTTGCCCTGCTCGCGCAGACGGTGCTGGACGTAGACCTTCTCCGCCGTGTCGCGGGAGAACGCGACCGAGAGCCGATGCAGCGTCTTCTTCTTCAGCGCCTCCTGCCACTCCGCCTGGTAGAGGAACTGGCTGCGGAAGTGCTGCTCTCCGAAGAAGAGCCAGTTGCGGCCCCTCGCGCCCACCTCCGCGCGCTCCTGGACGAAAGCCCGGAAGGGCGCGACACCCGTGCCGGGGCCAATCATCACCACGTCGCGGTGGGTGTCCTCCGGGAGCCGGAAGCGCTCATTGGGCTCCACGAAGACGCGGACCGTGTCCGCCTCCGTGCCTCGCGTGGCCAGGTGGTACGACGCGTTGCCCAGGTGGCGCTCACCGAAGGCGGTGTAGTCGACCACCGACACCGTGAGGTGCGCCTCCGCGCCCACCCGCTTGGGGCTGGAGGCGATCGAGTACAGCCGGGGCGTCTGCTTGCGCAGCGCGAGGACCAGCTCCTTCGCGCCCCACTTCGCCGGATGCTGGCGGAGCACGTCGATGACCTGATGGCTCTTGAGCAACGCGCGGAAGGACTCCGCGCCCGAGGGAGACAGCAGGGACTGGAGCGCGGTGCTCGCCGCGAGGCTGGCGTGGCGCTCCAGGAAGGGGCGGCTCAGCCGGGTCAGCTCCAGTTCGTCCGTGAGCCAGCGCGACAGCGGCAGCGTCTTCCCATCGCGAGTCACCGGCTCCTCGCCGTCCAACTGCTGATGGGCCAGCACGGCCTGCACCAGCTCGGGGGCATTGGGTGCCCAGATGCCCAGCGAGTCGCCGGGGATGTACTCCAGGCCCGAGCCTTCGAGGGAGAGCTCGACGTGGCGGACGTCCTTGAGGGCGCCTCGACCGGTGATGCGCTGGTTGACGAGCACCCCCGCGGAGAAGGGCGCCTCCTTGCCCACGGTGGGGACGGAGGGGGCGCCACGCAGCGGGACGACGGTGGCGACGGCGGGCGCGCGAGGCTCGGTGGCCTCGCGCGTGCGTGCCAGCGTCTGGTCCAGCCATCCCGCGGCGATGGGCTCGAAGTCCAGGTCGCAGTCCGCGCGCTCCGTGAGCCGCGTGGCGCCCAGCTCCGCCAGCCGCGCGTCGAGCACTCGTCCCACTTCGCAGAACTTCGGGTAGCTGGAGTCTCCGAGTCCCAGCACCGTGAAGCGAAGGCCCTCCAGACGTGGGGCCCGCTTGCCGAGCACGTATTCGAAGAAGCCGCGCGAGTCGTCGGGCGGGTCTCCGTCTCCCTGCGTGCTGATGACCACCGCGAGGAACTTCTCACGCGCCAGCTCCCGCACCGGGTAGTCGCTGGCCCTGAGGAGCCGCACCGGGATGCCCGCGCTCTCCGTCTGCCGCTTGAGCCGCTCCGCGATGTGACGGCTGTTCCCCGTCTGCGTGCCGTAGACGATGGTGAGCGGCGCCGTGGGCACTTCCACGGCGGGCGCGGGAGTTTCCACTGAGGTGATGGGGACGGGGAGCGCGGCGGCCGTGCCCGTCCGAGCCGCGAGGCCCGCGGCATAGCCGCTGAGCCAGTGCAGGGCCGACGGGTCGAGTCCCTCCACGAGCCGCAGCAACTGTGAGCCCCGCTCCGCGCCCAGCACCGCGTCGACAAAGGGCGGTGTCTGCCGGGGGAGGACACCAGGTGATGAGGCGCTCATGACTTGTTCTCCCGTGTGGAGGCGAGGCGCTCGGTCCAGCGCTCCACGGATTCGGATTCCTCCAGCTCCCACCAGCCCAAGCCCGCGTCGCGAGCTTCCTCGCGCAGCGTGCGGCGGACCTGCGGCGCGTGGACGTGCACCAGCGCGAGCAGGCCCGCGCGGGCGAGTGCTTGCGCGACCTCCACGTCCCCGTGGACGGTGGCCACGTGCAGGCCGCGCTCGAACAGCGCGCGCTCCAGCGCGAAGGCGCGTTGCTCGGCATCCGGCGTGGTGGGGAGCAAGACGACGGCGCCGGACTGCCCCAGGTGCTTCCACCGCTCATCGCGGCTGACCAGGGACTGAGCGGTGCGAGACGTCGTCTCCGCGGGGCCCAGCACCATGCCCGCGCCCACGGTATCGTGCGTGAGTGCGTCGATGACGATGAAGGCGCCGGTGCGGCGGTTCTCCTCGTACGGGTCGCACAGGAGAGGACGCCGACAGACCAGGCGGACCCGGCCGATGTCGTTGAGCGAGAGGGACTCCGCGGGGACTTCCGACAGGTCCTCCAGCTCCTTGCGCCACAGCACGCGCTCGATGTTCGCCGGAGCGGTGCGCGTGGCCTGCTTCACCAGGTAGCGGCGCGTCGCGTCCAGTGGCTGCTCGCCGAACCACACCAGCATCGCGTCGAGGTACTGGAGGGCCAGGGGCGGCTGGTCCACATGGGAGAGCAGGTCACCTCGGCTGACATCCACTTCGTCCGCGAGGCGCAGCGTGATGGAGGCGGTGGCCGAGGCTTCCTCCCGGGGACCGTCGAAGGTGTCGATGGCCTCCACGCGAGTCCGGCGTCCCGAGGGCAACACCTGCACCTCGTCGCCCACGCGAACCGTGCCGGAGGCCACCTGGCCCGCGAGCCCGCGATAGTCCTGATGGGGGCGCAGCACGTACTGGACGGGGAACCGGAACGGCGCGCCGTCGAGCCGGCGTTGATGCGGCAGAGACTCCAGCCACGACAGCAGCGTGCCGCCGTCGAACCAGGGCGTACGCGGGCTGGCGCGGGTGATGTTGTCGCCCCGGCTGGCGCTGATGGGGAACAATCGCACGCCCTCGAAGCCGAGGGTGAGCGCGAAGTCTCCGAGCTGCGTGCCGATGCGCTCGAAGGTGGCGCGGTCGTAACCCACCAGGTCCATCTTGTTCACCACCACCGCGAGGTACGGGATGCCCAGCAGCGAGGCGATGTACGCATGGCGCCGCGTCTGGGGCAGCACGCCCAGCCGCGCATCCACGAGGATGACGCCCGCATCCGCGGTGGACGCGCCCGTGGCCATGTTCCGCGTGTACTGGAGGTGTCCCGGGGTGTCCGCGATGATGATCTTCCGCCGCGCCGTGGACAGGTACCGGTACGCCACGTCGATGGTGATGCCCTGCTCACGCTCCGCGCGCAGGCCGTCGGTGAAGAGCGAGAAGTCCAGCTCCTCCTCATCGCCCGCGCCCGCGGCGGCCTTGAGCCCCTGGGCGAGCAGCTCGGGAGGAACCTCCGTCCGGGCTGCGGCTCGCTTCGCGCTGGCGCGGCGCACGGCGGAGATCTGGTCCTCGAAGAGCCCGTCGCACTCGTAGAGGAGACGTCCGATGAGCGTGGACTTCCCATCGTCCACGGAGCCCACCACGGCGAGCCGCAACAGCGCGCGGTTGGAGTGCTCGTCGAGGAGTTGTTGGACGTCGGAGGGGAGTGCTGCTTGGAGTGCGGTGTCCATCAGAAGTAACCCTCGCGCTTCTTCAGCTCCATGGAGCCTTCTTCGTCGTGGTCGATGAGCCGGCCCTGCCGCTCGGACTGCCGGGCGTGGACCATCTCGTGGATGACGGCCTCCACCGTGGTGGCGGAGGATTCGATGGCGCCGCTGAGCGGGTAGCAGCCCAGCGTGCGGAAGCGCACCCTCCGGAGGGTGGGGCGCTCACCGGGCCGCAGGCGCATGCGCTCGTCGTCCACCATGAGCAGCGAGCCGTTCCGGTCGATGACGGGGCGCTCGGCGGCGAAGTAGAGCGGCACCACGGGGATGCGCTCGCGCAGGACGTAGTGCCACACGTCCAGCTCCGTCCAGTTGGACAGGGGGAAGACGCGCATGCTCTCTCCCGCGTCCACGCGCCCGTTGTAGAGGTTCCACAGCTCCGGCCGTTGCCGGCGTGGGTCCCATTGGCCGTGCTTGTCGCGGAAGGAGAACACGCGCTCCTTCGCGCGAGACTTCTCCTCATCGCGGCGAGCCCCACCAAAGGCCGCGTCGAAGCCGTGAAGCGTGAGCGCCTCCAGCAGCGCCTGCGTCTTCATCGCATGGGTGTACTTCTGGCTGCCGTGGTCGAAGGGGTTGATGCCCTCGGCGAGCGCCTTGCGGTTCTGGTGGACGATGAGCCGCAGCCCGTGCCGGGCCACGAAGGTGTCGCGGAACGTGTACATGTCCCGGAACTTCCACGTGGTGTCGACATGGAGCAGCGGGAAGGGGAGCGGCGCGGGATGGAACGCCTTGCGGGCCAGGTGCAACAGCACCTGCGAGTCCTTGCCGATGCTGTAGAGCATCACCGGGTTGGCGAACTCCGCCACGGTCTCCCGGAGGATGTGGATGCTCTCCGCCTCCAGCTCTTGGAGATGGGTGGAGCGTGCGTGGATGGTGTCAGTCATTGCCTGCCTCCGCGAATCGGGGAAGCACATCCCCCGCGCTTGAATCTCGTCGAGTGGTGAGTGAGTGGAGCCGTGCGCGCAACGCGACGACCTCGCCGACCACGAGCAGCGAGGGAGAGCCCAGCCCCGCGTCGCGTGCCTTCGTGGCCACGTCCGCGAGCGTGCCCTCCACCACGCGCTGGTGCTCCCAGGTGCCCGCCTCCACCATCGCGGCGGGCGTCGAGGCCGCTCGGCCCGCCGCGATGAGCGCCGCCGTGGTCTCCTCCAGGCGCTGGCCCGCCATGAACATCACCAGCGTCTGGGCTCGCGCGAGGAAGGGCCAGTCGGGTGTGCCATTCACGCGGAACCCGGTGGCGAACGTCACCTCTCCGGACAGGTCCCGATGGGTGACGGGGATGGCCGCCGCCGCGGGCGCGGCGATTCCGGCGGAGAGCCCGGGGACGACTTCATAGGGGATGCGCGCGGCCTCCAACGCCAGGGCCTCCTCGGCGCCTCGGCCGAAGATGAACGGGTCTCCGCCCTTGAGCCGGACCACGATGCGGCCCAGCCGGGCCTGGGTGATGAGCAGGGTGTTGATGTCCTCTTGCCGCACGGACTCACCTCCGCCCTCCTTGCCCACGTAGATGAGCCGCGCATGCGGCCGCGCATGCTCCAGCACGCCGGGGTGGATGAGGCGGTCGTGGACCACCGTGTGCGCCTCGCGCAGCAGCCTCGCCGCGCGCAGCGTGAGCAGCTCCGGGTCTCCCGGTCCTGCCCCCACCAGGTACACGCGGCCTCTCGACGACTCCTTCATGTCGGCTCTCCAGATGACTTCCAGGTCTTCAGTTCCGAGCGCAGCCGCGTGAACACGGCCCCGCGCTCGCCGCGCGCCAGCAGCGCGCCCAGGTCTCCGTCCACCAACTGCTTGAGCAGGTGCTGACGGCGAGGGCCTCGCGGCAGACGCCGTCGAAGCCACCCGCTCAGCCGCGCGAGCCACACATGGTGGGATGCGATGTGTTCTCCCAGCTCCCGCCGCAGGTGCCGGGCGAGCGCGGGGGCGTGGCCTCCGGTGGAGATGGCCAGGGTGATGGGCCCCTTGCGCTCGACGGAAGGCAGCGTGAAGTCGCACAGCTCCGGCTCGTCCGCGGTGTTCACCCACAGGCCCAGGGCTCGGGCCTCGGCCACCAGCCGCAGGTTCACCTCGGTGTCATCCGTCGCGGCGAGCACCAGCACATGGCCGCGTGCATCGCCAGGGGTGTAGGACCGCTGCTCCCATTCCAGACGACCCTGGGAGGCGAGATGTTGGAGCGTGTCCGTGAGGGTGGGGGCCACCAGGTGGAGCCGCGCGCCCGCGTCGAGCAGGGCCAGGGCGCGGCCCTCGGCGACGGTGCCGCCGCCCACGAGCAGGACGCGGCGGCCCTCCAGCCGGAGGCTCACGGGATAGTCGATGGCGGTGACGGTGCTCATGGCGGAGGAGGCGCTCACTTGACGGGGTGGAGGCCGCATTCGCTGTGCTCGCGCGACTCCCACCACCAGCGGCCCGCGCGCTCGTCTTCGTAGGGCTTCACCGCTCGCGTGCAGGGCGCGCAGCCGATGGAGGCGTAGCCCTTGTCGTGCAGCGTGTTGTAGGGGACGCCGTTCTCCCGGACGTAGGCCCACACCTGCTTGCGGCTCCACGCGGCCAGCGGGTTGAGCTTGAGCAGGCCTCCGTGCTCGGCGTCGTATTCGACGACGGAGACCTTGTTGCGATTGAGCGACTGCTCACGCCGCAGTCCAGTGACCCAGCCATCGCGGCCCTCGAGCGCGCGGCGCAGGGGCTCCAGCTTGCGGATGGCGCAGCACTCCTTGCGCGCCTCGAGGCTTCGGCGGAACGAGAAGTAGCCCTGCTCCGACTCCAGGGCTTCGACGCGGGCGCGGTCGGGGAAGAAGGTCTCCACCGAGATGCCGTAGCGGTTGCGGACGACCTCGATGAGCTCGTACGTCTCGGGAGGAAGCCGGCCCGTGTCGAGGGTGAAGACGCGGAGGCTGGGGGCGTGCTTGCGGGCCAGGTCGATGAGGACCATGTCTTCCACGCCGAAGCTCGAGGCGATGGCCGCGCGCTCGCCGAGCTGGTGCTCGACCCAGGCGAGGACCTGTTCGGCGGGCGCGGCCTCGAATGGCGCGGCCGCGGCGAGCAGGTCCTTGGGCGTACGAGCGAGGGTGGAAGTGGGTGACGGCTTGGCGGACACGATGGACTCCAGGGGGTGAAAAACAAAAAGGCCCGCGCCTCTTTCGAGGGCGGGCCGCGCGAGCTGGGGCAGTGGAGGTAGAGAGGCGCTATCCACTCCTCGAGGCTCGGAGCCCGCCCGTGGGCGGACACACGACGCACGCACACGCCAGACAGCGGCAGGCCTTCACGTCAGCGCGCGCGATGGCGAACGCCGCGAGGGGCGCTGGCTGAATCGCGTGGAGCTGGGTGGAGGAAAGGCGCATGGACGGGAGCCAGGAAGAGACGTGGGGTGGATGGAAGGAGGAGACCCGGACCTCTGGAGAGAGGTGGGGCTGGGTGATGCGCGGGGGGCTCAGGGAGCTTCCGGTGCGCGCTTCAACAGCCCAGGCCCGAGAGGGCACAACAGGCACACGCCCGGCGGCAGCAGCGGCGAAGCAGCGCGGCCATCGGGGTGGAAGTCATCAGCACGGGGCGCAAGCTATCGGCTGTGGCCTCATGCCGTCAACTCACGCGCCTTGCCCGTGAGGCGTACTCAGGTGTCGTGTGTCCCACCCACGGGCTTCAAGAGGGTGGGTGTGGCCCCGTGCGGAGGCGATGTGCGGGGGGCGAGCGAGGCGGGTGCATCGACGCGAAGCGCGGTGCGGTCCAGCTCGTTGAGCCGGGGCCTGCCGAGCAGGGCGAGCGTGCGGTCGAGCTCGGAGGTGAGGAGGTCGAGCGCGAGCTCCACGCCTGCTTGTCCGTTCGCGGCCAGCCCGTAGAGATAGGGGCGGCCCACCATGCATGCGCGAGCGCCCAGGGCGATGGCCTTCGCCACGTCAGAGCCTCGGCGGATGCCGCCATCGAGGATGAGCTCGGCGCGGCCCTCCACTGCGTCCACGATGTCTGGGAGGAGGTCGATGGCGGCCGGGAGGAAGTCGAGCTGGCGGCCTCCGTGGTTCGAGACGATGAGTGCTTCGACGCCGAGCGATACGGCGCGCTGGGCGTCCTCGGGGGAGGTGATGCCCTTGAGGACCAGGGGGCCGGACCAGATGGAGCGAAGCCACTCCACGTCCTTCCAGGTCACGGAGGCGTCGAACTGGCTGTTGGTGAAGCGGGCGACCCCCACGGCGTCGGAGCGGGTGAGCGCGGGATGGCCGACGAAGTTGCCGAAGGTGGCGCGGGGGCTGGAGGACATGCGGAGCACCCAGCCCAGGTGGCGCAGGACATCCAGGACGTTTGAGAAGTGGAGGCGGGGAGGAATGGTGAAGCCGTTGCGCCGGTCCTGTTCACGGTTGCCCATGACGGGCACGTCGACGGTGAGGCACAGCGCGCGGTAGCCCGCGGCCTTGGCTCGGTCGACGAGCGATTGGGTGACGCCGCGGTCCTTCCAGACGTAGAGCTGGAACCAGAGGGGCGTGGACGCGGCGGCGGCCACTTCCTCGAGGGTGCCGATGGACATGGTGCTCAAGGTGAACACGGTGCCACGGCTCGCCGCGGCCTTCGCGGCCAGCTCCTCGCCGCGAGGCGCGAGCAGTCCCGCGAGTCCCGCGGGGGCGAGGATGATGGGCGTGGCGAGGGGTTCACCCAGGAGCGTGGTGGAGTGGTCCACCTTGCTGACGTCGACGAGCGTGCGCGAATTGAAGAGGTAGCGGTCGAAGCTCCGGCGGTTGGCGGTGGTGGTGAAGCCGTCGTCGGAGAAGCCCTCGACGTAGTCGAAGACGGTCCGGGGCAGCCGTCGCCGTGCTCGCTGACGGAGATCCTCGATGCTGGCGGTCACGATGCGCGCTCCGTGGGGTGTGGGCCGCCGGAGAGGATAGCAGCAGTCCGGGGGCGGGCTGGGCTGACGCATGACATGGACTCCATGTCGATGGTCCTCGAGTGCTTGTCGGCTGGTCGCTGGAGGACGTTGGCCATCCACATGTTGCGCGCCAACAGGGGGGAGCCAGGAATGGTGTCGGTCAGTCCATGGGGGGACGGTCCATTCCGGGCTCCATCTTGCCCCTGGCGGGAGACTCTCGATGAGAAGCCGTCCTGGTCTGCTGTGGTCATGGGGTCAGGGTGTGACGCTGGCCTTGTTGTTGGGGGCGTGTGGTGTGGAGAAGCCTCGTTCTCCGGAGGAAGAGGTGTCGCAAGAAGGGAACGGGGCGTTGACGCGTGAGCGTCCGGAGGCCTCGTTGACGTGGGACCCGTATGCGGACGCGGTGGCCTCGGGCACCACGGCGACCGTGCTCAACGCGAGCGCGGCGCTGGGTGCTCCAGACGGACATGCCGCGACGCTGCTAGGCCTGCTCAACACGGCGCTGGTGCTGGACCTGGGGCAGGGCGAGGAAGGAACGGGCGACCTGCGTGTCTACTATCAAGGTCTGTCGCTGGCGCTGGTAGCCCAGGTGGACTTCCTGAAGGACGATGGGACCTTCATCGGCTCCAGCTCGTTGCACCTGGTGGAGCTGGGCGTGGGGACACATATCGCGGTGGCGACGTACCCGGGGAACGTGCCCTATCGCTATGTCCGCTTACGCGGCTCGGTGCTCGCGCTCTACCTGGTGGACGCGGTGGAGACGTCGCTGCGGCCCGTCTGTGGTGATGGAGTGCTGGGCGGATTTGAAGTCTGTGACGATGGCAATCAGCTCTCGGGTGATGGGTGCAACAGCGTCTGCCAGGTGGAGACGGGCTACACCTGCTCGGGACAGCCGAGCGTCTGCACCGACATCAACGAGTGCACCAACGGGACGGCGAACTGCCAGCCGGGTGAAGTCTGCGTCAATACGCCCGGGAGCTACACCTGCGAGCCCGACCTCTGCGTGGGAGTGGTCTGCGAGCCTCTCGACGCGTGCCACATCGCGGGCACCTGCAATCCGTTGACCGGGCAGTGCTCTCACCCGGTCGCCCCCAACGGAACGGCATGTAACGACGGCAACGCCTGCACCCAGCCCGACGCCTGTCAGGACGGGGTCTGCGTCGGTACCCCGGCGAGCGACACGACCAGCGCTCTGGCCCATCGATGGACCTTCGACGAAGCCAGTGGAGGCACGGCCTTTGATTCGGCGGGTACGTCGGACGGAACGCTGGGCAGTTCGGCGTCGCGGACGGTCAGCTTCGACGGCTCCGGCGCGATCACGTTCACGCCCACCCAGCAGTGCGATCTCAACGCCTACGTCGACTTCGGCCTCGCGCCCGGGCAATTCGGGACGGCTGCTTTCACCGTGAGCTATTGGGTGAAGTCGACCTTCAGCGGCCCCGGCACCGGAGACCTCATCGGGAACCGGGCGGTCGGGAGCGCGGGCAACTTCCTCTCGGCGCGGCTCAATGGCGGAAACTCGGTCGCGTCGCTCGAGATCTACCAGGACGCGGCGGCCACCAACGGTGCAGGCGTCAACGTCTCTCCCTCGCCGCTCAACAACGGCAGCTGGCACCACGTCGCCTATACGCGCAGCGGGACTTCGCTCAAGGTCTACATTGACGGCGTGCTGGCCGGCTCCGGGACCAGCGCCGCGCCGACGAACCTCACGGGTGCCAACTCGTTCCGCATCGGCCGCAGGCTGCCGACCTGTCTGGGTAGCTTCTCCAGCATCCCGGCGTCGTTCGACGATGTCCGGACCTACAGCCGCGAGCTCACCGCCTGCGACGTCGCCGCGCTGAACGCGCACTAGCAACCCGGGCCGTGCCCCGGCGACGCTCTTCCGGGGCACGGTCGCGGACTCCCTCCAGCCGTCCACCTGCTCATGTGAGCGGCTCGAGTCCGTTCACGGTGTGCCGGGTGTCAGGCGGCATCTCGTTCGAGTGACGCGAGGAGCCGGGCGAACAGCTCGGCCAGGGCCGTGACGTGGGGCGCGCGCAACATCGTGTAGTGGTTGCCTGGCGCCTCATGCACCGTGGGCGTGGAGCTGAGCCACGCGCCCCAGCCGAGGTCGTCTGTCACCGTGACGCCTGGGAGCGCTGTTGCGGCCTTGATGAGAACGGCGGTCCCTTCGTATGGAGCCCCCGTGGGCACGTAGGTCCGCTGCGCCGCGCTCAGCCGCTGGTAGAGGGCGAAGATGCGCTCGGCGGTGTCGACGTCCATGTCGAGCCCCATCGCGGCGGCGCGCGCTTGCTCCAGCAGATAGGCCAGCCGCTCTCTCCCCGTGAGCTTCGCCACGCGCTCCAGGTCCAACGGCAGGCTCTGCCACGGCAAGCCCAGCGTGTGACTGAACGAGATGAGCTGCGAAAGCTCATCCGGCGTGGGACGCGGCTCCGGCCGAGGTGCGTGGCTGTCGACCAGCACCAACATCTCCACCTGCTCACCCTGGCTCTGGAGCCGGCGTGCCATCTCGTACGCGACGAGCCCACCGAACGACCAACCCGCGAGCAGGTAGGGCCCGTGGGGCTGCACGGCGCGAAGCTGTGACAGGTAGTCGCGCGCGAGTATCTCGACCGAGGCTGGAGGCAGCTCGCCGCCGTCGAGCCCACTGGCCGAGAAGCCGTGCACGGGTCGATTCGGAGCGAGGTTCCGCACGAGCTCCGTGTACGCCAACGCGCTGCCTCCACCGCCGTGGACGATGAACAGCGGGCGCTCATTGGACGCACCCGAGTCGAGCCGCACAAGGTTCGGCAGAGCCTTCGCGCCGCCCTGGTGCTGCTCCATGATGGATGCGAGCCGCTCGATGCTCGAGCCCTGGAAGAGCGCGGTGACGGGGAGTGACACACCCGTCCGCTCGCGAATCTTCGCCATCAACTTGATGGCGAGGAGGGAATGGCCACCGAGTTCGAAGAAGTCGTCCGTGATGCCCACCTTCGGCACTCGCAGGACGTCGGCCCACGTGGACGCGAGCACTTCTTCGGTTGGAGTGCGCGGCGCCACCAGTGCCGAGGCGGACGTGTGAGGGGCCGCCTCGGGGAGAGGCAGCGCCTTGCGGTCAATCTTGCCGTTCGACGTCAGGGGCAGAGCGTCGAGGCGGAGGAGGGACGAAGGGACCATGAACTCGGGCAGACGGGCCTTGAGGAAGGCCCGGAGCGAGACAGGGTCGAGGTCATCAGCGACGAAGTAGCCGACGAGGCGCTTGTCGCCGGGGACGTCCTCGCGAGCGAGAGCGACGGCTTCGCGGACGGAGGGGTGAGAGAGGAGAGCGGCTTCGACTTCGGAGAGTTCGATGCGGAAGCCGCGGACTTTGACCTGGGAGTCGGAGCGGCCGATGAAGTCGAGAGCCCCGTCGGGACGCCAGCGGACGAGGTCGCCGGAGCGATAGAGGCGAGCGCCGGGGGAGGAGGAGAACGGGTCCGGAACGAAGCGCTCGGCGGTGAGAGAAGGCTGACCGACGTAGCCACGTGCGACGCCTTCGCCGCCGATGAAGAGCTCACCGGTGACGCCGAGGGGGACGGGCTGGAGAGAGGAGTCGAGGACGAGGAGGCGAGTGCCGTTGGTGGGCCGGCCGATGGGGATGGAGACGCCGACGTCCTCTACCCGAGTGAGGGGGAAGGAGGAGGCGAAGACGGTGGTTTCTGTGGGGCCGTAGAAGGCGGTGACGGGGAAGCCCCAGTGAGTCAGGGCCTCACGGACGTGCAGAGGGGAGATGACGTCGCCACCTGTGAGGACGCGCTGGAGAGAAGGGGGCGCGGGGAGGCGGGACTCGACGAGTTGAGAGAAGAGGCCACTGGTCGCCCAGAGGGTGGTGACGGAGTGGCGGGAGATGGCGCCGAAGAGGTCCTCGAGAGAGGGAGCCTGAGGAGGGAGGACGAGGAGACGGGCACCGTGGAGCAGAGCGCCCCAGACTTCGAAGACGGTGGCGTCGAAGGAGATGGGGGCGAGGAGGAGGTGAGTCTGCTGGTGGTTGAGGGGGGCGTAGTCGACGCCGAGGAGGGTGCGGATGACGCCGCGGTGGGTGCAGGCGACACCCTTGGGCTTGCCCGTGGAGCCGGAGGTGAAGACGACGTAGGCGAGAGAGTCTGGGAGCGCTGAAGAAGGAAGCGCGTGAGCCGGGCTCTGAGAGAGGGAGACCTCGTCGAGGAGGACGAGAGTGAGGCCCTCGGAAGGAAGCTTGGAGAGGAGCGCGCGCGAGGTGAGGAGGACAGAGGGATGCGCGTCCTCGACCATGGAGGCGAGGCGCTCTTGAGGGTACTGGGTGTCGAGAGGGACGTAGGCGGCGCCGGCCTTGAGGACGGCGAGGAGGGAGACGATGAGATTGGGGGAGCGCTCGAGAGAGACGGCGACGCGGGAGTCGGTGGAGACGCCGAGAGAGCGCAGGTGCCAGGCGAGCTGATTGGAGAGGGAGTCGAGCTGGCGGTAGGAGAGGGATTCGTCGCCGAAGAGGAGGGCGGTGGAGTCGGGGTACTGCGCGACGATACGAGCGAAGGCGTTGGGGACGGTGTCCTCGGTCGAGACGTGGGTCGGCGCGTGGGCCCAGTCGACGAGGATTTTGCGGCGCTCGGAGTCGGTGAGCATCGAGAACCCGGCCAAGGGGGCTTCGGGGCTCGAGGAGATGGCGTCGACGAGGACCTCGAAGTGACGGGCCATGCGCTCGACGGTGGTGCGCTCGAACAGGTCCGTGTTGTAGCCCAGGGCTCCGAAGATGCCGTCTGGCGTCTCCGTGAGGTTCAACTGGAGCTCGAACTTCGCGGTGGCCACCACGCCTCCCATGCTGACGGGGCTCAGCGTGAGCTCCGTCTTCTGGATGGCGGACTCGGGCGTGTTCTGCAGGGCGAAGAGGACCTGGAACAGCGGGCTGCGGCTCAAGTCACGCGCCGGGTGCAGTTCCTCGACGAGACGCTCGAAGGGGATGTCCTGGTTCGCGTAGGCGTTGAGCGCGGACTCCTTCACCTGCTTCAGCAACCCGAGGAACGACTCGTGCCGTGCGATGTGCGCTCGGAAGACGAGCGTGTTGACGAAGAAGCCGATGAGGCCTTCGACCTCCGAACGATGCCGGCCCGCGATGGGTGAACCAACGACGATGTCGTCCTGCCCGGAGTGCCGTGCAAGCAGGAACTGCCACATGGCGAGCAGTGCCATGAAGGGCGTGGCGCCCTCTCGCTGGCAGAGCGCCTTGAGCCGCTCCATGACAGGACCACTGATGGCGACCGGTGTCGTGGAGCCGTTGAACGTCTGGACTGGCGGCCGAGGCTTGTCGATGGGCAACGACAGATTCGGAGCCGCCGCGAGGTGGTTCCGCCAGTACGCGAGCTGCGCGTCGAGGACCGGCCCCTGGAGCCAGTTGCGCTGCCAGACGGAGTAGTCCGCGTACTGGATGGCGAGGGGCGCGAGAGGCGACGGCTTTCCGTGTGAGAAGGCGTCGTAGAGCGCCGCGACCTCCTGGATGAGCACACCCAAGGACCAGCCATCGGAGACGATGTGGTGCATGTTGAGCGCGAGCACATGCTCGGTGTCGCTCAACTCCAGAATGAGCGCGCGGATGAGCGGGCCCGTGGAGAGGTTGAACGGGCGCTGATACTCCTCGCGCAACCTGCGCTGAACATCCAGTCGGGAAGCCTCTTCATCGAGGCCCCGGAGGTTCACTCGCGTCAGCGGAAGCTCACCCTCTGCCGCGATGCGCTGGAAGGGCTGTCCGTCCAACTCGACGAACGTGGTGCGGAGCGCCTCGTGTCGGCGCACGAGCTCATCGAAGCCGCGCTGGAGCGCCGCGATATCGAGAGACCCATTGAGCCTCACGAACGTGGGCATGTTGTAGGTCGCGCTGCCCGGGAGCAACTGGTCGATGAACCAGAGGCGCTGCTGCGCGAAGGACAGTGGCAGCGGACCCGAGCGAGGCACCGCCACGATGGCGGGCACCTGGGCACCCATTACCTCCTTTCGAGCCACACCAATCCGTGTCGCGAGGGTGGCGACGGAAGGAGCCTCGAAGAGAGAGCGGAGAGGGAGCTCGACGCCAAAGGAGGAGCGGATGCGGGAGATGACTTGTGTGGCGAGGAGGGAGTGACCGCCGAGGGAGAAGAAGTTGTCGGTGGCGCCGACGGGGTGGACGCGGAGGACGGAGGAGAAGATGGAGGCGAGCTTCTCTTCGTCGGGGTTGCGAGGAGCGACGAAGGAAGAGTCGGTGATGAGAGAGGAGTCGGGAGCGGGAAGGAGCTTTCGAGCGAGCTTTCCGCTGGGAGTCAGGGGGAGGGCCTCCAGGGGGATGAAGGCGGAGGGGACCATGTACTCGGGGAGGCGCTGGAGGAGGAAGGAGCGCAGAGCCTCGGAGTTGATGGAGGAGCCGGGGGAGGGGACGACGTAGGCGAAGAGACGCTTGTCGCCGGGGACGTCCTCACGGACGACAGCGGCGGCGTCGCGGAGTCCCGGGGCGGAGCGGAGGACGGACTCGACTTCACCGAGCTCGATGCGGAAGCCGCGGACTTTGACCTGGAAGTCGAGGCGGCCGAGGAACTCGAGGGTGCCGTCGGGGAGCCAGCGAGCGGAGTCGCCGGTGCGGTAGAGGCGAGAGCCGGGGATGGAAGAGAAGGGGTTGGGGACGAAGGAGAGGGCGGTGATGTCGGGACGGCGGAGGTAGCCGTGAGCGAGGTGGGTGCCGCCGACGAAGAGCTCGCCGGAGACGCCGATGGGGACGGGCTGTCCGAGGCGGTCGAGGAGGAAGAGCTCGGTGTGGCTGACAGGGCCGCCGATGGAGGGGAGGCGAGGCCAGGAGGAAGGCTGGCCCGGGAGACGGAAGGCGGAGACGACGTGAGCCTCGGAGGGGCCGTACTGGTTCTCGAGGACGCTGCCCGGGAGCCGCTCGAAGAAGGAGGCGAGGGTGGAGTTGACCTGGAGCTGCTCACCAGCGGTGACGACTTCGCGCAAAGAAGAAGGAAGCGTGGCGCCGTGAGAGACGGAGTCGGCGATGGCCTGGAGTGCGACGAAGGGGAGGAAGAGACGCTCGACCTTCTGGTGGTGCATGAAGTCGAGAAGGGCGGGGATGTCCTGGCGGAGGCCGCCGGTGGGGAGGACGAGGGTGCCGCCCATCCACCAGGTGCAGAACATCTCCTGGAGGGAGACGTCGAAGTTGAGGGAGGCGAACTGGAGAGTGGTGGCGCGAGGGTTGGGGGACTGACGCACCTGCCAGGAGAAGAAGGAGCTCACGGCCCGGTGGGGCATGACGATGCCCTTGGGGATGCCAGTGGAGCCGGAGGTGTAGATGACGTAGGCGACGTCCTCGGGGGAGACGGAGATGCGAGGCGAGGAGGTGGGCTGGCGTGAGACAGCGTCCGTCTCGGAGTCGAGGTGGAGGACACGCGAAGGAGAGTTGGAAGGAAGGACGGAAGAGAGGGAGGAGTCGGAGAGGACGAGAGGAGCGCGGGTGTCCGCGAGCATGAAGGCGAGGCGCTCGGCGGGGTAGTTGGGGTCGAGAGCGACGTAGAAGGCGCCGGCCTTGAGAGTGGCGAGGACGGCGACGGTCATGTCGAGAGACTTGGGGAGGCAGATGCCGACGGCGCTGCCAGGGGTGACACCGAGGGAGAGAAGGTGGTGGGCGAGCTGATTGGAGCGGGAGTCGAGCTCTGAGTAGGAGAGAGCTCGCGAGCCATCGGAGACGGCGATGGCGTGAGGCGTGAGAAGGACCTGTGCCTCGACGGGGGCGTGGAGGGTGGTGGGGGAGAAGGGCTCGCGGGAGGTGTCGTTCCAGGTCCGGAGGTACTGGTTGCGCTCCTGCTCCTCGAGCAGCGGGAGACGCCAGATGGACTGGCTGGGGTCTTCGACGACGGACTGAAGCAGGCGCATGAAGTGCTTGCTCAGACGCTCCGCGGTCTCCTCGTTGAAGAGGTCCGTGTTGAACTCGAGGATGCCTCCGATGTTGTCGCCCTTGTCAGCGAGCAACAGGGAGAGCTCGAACTTGGCGCTGCCGTAGGAGACTCCTACCGGGCGCAAGGAGAGTCCAGGCTCCTTGCCTTGCGCCTGGGTGGACGCGCGCCGCGGCGTGTTCTGCAAGGCGAGCATCACCTGGAACAGCGGAGAGCGGCTCAGGTCACGCTCGGGCTTGAGCTCGTCAACGAGCTTCTCGAACGGGACGTCTTGATGCGCGTAGGCGCCGAGTGTCGTCTCCTTCACCTGGGCGAGCAGCTCACGGAAGGACATCGTCTCCGCCAGCCGTGCGCGCAGCGCGAGGGTGTTGGCGAAGAATCCGACGATGCTCTCCAGCTCGGTCTGTTGACGGTTCGCGATGGGCGAGCCGACGACGATGTCGTCCTGACCCGAGTAGCGCGCGAGCACCACCTGGAACGCGGCAAGCAACGCCATGAAGGGCGTGACACCTTCTCGCTTGCACATCGCACGCAGGTCTCCCGTCAGGCCGGAGTCGAAGTGCACTGGAAGCGCCGCGCCGACGTGGGTCTGCACGGGCGGACGCGGTCTGTCGGTCGGAAGCTCGAGCGCATGGGGTGCTCCCTCGAGCTGGCTTCTCCACCACGAGAGCTGTTGCGCCAGCGCTTCGTCGCGCAGCCACCCGCGCTGCCACATCGCGTAGTCCGCATACTGGAGCTCCAGCGGAACGAGGGGCGACGGCAGTCCCCGCGCGAATGCTTCGTAGAGTTCGCCGACCTCGCGCATCAAGATGCCGTTGGACCAGCCGTCCGAGACGATGTGGTGCACCGTGACGAGGAGCACGTGACTCTGCTCGGACACTCGGAGCAATGCCGCGCGCAGCAGCGGGGTTATCGTCAGATCGAAGGGCTTCCGCGACTCCGCTGACGAAAGCCGCGCGACCTCTTTCTCAAGGGCTTCGTCCGACAGGTGCCGCAAGTCGACGATGGGAACAGCCAGATCCGCATGCGGATGGACGACCTGGACCGCGGTGCCGTCCTCCTGGACATGAAACGAGGTCCGCAGCGCTTCGTGGCGATTCACCAACTCCTGAAGCGCACGCACCAAAGCCGCACTGTCAAACGGCCCATCGAGCTGCATCCCCGAGGGGATGTTGTAGAAGGGACTGTTCGGCTCCAGCCTGTCGAGGAACCAGAGGCGCTGCTGAGCGAAGGACAGCGGCAGCGGCCCGGTGCGCTCGACGGCCACGAGCGGCGGCCGAGTGTTCGTGATGCCAGCTCCCCGTGCAGCCTCGACCCTCAGGGCGAGCTCTCCAATGGTCGGCGCCTCGATGAGAGCGCGCAGAGGCAACTCGACACCGAGGGCCTTGCGGATGCGAGAGACGACCTGGGTGGCGAGGAGGGAGTGTCCACCGAGAGAGAAGAAGTCGTCGGAGACGCTGACGGAGTCGAGGTGGAGGACGTCAGCCCAGATGGAGGCGAGGAGAGCCTCTGTGGGGTTGCGAGGTGCGACGAAGGAGTCGGAGGGCGCGGAGTCGGGAGCTGGGAGGGCGGCCCTGTCGAGCTTGCCGTGAGCGTTGATGGGGAGTGCGTCCAAGGCAACGAAGGCCGAGGGCACCATGTAGTCGGGCAGAGAAGTGAGGAGGGCCGGGCGGAGAGTCGCGACGTCGAGGGAGGAGGGAGTGACGTAGGCGACGAGACGCTTGAGGCCCGGGACGTCCTCGCGAAGGAGGACAGCGGCGTGGTGGACGGAGGGGAGTGCTTCGAGGGCGGTTTCGATTTCACCGAGCTCGATGCGGAAGCCGCGGAGCTTCACCTGGAAGTCGATGCGGCCGAGGTACTCGAGGTGTCCGTGAGAGAGCCAGCGGGCCTTGTCACCGGTGCGGTAGAGGCGAGCACCGGGAGAGGAGGAGAAGGGGTTGGGGATGAAGCGCTCAGCGGTGAGGTCGGGGCGGTGGAGGTAGCCGCGAGCCAGGCCAAGGCCGCCGATGAAGAGCTCACCGGGGACGCCGATGGGAGCGGGTTGGAGAGAAGAGTCGAGGATGAAGGTGGAGACGTTGGGGAGAGGAGGGCCGAGAGCGGGGCGAGGCGAGGAGCGGATGGAGAGAGAGGTGGCGTCGACGGTGCACTCGGTGGGGCCGTAGACGTTGAAGGGGAGGAGGTTGGGAGAAGAGGAGAGGGAGGCCCAGAGAGAGTCGTCGATGGACTCACCGCCGATGAGGAGGCGCAGAGGGCGGTGGAAGGAGGAGAGGCCCTCGTCGAGGAGGAGACGGAGGTGGGAGGGAGCACAGTCGAGGACGTCGACGGAGTGCTTGGAGAGCCAGGAGAGGAGGAGAGGGACGTCCTCGCGAGCGGCCTGTGGGACGAAGCAGAGGGAGTGTCCCTTGGCGAGGAAGACGAGCTGCTTGACGGAGGCGTCGAAGGAGAGAGGGGCGTTGAGGGAGAAGCGGAGAGGAGAAGAGACGTCTGAGTAGACGGAGGAAGAGAGGGCGTGGAGGAGATTCACCACGGAGGAGTGGTGGACGACGACGCCCTTGGGCCTGCCGGTGGAGCCGGAGGTGTAGATGACGTAGGCGGGGTGAGAGGCGAGGGTGAGGTTGGGAAGGTTGGAAGAGGGGAGAGCGTCGAGAGAGGCGCAGAGGGCCTTGTCGTCGAGGCAGAGAGGGGTGGAGGAAGAAGAGAGACGAGGGAGGAGATGAGACTGGGTGAGGACGAAGGGCGCGCCAGAGTCGGCGAGCATGAAGGAGAGGCGCTCGAGGGGGTAGGCGGGGTCGAGAGGGACGTAGGCGGCGCCGGACTTGAGGATGGAGAGAAGGGCGACGAGGGAGAGGGAGGAGCGCTCGAGGCAGAAGGCGACGCGGGACTCAGGACCGACGCCGTGAGAGCGGAGGAAGTGGGCGAGCTGGTTCGAGCGCTGGTTGAGGGCGGAGAAGGAGAGAGAAGAGACGTCGTCGAGGACAGCGAGGGCGTCGGGAGTGAGAGCGGCCTGAGCCTCGAAGAGCTGAGTGAAGGAGCCGAGCCAAGGGAAGTCGGCGTGGGTGTTGTTCCAGTCGGAGAGGACCTGGCGGCGCTCCTCGGGAGGCAACATCGGCAGCTCGCTGACGCGAGTGTCGGGGGCAGAGATTGCCGCCTCGAGGAGGGTTTCGAGGTGGAGGGCCCAGCGCTCGATGGTGGAGTCGTCGAAGAGGTCGACGCGATAGCTGAGGCTTCCGGCGAGTCCGTCGGGCGTCTCGGAGAGAGTGAGGGTGAGGTCGAACTTGGTGGACTGATGAGGCTGGGAGAAGGACTCGAGGCGAAGAGGAGTGCTGTCGTCCGGCGAACTCGCGACGGTGCGGTTGGCGACGGGGAGGTTCTGCAGGGACAGCATGGCCTGGAAGAGAGGGGTGTGACTGAGGCTGCGCTGGGGCTTGAGCTCCTCGACAAGCTTCTCGAAGGGGACGTCCTGGTGCTCGTAGGCGGCGAGTGTGGTGGCGCGCACCTGGGAGAGCAGCTCCCGGAAGGGGAGAGCCGGGTTGACGTGGGTGCGGAGGACGAGGGTGTTGACGAAGAAGCCGATGAGGCCCTCCGTCTCGGAGCGAGTGCGTCCGGCGATGGGAGAGCCGACGGAGACGTCGTCCTGACCTGAGTAGCGAGCGAGGAGGACCTGCCAGGCGGCGAGCAGGGCCATGAAGGGGGTGGCGCCTTCCTTGCGGCAGAGGGAGGAGAGGCGCTCAGTCAGCTCGCGAGACAAGCGAACGGGGCGGCTGGAGCCGCGAGGATTGCGGACAGGAGGACGGGGCTTGTCGGTGGGGAGCTCGAGCAGAGGCGGGAGGCCGCCGAGCTGACGCCGCCAGTAGGAGAGCTGCCGCTCGAGGGCGTCGCCCTTCAGCCACGAGCGCTGCCATGCGGCGAAGTCCGCATACTGAATGGGGAGCGGTGCCAGTTGCGGTGAAGCCCCCGTTGCGAAGGCTTCGTAGAAGGAAGCGAGTTCCTGGATGAGGACACCCATGGACCAACCGTCGGAGACGGCATGGTGCATCGTGACCATCAGGACATGGTCCTCGGAGGAAAGCCTCAGGAGCGTCGCCCTGAAAACGGGGCCGTGCGCGAGGTCGAACGGACGCTGCGCCTCCTCCACCGCGAGACGCTGTGCGTTCCTCTCACGCTCATCCGCAGGGAGGAGGCCCAGCTCCACGATGGGCAACGCGAAGGGCACGACGGGGTGGATGACCTGAACAGGTTCCCCATCACGCGCGAGGAACGTGGTGCGCAGGGACTCATGGCGCTCGAAGAGCGCGGTGAAGGAACGCTCCAGCGCGGAGACATCGAGCGCTCCGTACAGCCTCAATGCCGAGGGGATGTTGTACGCGGGGCTTCCGGGCTCGAGCTGATCCACCAGCCAGAGGCGCTGCTGCGCGAAGGAGAGAGGCAGCTCACCTGTCCTTGGCACTGGCATCAATTCGGGGGCTCGTGCGCCGGACTCTCCTCTCGCGGTGGCGATGCGAAGAGCCAGGGCGGCGATGGACGAAGCCTCGAAGAGAGCGCGCAGGGGCAGTTCGACCTCGAACGCCTTGCGGACACGCGACACCACCTGAGTGGCGAGAAGTGAGTGACCGCCGAGCGCGAAGAAGTCGTCGGTGACACTGACGCGGTCGAGGCGAAGGACATCCGCCCAGATGGAGGCGAGCAGTTCCTCCGTCGGAGTGCGCGGCGCGACGTAATTCGTACCAGGAGAAGAGAGGACGGCCTCGGGGAGAGGCAGTGCCTTGCGGTCAATCTTGGCGTTCGACGTCAGGGGCAGAGCGTCGAGGCGGAGGAGAGACGAAGGGACCATGAACTCGGGCAGACGGGCCTTGAGGAAGGCCCGGAGCGAGACAGGGTCGAGGTCATCAGCGACGAAGTAGCCGACGAGGCGCTTGTCGCCGGGGACGTCCTCGCGAGCGAGAGCGACGGCTTCGCGGACGGAGGGGTGAGAGAGGAGAGCGGCTTCGACTTCGGAGAGTTCGATGCGGAAGCCGCGGACTTTGACCTGGGAGTCGGAGCGGCCGATGAAGTCGAGAGCCCCGTCGGGACGCCAGCGAACGAGGTCGCCGGAGCGATAGAGGCGAGCGCCGGGGGAGGAGGAGAACGGGTCCGGGACGAAGCGCTCGGCGGTGAGAGAGGGCTGCCCGACGTAGCCACGTGCGACGCCTTCGCCGCCGATGAAGAGCTCACCGGTGACGCCGAGGGGGACGGGCTGGAGAGAGGAGTCGAGGACGAGGAGGCGCGTGCCGTTGGTGGGCCGGCCGATGGGGATGGAGACGCCGACGTCCTCCACGCGAGAGATGGGGAAGGAGGAGGCGAAGACGGTGGTTTCTGTGGGGCCGTAGAAGGCGGTGACGGGGAAACCCCAGTGAGTCAGGGCCTCACGGACGTGCAGCGGGGAGATGACGTCGCCACCGGTGAGGACGCGCTGGAGAGAAGGGGGCGCGGGGAGGCGGGACTCGACGAGTTGAGAGAAGAGACCACTGGTCGCCCAGAGAGTGGTGACGGAGTGGCGGGAGATGGCGCCGAAGAGGTCCTCGAGAGAGGGGGCCTGAGGAGGGAGGACGAGGAGGCGGGCCCCGTGGAGCAGCGCACCCCAGACTTCGAAGACGGTGGCGTCGAAGGAGATGGGGGCGAGGAGGAGGTGAGTCTGCTGGTGGTTGAGGGGGGCGTAGTCGACGCCGAGGAGGGTGCGGATGACGCCGCGGTGGGTGCAGGCGACACCCTTGGGCTTGCCCGTGGAGCCGGAGGTGAAGACGACGTAGGCGAGAGAGTCTGGGAGCGCGGAGGAAGGAAGCGCGTGAGCTGGGCGCTCCGAGAGGGAGACCTCGTCGAGGAGGACGAGCGTGAGGCCCTCGGAAGGAAGCTTGGAGAGGAGCGCGCGCGAGGTGAGGAGGACAGAGGGACGCGCGTCGTCGACCATGGAGGCGAGGCGCTCTTGAGGGTACTGGGTGTCGAGAGGGACGTAGGCGGCGCCGGCCTTGAGGACGGCGAGGAGGGAGACGATGAGGTTGGGGGAGCGCTCGAGAGAGACGGCGACGCGGGAGTCGGTGGAGACGCCGAGAGAGCGCAGGTGCCAGGCGAGCTGATTGGAGAGGGAGTCGAGCTGGCGGTAGGAGAGGGATTCGTCGCCGAAGAGGAGGGCGGTGGAGTCTGGGTACTGCGCGACGATTCGAGCGAAGGCGTTGGGGACGGTGTCCTCGGTCGAGACGTGGGTCGGCGCGTGGGCCCAGTCGACGAGGATTTCGCGGCGCTCGGAGTCGGTGAGCATCGAGAACCCGGCCAAGGGGGCTTCGGGGCTCGAGGAGATGGCGTCGACGAGGACCTCGAAGTGGCGAGCCATGCGCTTGATGGTGGCGGCCTCGAACAGGTCCGTGTTGAAGCGCAATCCTCCCAGGAATCCGTCCGCCGACTCCACGAGGCTGAGCTGGAGTTCGAACTTCGCGACGCTCTCGGTGACTTCGACCGGGCTGAGCGCGAGCTGGCCGCTCTGCATCGCGGCCCCTGGCGTGTTCTGAAGAACGAAGAGGACCTGGAACAGCGGGCTGCGACTCATGTCGCGCGTGGGTTGGAGTTCCTCGACGAGACGCTCGAAGGGGATGTCCTGGTGCGCATAGGCGCCGAGCGCCGCTTCCTTCACCTGTCGCAGCAGGTCGCGGAATGACAGGCGGGAATCGATGCGGGCCCGGAAGACGAGCGTGTTGACGAAGAATCCGATGAGGCCTTCGAGCTCCGCGCGGTGCCGGCCCGCGATGGGCGAGCCGACCGTGATGTCATCCTGTCCGGAGTGCCGGGAGAGCAGCAGCTGCCACGCGGCGAGCAGCGCCATGAACGGCGTGGCTCCCTCTTGCTGGCACAGTCGCTTGAGCTTCTCCGTGGTCTTGAACGGCACGCTGACGAAGACCTGCGCTCCCGTGGCCGTCTGCACCGCGGGCCGAGGCTTGTTGAGCGGGAGCTCCAGCGTGGTGAGGTCGGCGAGCTGCCGCCTCCAATACGAGAGCTGACGCTCCAGCTCATCCCCCTGGAGCCAGTCGCGCTGCCAGATGGCGTAATCCGCGTACTGGATGGAGAGGGGCGTGAGGGGCGAAGGCTTTCCGCTGGCGAAGGCCGCGTAGAGGGCGGCGACCTCCTGGACGAGCACACCCATGGACCAGCCGTCGGAGACGATGTGGTGCATGTTGAGCGCGAGCACACGCTCGGTGTCGTTCATCTCGAGGATCAGTGCGCGGATGAGCGGGCCGGTGGAGAGATTGAACGGACGCCGGTACTCCTCGCTCAACCTGTGGGTGACGGCCGCCTCGAGGGCGGAGGGCTCCAGGCCTCGGAGGTCGATGCACGACACGGGCATCTCCGCGTGCTCGGAGATGACCTGCCAGGGCTTCCCGTCCCGCTCGGAGAAGGTGGTGCGGAGCGCCTCATGTCGGCGAACGAGCTCATCGAAGCTCCGTTGGAGCGCCACGATATCGAGCGGCCCATCGAGCTTCACGAACGTGGGCATGTTGTACGTCGCACGGCCCGGGTCGAGCTGGTCGATGAACCAGAGACGCTGCTGCGCGAAGGACAGCGGCAGCATGTCCGTGCGCGGCACCGGAACGATGGGCGGAGGCTGTGCGCCTCGGCTCAACGAGGTGGCCTCGCGGATGCGTGCGGTCAACGCACCGACAGACGGAGCCTCGAAGAGAGCGCGGAGTGGAAGCTCAACGCCGAAGGAGGAGCGGATGCGGGAGATGACTTGTGTGGCGAGGAGGGAGTGACCGCCGAGGGAGAAGAAGTTGTCGGTGGCGCCGACGGGGTGGACGCGGAGGACGGAGGAGAAGATGGAGGCGAGCTTCTCTTCGTCGGGGTTGCGAGGAGCGACGAAAGAGGAGTCGGTGATGAGAGAGGAGTCGGGAGCGGGAAGGAGCTTTCGAGCGAGCTTTCCGCTGGGAGTCAGGGGTAGGGCCTCCAAGGGGATGAAGGCGGAGGGGACCATGTACTCAGGGAGGCGCTGGAGGAGGAAGGAGCGAAGGGCCTCGGAGTTGATGGAGGAGCCGGGGGAGGGGACGACGTAGGCGAAGAGGCGCTTGTCGCCGGGGACGTCCTCACGGACGACGGCGGCGGCGTCGCGGAGTCCCGGGGCGGAGCGGAGGACGGACTCGACTTCACCGAGCTCGATGCGGAAGCCGCGGACTTTGACCTGGAAGTCGAGGCGGCCGAGGAACTCGAGGGTGCCGTCGGGGAGCCAGCGAGCGGAGTCGCCGGTGCGGTAGAGGCGAGAGCCGGGGATGGAAGAGAAGGGGTTGGGGACGAAGGAGAGGGCGGTGATGTCGGGACGGCGGAGGTAGCCGTGAGCGAGGTGAGTGCCGCCGACGAAGAGCTCGCCGGAGACGCCGATGGGGACGGGTTGTCCGAGGCGGTCGAGGAGGAAGAGCTCGGTGTGGCTGACAGGGCCGCCGATGGAGGGGAGGCGAGGCCAGGAGGAAGGCTGGCCCGGGAGACGGAAGGCGGAGACGACGTGAGCCTCGGAGGGGCCGTACTGGTTCTCGAGGACGCTGCCCGGGAGCCGCTCGAAGAAGGAGGCGAGAGTGGAGTTGACCTGGAGCTGCTCACCAGCGGTGACAACCTCACGGAGCGAAGAAGGAAGCGTGGCGCCGTGAGAGACGGAGTCGGCGATGGCCTGGAGCGCGACGAAGGGGAGGAAGAGACGCTCGACCTTCTGGTGATGCATGAAGTCGAGAAGGGCGGGGATGTCTTGGCGGAGGCCGCCGGTGGGAAGGACGAGGGTGCCGCCCATCCACCAGGTGCAGAACATCTCCTGGAGGGAGACGTCGAAGTTGAGGGAGGCGAACTGGAGAGTGGTGGCGCGAGGGTTGGGGGACTGACGCACCTGCCAGGAGAAGAAGGAACTCACGGCCCGGTGGGGCATGACGATGCCCTTGGGGATGCCAGTGGAGCCGGAGGTGTAGATGACGTAGGCGACGTCCTCGGGGGAGACGGAGATGTCGGGGGAGGAGGAGGGCCGTTGAGAGACAGCGTCTGTCTCGGAGTCGAGGTGGAGGACTCGCGAAGGGGAGTTGGAAGGGAGGACGGAAGAGAGGGAGGAGTCGGAGAGGACGAGAGGAGCGCGGGTGTCCGCGAGCATGAAGGCGAGGCGCTCGGCGGGGTAGTTGGGGTCGAGAGCGACGTAGAAGGCGCCGGCCTTGAGAGTGGCGAGGACGGCGACGGTCATGTCGAGAGACTTGGGGAGGCAGATGCCGACGGCGCTGCCAGGGGTGACACCGAGGGAGAGAAGGTGGTGGGCGAGCTGATTGGAGCGGGAGTCGAGCTCTGAGTAGGAGAGAGCGCGCGAGCCATCGGAGACGGCGATGGCGTGAGGCGTGAGAAGGACCTGTGCCTCGACGGGGGCGTGGAGGGTGGTGGGGGAGAAGGGCTCGCGGGAGGTGTCGTTCCAGGTCTGGAGGTACTGGTTGCGCTCCTGCTCCTCGAGCAGCGGGAGACGCCAGATGGACTGGCTGGGGTTCTCGACGGCGGATTGGAGCAGGGTCCGCAGATGCGCACTCAGGCGCTCCACGGTCCTTCGCTCGAACAGGTCCGTGTTGAACTCGAGCAGTCCTCCGATTTCATCACCCGCGTCACCGCAGAGCAGTGACAGGTCGAACTTGGACGTGCCGCTGTTGACGTGCATCGGCTGGAGCGCGCTCTGTTCTTCGGTGTCCTTCGCCTCTGCGGGGGCCGCGCGCTGCGTGTTCTGGAGGGCGAACATCACCTGGAAGAGCGGAGAGCGGCTCAGGTCACGCTCGGGCTTGAGCTCGTCGACGAGCTTCTCGAACGGGACGTCCTGGTGCGTGTAGGCGCCGAGCGTCGTCTCCTTCAACTGCGCCAGCAACTCACGGAAGGACATCTTCTCCGTCAGCCGTGCGCGCATCGCGAGCGTGTTGACGAAGAAGCCGACGATGCCCTCGATCTCCGTGCGCTGACGATTGGCGATGGGCGAGCCGACGACGATGTCGTCCTGGCCCGAGTAGCGCGCGAGCACCACCTGGAACGCGGCCAACAACGCCATGAAGGGCGTGACACCTTCGCGCAAGCACATGGCGCGGAGCTCGGCGGTGAGCTGTCCTCCGAACGCGATGGGCAACGTGCTGCCGTTGGAAGTCTGGACGGGAGGACGGGGCTTGTCGGTGGGCAGCTCCAGCGCATGTGGCGCACCGGAGAGCTGCTCACGCCACCAGCTCACCTGCTGGGCGAGCGCTTCATCGCGGAGCCAGCCGCGTTGCCAGACCGCGTAGTCGGCGTACTGGAGCTCCAGCGGGGCAAGTGGCGAGGGCAAGCCTTGCGCGAACGCGGAATAGAGCGTCGCGACCTCCCTCGAGATGATGCCGTTGGACCAACCATCCGACACGATGTGGTGCACGGTGACGAGCAGGATGTGCCGCTGCTCGGAGATTCGAAGCACTGAAGCTCGCAGCAGCGGAGCCTTGGACAGGTCGAAGGGCTTCTGCGCTTCGAGCCGGGCCAGCCGCAGCGCTTCTTCTTCGCGTGAGGACTCGGGATGCTCGTCGAGGCTCACGACCGGGACGAGGAGCTCCGTGTGAGGATGGACGACCTGCACGGCTTCGCCATCGGTCTCCGTGTGGAATGAAGTCCGCAAGGCTTCATGCCGCTGCACGAGCACTTGGAGCGCACGCTCCAGCGCGCCGAGATCCACTGCCCCGTGAAGCTGGATGGCCGTGGGGATGTTGTAGAACGGACTGCCCGGCTGGAGCTTGTCGAGGAACCAGAGGCGCTGCTGAGCGAAGGAGAGCGGCAGAGGCCCTGTGCGCGGGACGGCGACGAGAGGCGGACGCTGGAGCTCGCTGCCCGCGGCGCCCTGAGACGCGATGCGCGCGGCGAGCGAGGCGACAGTGGGCGCCTCGAAGAGCGCGCGCAGAGGCAGCTCGACACCGAGGGCCTTGCGGATGCGAGAGACGACCTGGGTGGCGAGGAGGGAGTGTCCACCGAGAGAGAAGAAGTCGTCGGAGACGCTGACGGAGTCGAGGTGGAGGACGTCAGCCCAGATGGAGGCGAGGAGGGCCTCTGTGGGGTTGCGCGGTGCGACGAAAGAGTCGGAGGGCGCGGAGTCAGGGACCGGGAGAGCAGCCCTGTCGAGCTTGCCGTGAGCGTTGATGGGGAGTGCGTCCAAGGCAACGAAGGCCGAGGGCACCATGTAGTCGGGCAGAGAAGTGAGGAGGGCCGGGCGGAGAGTCGAGACGTCGAGGGAGGAGGGAGTGACGTAGGCGACGAGACGCTTGAGGCCCGGGACGTCCTCGCGAAGGAGGACGGCGGCGTGGTGGACGGAGGAGAGGGCTTCGAGGGCGGATTCGATTTCACCGAGCTCGATGCGGAAGCCACGCAGCTTCACCTGGAAGTCGATGCGGCCGAGGTACTCGAGGTGTCCGTGAGAGAGCCAGCGAGCCTTGTCACCGGTGCGGTAGAGGCGAGCGCCGGGAGAAGAGGAGAAGGGGTTGGGGATGAAGCGCTCAGCGGTGAGGTCGGGGCGGTGGAGGTAGCCGCGAGCCAGGCCAAGGCCGCCGATGAAGAGCTCACCGGGGACGCCGATGGGTGAGGGTTGGAGAGAAGAGTCGAGGATGAAGGTGGAGACGTTGGGGAGAGGAGGGCCGAGGGCGGGGCGAGGCGAGGAGCGGATGGAGAGAGAGGTGGCGTCGACGGTGCACTCGGTGGGGCCGTAGACGTTGAAGGGGAAGAGGTTGGGAGAGGAGGAGAGGGAGGCCCAGAGAGAGTCGTCGATGGACTCACCGCCGATGAGGAGGCGGAGGGGGCGGTGGAAGGAGGAGAGGCCCTCGTCGAGGAGGAGACGGAGGTGAGAGGGGGCGCAGTCGAGGACGTCGACGGAGTGCTTGGAGAGCCAGGAGAGGAGGAGAGGGACGTCCTCACGAGCGGCCTGTGGGACGAAGCAGAGAGAGTGTCCCTTGGCGAGGAAGACGAGCTGCTTGACGGAGGCGTCGAAGGAGAGAGGGGCGTTGAGGGAGAAGCGGAGAGGAGAAGAGACGTCTGAGTAGACAGAGGAAGAGAGGGCGTGGAGGAGATTCACCACGGAGGAGTGGTGGACGACGACGCCCTTGGGCCTGCCGGTGGAGCCGGAGGTGTAGATGACGTAGGCGGGGTGAGAGGGGAGGGTGAGGTTGGGAGGGTTGGAGAAGGGGAGAGCGTCGAGAGAGGCGGAGAGAGCCGCGTCGTCGAGGCAGAGAGGGGTGGAGGAAGAGGAGAGGCGGGGAAGGAGATGAGACTGGGTGAGGACGAAGGGGGCGCCGGAGTCCGCGAGCATGAAGGAGAGGCGCTCGAGGGGGTAGGCGGGGTCGAGAGGGACGTAGGCGGCGCCGGACTTGAGGATGGAGAGAAGGGCGACGAGGGAGAGAGAGGAGCGCTCGAGGCAGAAGGCGACGCGGGACTCAGGACCGACGCCGTGAGAGCGGAGGAAGTGGGCGAGCTGGTTCGAGCGCTGGTTGAGGGCGGAGAAGGAGAGAGAAGAGACGTCGTCGAGGACAGCGAGGGCGTCGGGAGTGAGAGCGGCCTGAGCCTCGAAGAGCTGAGTGAAGGAGCCGAGCCAGGGGAAGTCGGCGAGGGTGTTGTTCCAGTCGGAGAGGACCTGGCGGCGCTCCTCGGGAGGCAACATCGGCAGCTCACTCACACGTGCGTCCGGTGAAGTGAGCGTGGCATCGAGGAGGGTGGCGAAGTGCTGGACCATCCGTGCGATGGTGGTCTCGTCGAACAGGTCCGTGCGGTAGGTCAACGCACCCTGGAGCCCCTCACCCAACGACAGCGTGAGGTCGAACTTGGCGGTGGCCACGCCCGAGTCGAAGGACTCCAGACGCAGGGGGCCGGTCTGCTCGGTGCTTCCCTCCACCTCCATGCTCATCGTCGGCGCGTTCTGCAGGACGAACAGGACCTGGAAGAGCGGCGAGTGACTGAGGGTGCGGTGCGGGTTGAGCTCTTCGACGAGCTTCTCGAACGGAACGTCCTGATGCTCGTAGGCCGCGAGGGTGGTGTTCTTCACCTGCGCGAGCAGCTCGCGGAAGCGCAGCTTTGCGCGGACCTGGGTGCGCAGCACCAGGGTGTTCACGAAGAAGCCGATGAGGCCCTCGGTCTCCGCGCGGTTTCGTCCCGCGATGGGCGAGCCCACGGAGATGTCCTCCGTCGCGGAGTAGCGCGCGAGGACGAGTTGCCACACGGCCAGCAGCGCCATGAACGGCGTGACGCCTTCTTGCTGGCAGAGCGCCAGCAGCCGCTCGTTGAGCGCACGGGGCAGCTGAACGGGATACGACGCCCCTCGGTTCGTCTGGACGGCGGGCCGTGGCCGGTCGGTGGACAGCTCCAGGAAGGGCTGTGCCCCCGCGAGCTGCTGACGCCAGTACGACAGTTGCCGCTCCAGCGCATCACCGCGCAGCCAGCCTCGCTGCCATGCGGCGAAGTCCGCGTACTGGATGGGCAGCGCGTTCAGCCTGGGCTCTTGCCCGGTCAGCTTCGCTGAGTAGAACTCCGCGAGCTCCCGGAGCAGAACGCCCATGGACCAGCCATCCGAGGCGATGTGGTGGACCGTCCCGACCAGCACATGGCGCTCCGCCTCCAGCTTCAGCAGGAGCACGCGGAAGATGGGGCCTCGCTCCAGGTCGAACGGACGCGCGGCCTCCTCGCTCACGAGGCGTCGTGCCTCTTCGTGCCTCGTGGCCTCGGGAAGGGACTGGAGATCCACCTGCACCACGTGCGCCGGTGCCGGAGGATGGATGCGCTGACGCGGCTCGCCTTCGTGCGCGACGAAGGTGGTGCGCAGCGACTCGTGACGCTCGATGAGCGACGTGAAGGCTCCGTGGAGCGCGGACACGTCCAGCGGCCCATCGAGGACCAGGGCGAGCGGGATGTTGTAGGCGGCGCTGTTCGGCTCGAACTGATCAATGAGCCACAGACGCTGCTGCGCGAAGGAGAGCAGCGGCGGTTCTCCCGTGCGCGGCACGGGAAGCATGTCGGGGACCCTGGCGCGCGCGGACGCACGGCTGGACTCCCGGACGCGGTCCGCGAGCATGGAGATGGTCGGCGCCTCGAAGAGCGCACGCACGGGGAGCTCGAGGTCGAGCGCCTTGCGCAGGCGTGACACCACCTGGGTGGCCAGGAGGGAGTGTCCACCCAGCGAGAAGAAGTTCGAGGTGACGCCGACCTTGTCGAGGTGGAGGACCTCCGCCCAGATGGAGGCGAGCGCCTCCTCGAGGGAGTCGCGTGGCGCGACGAAGGACGCGTCATCCGAGCCCTGCTCCGGGACGGGAAGCGCGCGCCGGTCGACCTTGCCGTTCGGCGTGAGCGGCAGCGCCTCCAGGGCGATGAAGCGCGTGGGCACCATGTACTCGGGCATGCGCTCGCGCAAAGCCGCAGAGAGCACGTCCGGGTCGACGTTCGCGCTGACGACGTAGGCGACGAGGCGCTGTTGTCCCGGCATGTCCTCGCGCACGAGGACGATGCAGTCGCGCACGCCAGGCAACCCGCGCAACGCGGCTTCGACTTCGCCCAGTTCGATGCGAAGCCCCCGCAGCTTCACCTGGAAGTCGGTGCGGCCGAGGTACTCGAGGTGTCCCTCGGTGAGCCAGCGAACCCGGTCGCCGGTGCGATAGAGGCGCGCGCCCGGTGTGGCGGCGAACGGGTCCGGGATGAAGCGCTCGGCGGTGAGGGACGGCCTGCCGAGGTAGCCGAGGGCCACCTGGCGGCCGCCGAGGAAGAGTTCGCCCGGGACGCCCGGAGGAACCGGGCGGAGGGATTCGTCGAGGACGTAGGCCCGGGTGTTCGCGACGGGACGTCCGATGGGGACGGAGACTTTGGCCACGTCGCCATCGACGACGAAGCTGGAGGAGTCGATGGTGACTTCCGTCGGCCCGTAGAGGTTGACGAGGCGCGCGCCCGGGAGTCGCTGGCGGACACTGGAGGCGACGGAGGCGGTGAGCGCCTCTCCACCACAGAAGAGCCACTTCAACGACGTGGCGCGTGCCACGGACGGCTCATCCAGGAAGAAGCGCAGGAGCGACGGGACGAGCTGAAGGACGGAGATGCCGTGGCGCACGACGCAGTCGAGGAGCGCGGCGGCATCGCGGTGGGCTTCGTCGGGAGCAAGGACCAGCGGCGCGCCGACGAGGACAGGGGCCCAGCACTCCCAGACGGACGCGTCGAAGGCGAGGGGCGTCTTGAGCAGGACCTTGTCCTGGGCTCCGAGCGGGAAGGCTCGAAGGAACCAGGCCATGTGGTTGGCGAGGGCGCGGTGGGGGATGAGCACGCCCTTGGGCTGGCCGGTGGAGCCCGAGGTGTAGATGACGTAGGCGGGGGCTTCCGCGTCCAACCGAGCGATGAAGGGCTCGGAGGACGCCGTGTGCGCGAGGTCCTCCGCGGAGTCCAGGTTGAAGACCCGGGCTTCGTCGGGGAGGAGCGCGAGCAGCGAGTCCTGCGACAGCACGAGGCGAGCCCCGCTGTCGTGAAGCATGAAGGCGAGCCGCTCCCTCGGGTAGTCGGGAGACAGCGGAAGGTAGGCGGCCCCCACCTTCAGGATGGCGAGAAGCGAGATGGGCAGATGGGGCGAGCGCTTCGTGAGGAGCGCGACGATGTCACCCTCGCGAACGCCCCGCGCCGCCAATTGCCTCGCCAGTTGGTTGGCGCGAGTGTCGAGTTGGCGGTAGGTGAGGGACTCGCCGTCGGAGATGACGGCGAGCGCGTCGGGGGTCAACCGGGCCTGGCGCTCGACGAGCCGATGGACGAAGGGCTCGGAGGGCACTTCCCAGTCGGTGGCGTTCCAGTCCACGAGGACCTGGCGCTGCTCCTGCTCGGTGAGCGGCGAGCAGTCGGCGATGGGCACCTGGGGACGTGAGACGAGGGACTCGACGAGCGTGGTGAATTGACGCGCCAGTTGTTCGACGGTCGCGTGCTCGAAGATGTCGGAGTTGTACCCGAGCGAGCCCGCGTAACCTTCAGGGACCTCCACGAGGCTGAGGTTGAGCTCGAACTTGGCGGTGTTGTCTTCGATGTCGACGGGGTTGAGCGTCAGCTCCTGCTGACGAATGGCGGACGCCGGCGTGTTCTGGAGGGAGAAGAGGGCCTGGAAGAGCGGGCTGCGGCTGAGGTCTCGAGCCGGCTGGAGCACCTCCACCAGTCGCTCGAACGGGATGTCTTGATGCGCGTACGCACCCAGCGCGACGTCCTTCGCCTGATGCAACACGCGCTGGAATGAATCCCGGCCGTCGATGCGTGCACGCAGGACCAGCGTGTTGACGAAGAAGCCGATGAGCCCTTCGAGCTCCGTGCGCTGGCGCCCCGCGATGGGCGTTCCGACCGCGATGTCCTCCTGTCCCGAGTAGCGGGAGAGAAGCACCTGCCAGGCCGCGAGCAGCGCCATGAAGGGCGTGGCGCCCTCACGTTGGCAGAGGGCCTTGAGCTTCTCCGCGGTGGAGGCCGGAACGAGGACCGGGATGTTGCCACCGCGTGAGGTCATCACGGGAGGACGCGGCTTGTCGGTGGGCAGCTCCAACGGCGCGAGGCCGGAGAGCTGGTTTCTCCAGTAGGAGAGCTGCGCGTCGAGGACCGCGCCCTGGAGCCAATCGCGCTGCCAGACCGAGTAGTCCGCGTACTGGACGGAGAGGGGCGCGAGGGGCGACGGCCTGCCATGGGAGAAGGCGTCGTAGAGGGCGGCGACCTCCTGGATGAGCACGCCCATGGACCAACCGTCGGAGACGATGTGGTGCATGTTGAGCGCGAGCACGTGCTCGGTGTCGCTCAGCGCCAGGAGCAGCGCGCGGATGAGGGGCCCGGTGGAGAGATTGAACGGGCGCTGATGCTCCTCGCGCAGCCTGCGCTGAACCTCCGCGCTGGAAGCCTTCTCATCGAGGCCCCGGAGGTTCACGGGCGTCAGTGGAAGCTCGCCCCCCGCTGCCACGAGCTGGAAGGGGTGTCCGTCCTGCTCGATGAAGGTGGTGCGAAGCGCCTCATGGCGACGGACGAGTTCGTCGAAGGTCCGCTGGAGCGCCACGATGTCGAGAGGCCCGTCGAGCCTGACGAACGTGGGCATGTTGTACGTCGTGCTGCCCGGCTGGAGCTTGTCGAGGAACCAGAGGCGCTGCTGAGCGAAGGAGAGCGGCAGAGGCCCTGTGCGCGGGACGGCGACGAGAGGCGGACGCTGGAGCTCGCTGCCCGCGGCGCCCTGAGACGCGATGCGCGCGGCGAGTGAGGCGACAGTGGGCGCCTCGAAGAGAGCACGCAGAGGCAACTCGACGCCGAGGGCCTTGCGGATGCGAGAGACGACCTGGGTGGCGAGGAGGGATTGTCCACCGAGAGAGAAGAAGTCGTCGGAGACGCTGACGGAGTCGAGGTGGAGGACGTCAGCCCAGATGGAGGCGAGGAGCGCTTCTGTGGGGTTGCGCGGTGCGACGAAGGAGTCGGAGGGCGCGGAGTCGGGAGCCGGGAGAGAGGCCCTGTCGAGCTTGCCGTGAGCGTTGATGGGGAGTGCGTCCAAGGCAACGAAGGCCGAGGGCACCATGTAGTCGGGCAGAGAAGTGAGGAGGGCGGGGCGGAGAGTCGAGACGTCGAGGGAGGCGGGAGTGACGTAGGCGACGAGACGCTTGAGGCCCGGGACGTCCTCGCGAAGGAGGACAGCAGCGTGGTGGACAGCGGGGAGTGCTTCGAGGGCGGATTCGATTTCACCGAGCTCGATGCGGAAGCCGCGGAGCTTCACCTGGAAGTCGATGCGGCCGAGGTACTCGAGGTGACCGTGAGAGAGCCAGCGAGCCTTGTCACCGGTGCGGTAGAGGCGAGCACCGGGAGAAGAGGAGAAGGGATTGGGGATGAAGCGCTCAGCGGTGAGGTCGGGGCGGTGGAGGTAGCCGCGAGCCAGGCCAAGGCCGCCGATGAAGAGCTCACCGGGGACGCCGATGGGAGCGGGTTGGAGAGAAGAGTCGAGGATGAAGGTGGAGACGTTGGGGAGAGGAGGGCCGAGGGCGGGGCGAGGCGAGGAGCGGATGGAGAGAGAGGTGGCGTCGACGGTGCACTCGGTGGGGCCGTAGACGTTGAAGGGGAAGAGGTTGGGAGAAGAGGAGAGGGAGGCCCAGAGAGAGTCGTCGATGGACTCACCGCCGATGAGGAGGCGGAGGGGGCGGTGGAAGGAGGAGAGGCCCTCGTCGAGGAGGAGACGGAGGTGGGAGGGAGCACAGTCGAGGACGTCGACGGAGTGCTTGGAGAGCCAGGAGAGGAGGAGAGGGACGTCCTCACGAGCGGCCTGAGGGACGAAGCAGAGAGAGTGTCCCTTGGCGAGGAAGACGAGCTGCTTGACGGAGGCGTCGAAGGAGAGAGGGGCGTTGAGGGAGAAGCGGAGAGGAGAAGAGACGTCTGAGTAGACGGAGGAAGAGAGGGCGTGGAGGAGATTCACCACGGAGGAGTGGTGGACGACGACGCCCTTGGGCCTGCCGGTGGAGCCGGAGGTGTAGATGACGTAGGCGGGGTGAGAGGGGAGGGTGAGGTTGGGAGGGTTGGAGGAGGGGAGAGCGTCGAGAGAGGCGCAGAGGGCCTTGTCGTCGAGGCAGAGAGGCGTGGAGGAAGAGGAGAGGCGGGGAAGGAGGTGAGACTGGGTGAGGACGAAGGGCGCGCCAGAGTCCGCGAGCATGAAGGAGAGGCGCTCGAGGGGGTAGGCGGGGTCGAGAGGGACGTAGGCGGCGCCGGACTTGAGGATGGAGAGAAGGGCGACGAGGGAGAGGGAGGAGCGCTCGAGGCAGAAGGCGACGCGAGACTCAGGACCGACGCCGTGAGAGCGGAGGAAGTGGGCGAGCTGGTTAGAGCGCTGGTTGAGGGCGGAGAAGGAGAGAGAGGAGTCGTCGTCGAGGACAGCGAGGGCGTCGGGAGTGAGAGCGGCCTGAGCCTCGAAGAGCTGAGTGAAGGAGCCGAGCCAGGGGAAGTCGGCGTGGGTGTTGTTCCAGTCGGAGAGGACCTGGCGGCGCTCCTCGGGAGGCAACATCGGCAGCTCGCTGACGCGAGTGTCGGGGGCAGAGATTGCCGCCTCGAGGAGGGTTTCGAGGTGGAGGGCCCAGCGCTCGATGGTGGAGTCGTCGAAGAGGTCGACGCGATAGCTGAGGCTTCCGGCGAGTCCGTCGGGCGTCTCGGAGAGAGTGAGGGTGAGGTCGAACTTGGTGGACTGGTGAGGCTGGGAGAAGGACTCGAGGCGAAGAGGAGTGCTGTCGTCCGGCGAACTCGCGACGGTGCGGTTGGCGACGGGGAGGTTCTGCAGGGACAGCATGGCCTGGAAGAGAGGGGTGTGGCTGAGGCTGCGCTGGGGCTTGAGCTCCTCGACGAGCTTCTCGAAGGGGACGTCCTGGTGCTCGTAGGCGGCGAGTGTGGTGGCGCGGACCTGGGAGAGCAGCTCCCGGAAGGGGAGGGCTGGGTTGACGTGGGTGCGGAGGACGAGGGTGTTGACGAAGAAGCCGATGAGGCCCTCCGTCTCGGAGCGAGTGCGTCCGGCGATGGGAGAGCCGACGGAGACGTCGTCCTGACCTGAGTAGCGAGCGAGGAGGACCTGCCAGGCGGCGAGCAGGGCCATGAAGGGGGTAGCGCCTTCCTTGCGGCAGAGGGAGGAGAGGCGCTCAGTCAGCTCGCGAGACAAGCGAACGGGGCGACTGGAGCCGCGAGGATTGCGGACAGGAGGACGGGGCTTGTCGGTGGGGAGCTCGAGCAGAGGCGGGAGGCCGCCGAGCTGACGCCGCCAATAGGAGAGCTGCCGCTCGAGGGCGTCGCCCTTCAGCCACGAGCGCTGCCATGCGGCGAAGTCCGCATACTGAATGGGGAGCGGTGCCAGCCCAGGCTCTTGGCCTGTCGCGAAGGCTTCGTAGAAGGAAGCGAGCTCCTGGATGAGGACACCCATGGACCAACCGTCCGAGACGGCATGGTGCATGGTGACCATCAAGACGTGGTCCTGGGCATCGAGCCTCAGGAGTACGGCTCTGAAAACGGGGCCGCGCGCGAGATCGAACGGACGCTGCGCCTCCTCCACCGCGAGATGTTGTGCGTGCTGCTCGCGGTCCTCCGCGGGCAGGGTCCCCAGCTCGACGACGGGCAGCACGAACGGCGCGGCGGGGTGGATGACCTGAACAGGCTCGCCATCACGCGCGAGGAACGTGGTGCGCAGGGACTCATGGCGCTCGAAGAGCGCCGTGAAGGAACGCTCCAGCGCGGAGACATCGAGCGCTCCGTACAGCCTCAATGCCGAGGGGATGTTGTACGCGGGGCTTCCGGGCTCGAGCTGCTCCACCAACCAGAGGCGCTGCTGCGCGAAGGAGAGCGGCAGATTCTCCGTGCGAGGCACGGGCACCAGCGCGGGTGCACGAGAGGCGGCGTCATCTCGTGTGGCGGCGATATGGGCGGCCAAAGCCGAGACCGACGAGGCCTCGAAGAGAGCGCGCAGGGGCAGTTCGACCTCGAATGCCTTGCGGACACGCGACACCACCTGAGTGGCGAGAAGTGAGTGACCGCCGAGCGCGAAGAAGTCGTCGGTGACACTGACGCGGTCGAGGCGAAGGACGTCCGCCCAAATGGAGGCGAGCAACTCCTCGGAAGGCGAGCGGGGCGCGACGTAATTCGTACCAGGAGACGAGAGGACGGCCTCGGGGAGAGGCAGTGCCTTGCGGTCAATCTTGGCGTTCGACGTCAGGGGCAGAGCGTCGAGGCGGAGGAGAGACGAAGGGACCATGAACTCGGGCAGACGGGCCTTGAGGAAGGCCCGGAGCGAGACAGGGTCGAGGTCATCAGCGACGAAGTAACCGACGAGGCGCTTGTCGCCGGGGACGTCCTCGCGAGCGAGAGCGACGGCTTCGCGGATGGAGGGGTGAGAGAGGAGAGCGGCTTCGACTTCGGAGAGCTCGATGCGGAAGCCGCGGACTTTGACCTGGGAGTCGGAGCGGCCGATGAAGTCGAGAGCCCCGTCGGGACGCCAGCGGACGAGGTCGCCGGAGCGATAGAGGCGAGCGCCGGGAGAAGAGGAGAGCGGGTCCGGGACGAAGCGCTCGGCGGTGAGAGAGGGCTGACCGACGTAGCCACGTGCGACGCCCTCGCCGCCGATGAAGAGCTCACCGGTGACGCCGAGGGGGACGGGCTGGAGAGAGGAGTCGAGGACGAGGAGGCGCGTGCCGTTGGTGGGCCGGCCGATGGGGATGGAGACGCCGACGTCCTCCACGCGAGAGATGGGGAAGGAGGAGGCGAAGACGGTGGTTTCTGTGGGGCCGTAGAAGGCGGTGATGGGGAAGCCCCAGTGAGTCAGGGCCTCACGGACGTGCAGAGGGGAGATGACGTCGCCACCTGTGAGGACGCGCTGGAGAGAAGGGGGCGCGGGGAGGCGGGACTCGACGAGTTGAGAGAAGAGGCCACTGGTCGCCCAGAGGGTGGTGACGGAGTGGCGGGAGATGGCGCCGAAGAGGTCCTCGAGAGAGGGGGCCTGAGGAGGGAGGACGAGGAGACGGGCACCGTGAAGCAGAGCGCCCCAGACTTCGAAGACAGTGGCGTCGAAGGAGATGGGGGCGAGGAGGAGGTGAGTCTGCTCGTGACTGAGGGGGGCGTAGTCGACGCCGAGGAGGGTGCGGATGACGCCGCGGTGAGTGCAGGCGACACCCTTGGGCTTGCCCGTGGAGCCGGAGGTGAAGACGACGTAGGCGAGAGAGTCTGGGAGCGCTGAAGAAGGAAGCGCGTGAGCTGGGCGCTCCGAGAGGGAGACCTCGTCGAGAAGGACGAGCGTGAGGCCCTTGGAAGGAAGCTTGGAGAGGAGAGCGCGCGAGGTGAGGAGGACAGAGGGACGCGCGTCGTCGACCATGGAGGCGAGGCGCTCTTGAGGGTACTGGGTGTCGAGAGGGACGTAGGCGGCGCCGGCCTTGAGGACGGCGAGGAGGGAGACGATGAGGTTGGGGGAGCGCTCGAGAGAGACGGCGACGCGGGAGTCGGTGGAGACGCCGAGAGAGCGCAGGTGCCAGGCGAGCTGATTGGAGAGGGAGTCGAGCTGGCGGTAGGAGAGAGACTCGTCGCCGAAGAGGAGGGCGGTGGAGTCTGGGTACTGCGCGACGATACGCGCGAAGGCGTTGGGGACGGTGTCCTCGGTCGAGACGTGGGTCGGCGCGTGGGCCCAGTCGACGAGGATCTGTCGACGCTCGGCGGAGTCGAGGATGGAGAGGGACGAGAGCGGAGCGTCGGGCTGGGAGAGGGTGGCCGCGACGAGGACCTCGAAGTGACGGGCCATGCGCTCGATGGAGGTGCGCTCGAAAAGGTCCGTGTTGTAGGTCAGCGCACCGAAGAGCCCATCCGGGGCGTCCACGAAGTTCAGCTCGAGCTCGAACTTGATGACGGCGCCTTCCACCTCCACCGGGCTGAGTGTCAGCGCCTGCTCCTGAAGGGCGCCGGCGGGAGTGTTCTGCAGGGCGAAGAGGACCTGGAACAACGGGCTGCGGCTCAAGTCACGCCGGACCTGGAGCTCCTCGACGAGCCTCTCGAAGGGGACGTCCTGGTGCGCATAGGCGCCCAGCGAGGTCTCCTTCACCTGACGCAGCAACTGGCGGAACGTCGCCTTCGCGTCGACGCGCGCACGGAAGACGAGCGTGTTGACGAAGAAGCCGATGAGACCTTCGAGCTCCGCGCGCTGGCGTCCCGCGATGGGTGAGCCCACGGCGATGTCGTCCTGCCCTGAGTAGCGGGAGAGCAGGAGCTGCCAGATGGCGAGCAGCGCCATGAAGGGCGTGGCGCCTTCACGCTGGCACAGCGTCTTGAGCTTGCGGGCAAACTCCTCCCGCACCGTGATGGACACCTGCGCGCCGTTGAAGGTCTGCACGGGCGGGCGCGGCTTGTCGAGTGGCAGGTCCAGTGTGGCCACGCCCCCAAGCCGGTTGCGCCACCACGAGAGCTGCTGCTCCAGCACTTCGCCCTGGAGCCAGTCGCGCTGCCACACGGCGTAGTCCGCGTACTGGAGCGCCAGCGGTGGCAGCGGAGACGCGACTCCGAGCGCGAAGGCTCCATAGAGCGCGGCGACCTCCTGGATGAGCACTCCCATGGACCAACCGTCGGAGACGATGTGGTGCATGTTGAGGGCGAGCACGTGCTCGGTGGGCGACACCTTCAGCAGCAGCGCGCGGACGAGCGGCCCGGTCGAGAGGTTGAACGGGCGCAGGTACTCCTCGCGCAGTCTTCGTTCCACCTCCGTGCGGGTGTCCCCCGGGGCCAGGCCCTGGAGGTCCACGAGTGTCACCGGCAGCTCGGCGTGCGGCGCGATGATCTGGAAGGGCTCATCGTTCTGCTGGAGGAACGTGGTGCGCAGCGCTTCGTGGCGCCTCACCAGTTCGTCAAAGGCGCGCTGGAGCGCCGCCAGGTCGAGTCGCCCGTTCAACCGGACGAACGAGGGCATGTTGTACGTCGCCCCACCCGGCTGAAGTTGGTCGAGGAACCACAGCCGCTGCTGCGCGAAGGACAACGGAAGCGGCCCCGTGCGCGGAACGGGAACAAGCGCCGGAGGCATCCGCTTGTACGAGGTCAACAGCGAGGAGTCGATGCTCGCCGCGAGGGTCGCCACCGTGGGCGCCCCGAAGACCGTGCGCAGCGGCAGCTCCACTCCCAGCGCGGAGCGGACCCTCGCCACCACCTGCGTCGCGAGCAGCGAGTGCCCACCGAGTGAGAAGAAGTTGTCGGTGACGCTCACGCGCGGAACCCGCAGCACCTCCGCGAAGAGCGCGGCGAGCTTCTCTTCCAACGGAGTCCTCGGCGCGGCGAAGGGCGCGCTGCCTCGCAGGCTCTCCAGGTCGGGAGCCGGGAGACGACGGCGCGCGAGCTTGCCACTCGCCGTCAACGGCAGGGCCTCCAGCGCGACGAAGGCGGAGGGCACCATGTACTCGGGCAGCCGCTGGAGGAGGCTGACCCGCATCGCCTCGGGGTCCAGCGACGCCCCCGACGACAGGACGACGTATCCGATGAGGCGCTTGTTGCCCGGGACATCCTCGCGGACGACGACGGCCGCATCCCGCAGCTCCGGCAACGAGCGGAGCACGGACTCCACTTCACCCAGCTCCACGCGGAAGCCGCGCAGCTTCACCTGCGAGTCGATGCGGCCCAGGTAGTCGAGCGTGCCATCGGGACGCCAGCGCGCCGAGTCGCCCGTGCGGTAGAGCCGCGCGCCAGGGACTCCGGAGAAGGTGTCCGGAATGAACGTGCGGGCCGTCACGTCGGGCCGGTCGAGATACCCATGAGCCAGGTGCGTCCCTCCCACGCACAGCTCCCCCGCGACTCCCACGGGGACTGGGTGTCCCAACGCGTCGAGCACGTAGAGCTGCGTGTGGCCCACGGGCCCACCGATGGGCGGCAGCCGAGGCCAGGACGCGGGAGGGCCCCGGAGACGGAAGGCGGAGACGACGTGGGTCTCGGAGGGGCCGTACTGGTTCTCCAGGATGCAGCCCGGCAGCTTCGCGAAGAACGCGGCCACGGTGTCGCTCACCTGGAGCTGCTCGCCGGCCGTCACCACTTCGCGCAGCGATGACGGCAAGGTTCCACCGTGGACCACCGTGTCGGCGATGGCCTGGAGCGCGACGAAGGGGAGGAAGAGGCGCTCGACCTTCTGGCGATGCATGAAGTCGAGCAGCGCGGGGATGTCCTGGCGGAGTCCTCCCGTGGGGAGGACGAGGGTTCCACCCGCCCACCAGGTGGCGAAGAGCTCCTGGCAGGAGACATCGAAGCTGAGGGAGGCGAACTGGAGCGTGGTGGCGCGCGGCTGGGGCGACTGGCGCAGCTGCCACGTGAAGAGGGCACTCAGCGCGCGGTGGGGCATGACCACGCCCTTGGGCACACCGGTGCTCCCGGAGGTGTACAGGATGTACGCGGGGCTCTCCGCCGGCACTGCGACGCCGGGCGACAGCCGTGAGCGCCCGGAGATGGCGGTGGCCTCGGTGTCCACGCGAAGCAACCGGGGGCCCGCCTCCGAGGGCAGCGATGACGCGAGCCGCTCCTGGGTGACGACGACGGGCGCGCGCGTGTCGGCGAGCATGAACGCGAGGCGCTCCGCCGGATAGCTGGGGTCGAGCGCGGCGTAACTCGCGCCCGCCTTGAGCGCCGCGAGGACCGCGACGGCCATGTCGAGGGACTTGTCGAGGCAGACGCCGACGGTGCTTCCAGTCGTCACACCTCGCTCGAGCAGATGGTGCGCGAGCTGGTTGGCCCTCGCATCCAGCTCCGCGTAGGTGAGGGACGCCGTACCGTCGGTGACCGCGATGGCCTCGGGCGACTGGCGGGCCTGGGCCTCGACGGGGGCATGCACCGTGGTGGGCGAGAAGGACTCTCGCGAGGTGTCGTTCCAGGCCGCGAGGAGCCGGGTGTGCTCCGCCTCGTCCAGCATGGGCAGGCGCCAGACGGACTGGCTGGGGTCTGCGACGGCGGCTTGCAGCATCCGGATGAGCTGCTCACCCATGCGCTTCACTGTCGCCGAGTCGAAGAGGTCGAGGTTGTACTCGAGGCTCGCGTGGAAGGCGGTGCCGTCATCGGACATCAACAGCGTCAGGTCGAATTTGGACGTGCCGCTGATGGCATCCAGTGGACGGACCTGGAGCGGTGAGTCCTGGGCCTCCTGCTCCTGCACCTTCGGGGTGTTGAGCAGCGCGAGCATCACCTGGAACAGCGGCGTGCGGCTCTGGTCTCGCTCCGGGCGCAGTTCGTCCACCAGCTTCTCGAAGGGGACGTCCTGGTGGGCATACGCGCCGAGCGTGGTCTCCCGGACCTGGCTCAACAGCTCACGGAACGTCATGCCCGGCGTGAGGCGTGCTCGCAGCGCAATCGTGTTGGCGAAGAAGCCGATGAGCCCTTCCAGGTCGGCGCGGGTCCGGTTGGCGATGGGCGAGCCGACGATGACGTCGTCCTGCCCGGAGTAGCGCGCCAGCAGCGTCTGGAACGTGGCCAGCAGCACCATGAAGGGCGTGACACCTTCGGCGCGGCACAAGGCATAGACCGTGGGCGCGAGCGCCTGGGGAATGTCGAGCGGGAGGATGTCTCCACGCAGCGACTGGATGGGCGGCCGGGGTCTGTCGGTGGGCAGCTCCAGCGCGTGCGGCGCATCCGCGAGCTGCGTCCTCCAGTACGCGAGCTGCGACTCGAGCACGTCTCCGGTGAGCCAGTCGCGTTGCCAGACCGAGAAGTCGGCGTACTGCACCGGCAGCTCGGGCAGGGGCGACGGCTGGTTCATCGCGAAGGCGATGTAGAGCGCGGGGACCTCCTGCGAGAGGACTCCCACGGACCATCCATCCGAGATGATGTGGTGGATGACGATGAGCAACACGTGCTCGTGCTCGGCCAGCTTGAGCAGCCGCGTGCGCATCAGCGGCCCGGTGGCCAGGTCGAACGGCGTGCGCGCCTCTTCATCCGCGAGCCGCTGGGCCTCGGCGTCACGAGCCTCCGGCGGCAGATGACGCAGGTCCTCGACTGGGATGGTGAAGGGCCCGGGCGGACGGATGGCCTGCACGGGGCCTTCCGGCAGGGAGCGGAACGTCGTGCGAAGCGTCTGATGCCGGCGCGCCAGCTCCGTGAAGGCCCGCTCCAGCAGGCCATGCTCCAGCGGCCCGGTGAAGCGCAAGCCATAGAACATGTTGTACGCGGGGCTCCCGGGCTGGAGCTGGTCCAGGAACCACAGGCGCTGCTGCGCGTACGACAGCGGCGTGCCGTCACCATGGCCGGTGGGAATGGGCCGGGTGAGCGACTGGACCGAGTCGAAGAGCCGCGAGGCGAGCTCCCCCGCGCGCGGCCCTCTCAGCATCGAGTGTCCATCTCCGGGCGTCACGTCGAGCTGTGTGCCCTCCTCCGCGAGCACGCTCCAGCCCCGGTCCCGCTCATCCCCCGTGGCATCCGCGGACTCCTCGGCGCGAAGGATGCGCGCGGAGCCGGGGAAGGACTCGGGCACGTAGCGGCGCGCGGCGCGCAGATGGGCGGAGAAGACCTTGAAGCGCGAGCGCAGGCTATCGAGCGTCAGGGACTCGAGCGGCAGCCCCTGCTTCGCGCCCTCGGCGTGCAGGTGTTGCAGGAGCGGCTCCGGGTCCTTGCCGGTGGTGAGCGCGGCAGGAAGCTCCAGGGGCGGCACTCCCGCCTGGAGCGCCAGCTCACGGGCGAAGATCGCTGCATGCGCGGCGAGCGCGGTGGCGGAGACGCTCCGGTCGGCGGACGCGAGGGGCGGCTCGATGAGCGTGAGCCGCGCGGCGTGGCCGTCGCGCTGGAGCAGTCGCGCCATCTCCCAGGCGATGACGGCGCCCAAGGCCCAGCCCGCGAGGTGATAGGGCCCCTCGGGGCGGTCGGCGCGCAGGGCCTCGACGTAGAAGACCGCCATGGCCTCGAGCGACTCCATGGGCGCGCGGCCATCGTCGAACCCGCGCGCGTGCAAGCCGATGACGGGCTGGGACGCGGGGGCATGGCGGACGAGCTCCGCGTAGCAGTCCAGGCGCCCGTCCAGGGCGTGCACCAGGTACAGCGGCACCGCCGAGTCCGCGCCCGGGCGGAGGACCACCAGGGGCGGGCCCGTGCGGGAGCCGTTGCCGGTGGCGCCGGCGGCGGATGCGGAGGAAATGCCGACAGAGGTCGGGAGGTCGATGCGGTCGCTCACGAGGGGACTCCTGTCAATTCGGTGCGGCCAGGACGCCAGGCGCTCAGAACGGGGTGTGGCCCGTCACGGGAAGCGCGTTGTCGGATGCGGCGTCAGCCGGGGACGGCTTGGAGGAAGAAGGTGAAGGGGCGTGCGGCTGGGAAGGAAGCTCGTCCGGGAGCTCGTCCTGGACGCGCCGCGCGCGAGGTGACAACAGGAAGAGGCCCACGGCGCCCAGCACCGTGAAGCCCCAGAGAACGAACAGCAGCGCGATGCCGCGGCCAGGGCCCGTGCCGAGCACTTGCCCCACGCTGCCCGCCAATGCTCCACCCGGCGCCATCCACGGCTCGAAGACCCGATCCGCGAGCGGCCCCGCCATCAGCGTGACGAGCAACACTCCCGTTTGTCCCGACGTCTTGCGCAGCGCGGACACGCGGCCCTGGAGCTCCAGGGGCACCTTGGTCTGCCAGAGCACCTGCGCGTTCGCGGTGGTCATCGGCATGGAGAACAAGAACAACATCGCCGCCGTCGAGATCAGCGGCACGCTGGGCGGAAGCGCGGCGAGCAGCAACATGAGCGCGGCGATGATGGGAAAGCCCGCGACGCCCAGGATGCGGCGCTTGGGCCCGCCCCACACGCTCGTGAGCAGACCTCCCGCCAGCATGCCCACGCCGGAGAGCGAGCCGATCAACCCCAGGTTCGCCATGTCCGTGAAGCCCAGCACGAGCGGGGTGATGAGCAGCATCACCAGGATGAGGCTCGCGTTGGTGAAGGTGGTGAATGCCAGCAGGTACGTCAGCCCTGGCCGCTCACGTACGAAGCGCAAGCCCTCCGCCAGGTCGGCCCGCATGGAGCGGGGCCCGGTGGCGCTCGCCGCCTTCGATGGAGGCGTCGGGAAGCGCACGGAGAGCAGCACGCCCGCGGCGAACAGGAAGCTGAGCATGTCGATGAAGAGCACGCCGTGAAGCCCGATGACTCCCACCAGCACGCCCGCCACCACGGGGGACGCAATCTGGCTGATGGCCACCCCCAGCTCCGCCATGCCGTTGGCCCGGCCCAGGTGCTGCTTGGGGATGAGCAGCGGCGTCGTGGCCGTCCACGCGGGCCACCGGAACGCGTTGCAGGCGCCCGACAGGAAGACGATGGGGTACAGGTACCAGGCCTGGAACGAGAGGTGCCCCGACTCCGCCAGGATGAGCAGCACCCAGATGATGGACGTGGTGGCGCCCGAGCCCACGTCGCTCCACAGCATGGCCTTCCTGCGGTCCCACCGGTCCACCAGGACCCCCGCGAAGGGCGACAGCAGCGCCACCGGCAACGTGGCGCAGAACGACATCAGCACGAAGCGCGTGGTGGAGCCGGTGAGCTGGTAGACGTGCGCGCCCAACGCGAACGACGTCAGCCCCGAGCCGAACAGGGAAACGAACTGTCCCAACCAGACGAGGGCGAAGGTGGAGAACGGGCGCGACGATGAGGCGGGCGGGGCGGTCATTTCGTCGAGACGAAGCGAGCTGGGGAGCCTGGCGAGCATCCCACTGGCCAGGGGCACGGCACTGTAATCGAGGCACAGCGGGATCAGCTTCACAGCCCAGACGCATTCTTGCAAACAGACTACCCGGACAGTCGCGCAGGCCCGTGCCGCCACACGGACGGTGCGTGTGTCCGGGGGGAGGCGGCGGGGGAGGGGGCCCTTGTTGCCTGGAGACGGGCGCGCCGCACCTTCTGGCTCAGCAGCCGTTCACCGCATCCAGGAGGCTCTCATGGCGCACACCGACAAGGATGTCGACACGCTCAATTCCTTCCTCCGGGGGGAGATTTCCGCCGTGGAGACCTATCGGCAGGCGATAGGGCACGTCTCGGACGACGTGCGGCGGCGCACGTTGGAGGAGTGCCGGTTGGACCACGAGCGCCGGGTGGAAGCGCTGCGTGAGCGCATCCTCCAGATGGATGGCAAGCCCGCGGAGGGGTCGGGCGTCTGGGGGGCGTTCGCGAAGATGGTGCAGGGCGGCGCGGACGTGTTGGGGGAGGGGCCGGCCATCGCCGCGCTGGAGGAAGGCGAGGACGTGGGGCTGCGCGAGTACGAGCGCGACGCGAACAAGGTCCACGGGGACCTGCGGCGCTTCGTGCGCATGGAGCTCTTGCCCGCGCAGAAGAGCACCCACAAGAAGCTCAGCCACTTGAAGCACACGCTCCACTGAGCGGGCGGATGGGGGGGGAGAAGAGGGGCCCAGGCGCCTTTCATGGGCCTGGGCCTGTCGCACTGCGGGTATCTTCCGCGGGGGCCTGGAGGTTGGGGAGTCGGCGTGCGATAACTGGAGATTCGCGGCGAAGCTGGAGGCGAGGAATGTGGCTGGACGACAGCTCTTCGGAACGCGACGGTGCCGCCGGTGGTGACGCGCGGCAAGAGGACGTGCGCCGCGTGGATGAAGAGCCCCCCAGTCCGGAACAGCAGGCCCCGCAGCCATCCCCCGCGGCGTCGAGGGAAGGCAGCCATGCGGGCGCGCTGAGCGCGAGCTGCGAGGCGCTGTTCCGCTCCACCGAGCAGGCCCTGCCCTGGGCCTGGAAGCTGTTGCAGGTGGGCAAGGGGCCCGGGGTGTTGCCGGCCGAGGCGCGCGGCGCGGCGCTGGAGTTCCTGGACCGCATCCCGCCCCACGTGCGCCGGGGTGTCAGCGAGCTGCTGGCCTATAGCAACCTGTGGCAGGCCGTCTGTACCCGCCTGGGGCGCCCGGTGGCGCGCTCCACGGAGGAGCTGCTGCGTGAGCTGAACGCGGACCTGCAGCTGCTCCTGCGCGGAGCCCAGGCCCGGTTGGGCACCACGGCCGCGTTGGAGCAAGGCCTGTTGTTGCACCTGGGACGGCTGCGTGAGGCGCGGGGCAAGGAGCCCTCCGCGGGGCTGGAGCTGCGGGCCACGTTGGATGCCTTCACCCACTCGGTGACGCAGGTGATGGCGGCGGCGAGTGCGTACCGCCGCGCCTGGGAGGCCGCGGAGGCGGAGCTGACCGAGTCCGCGGAGTGGCTGGGCGCGGGAGACCCCGGCTTCTGCGCGTGGCTGGCCGAGCACCTCTCCGCGTCGGTGCCCGCCTGGCGCGAGGCGCACGCGGCCAGCCGGTTGCTCCAGGAGCTGGGCGCGCTGTCCGGTCCTCCGTAGGCGGCCGCTCAGGCCTCCACGAGGATGCGGTGGCGGTAGAGCTCCAGCAGCACGTCCTCGGACAGGTCGGCCTGCTTGTGGTCGCGCAGGTGCTGGCGCACGGCCTCCACGGGTTGGCGCCCGGTGAACTCCACCAGCAGGCCGTAGGCTTCGCCGGGCAGGGCGATGGCGTCGAAGTCGCTGTAGGCGCCCAGCGCGACGTTGCCGTCGGGCAACCACTGCACGGTGGCGTCGGGGTTGAACTTGAGCGTGCGCGGCAGCCGGGGCGTGTTGGCGGTGGCGAACAGCGCCTCCACCGTCTTCAGCTCGATGTCGCCATCGAGGCCCAGCAGCTTGTCGAGCCCGTCCGCGGAGAGCGTGCGCACGCGGCGGTAGCATTCCCGGTAGTACTCGAGCTCGTGGCCCGCGTGTTCCTTCCAGAGCTCGGCGTAGGCGCGCGCGGGAGGCGGCGCGTCGTCCAGGTCCTCGACGGCGAGGGGCGCGGGGTCTCCCCGGTCGGCGCGGTCCTTTCCGGAGAGGACGTAGTCGGGGAGGAGCTGGAGCGCGGCCCAGCGTGAGAGCTGGATTTCCGTCAGCGTCAGGTACGTCTTGAGGGACATCCAGAACTTGCGCCCGTCCGCGCCCGCCACGTACTTGCAGAAGAACGTGGAGCAGACGGCTTCGCGGTAGGGCCAGATGGTGCAGCCTCCGCTGCCCTCGGCGTAGTAGGGGCAGCGCATGGACGCGGCGCGGCCGAAGAACTGGTGTCCGTTCTTGTAGAAGAGGTTGAACTTCGCGGGAGGCTTCACCCACTGGGGCGTCACGCCGATGCGGCTGGCGATGCGCGCTTCCATGCGGCGGCGTCCCTCGGCCAGCTCCGGGCGGTCATCCGACAGCAGCGCGCCGACGAGGTAGTTGGGCAGGCGAGGGAAGTACGTGCAGCACTTGGTGTCGGGGCGGAAGAAGCGGCTGACGCCATCGACGGCGTCCACGGCGCCCTGCGCGGAGTCCTTGCACATGGCGCAGTGGGAGCAGGTGGCCTTGGTCTCCTCCGGGACGTCCTGGCGGAAGAAGCCGGGGAGGAGCTCCCGGTAGAGCTCGGGGAGGCTGTCGAGGAGGCGGGGCATGGAGGCTCTCGAGGCGCGTTCAGCGCGCGGATGGGTCGTACCACTCGAGGCGATAGGTACAGGACTCCGCGTCGTGCCGGGTGCGGGAAATGGAGAGGCCTCGCACGCCGATGCGGTGCATCCCCTCTTCCAGCACGCCCTCGACGAAGCCCTCGGTGGCCTCGGGCTCGTTGAACCAGAGCTCCGCGGTGGTGGGGGAGACGACGGTGACGCGAGTCTCGGTGAAGTTGTTGCCGCTGCGGAAGTTGTGCGTCATCCGGCCCAGCGAGCGCATGGGGCCCAGCACGCGGGCGAGGGTGAGCACCGCGGCGCCCATCACCGTCTGGGCGTAGCCTTCAATCATCCGCCGCGCGAGCAGACGGCGGGCCTCGGCCAGGGGCTTCTGCGGATAGAGGGCTCGGCCCACCGTGTCCAGGCAGCGCACCCACACGGAGTGGGGATAGGCGGCCTGGAGAGGTCCGTCCAGGTCCATGCCCAATTCGCGCAGCTCGTTGCGCAGCTCGTAGGACAGGTCCTTGTCGAGCGTCTTCAGGTAGAGGCTGTCCACCGTGTTGCCGAAGATGACGCGCTCCTGGCTCATGCGCTCCCTGCCCCTGATGTGGCCGGACCACCCACCTCCCGGCGGCGCGCATTCTCCCCGGAGCCGCCCCCCGGAGGCCAGTGCTCTCGACAGACCCCTGGGGGTGGGATTGCTCCCAGGGGCTTCCCGAGGGCCCGGAACCGCCCCTCACTCCGTCCGCGGAACCGGCTGCCCACCTGAGTCCACCAGGACCGGCGAGGGAGCTGTCCAGGTGTCCATGAATTCGAAACTGTGATGCTGTTGTATCTTGGATGGCGCGGATGCACGCGTGCAGGGGGGGGGCGAGCGCCGCGTGGGGAGACGCCACCTTGTCGCAGCCGCGGTGTCGATGCGTCGGTGTCTTGGAATGCGGCCCGGCAACGGGAGCGAGTCTGTGTTTGCCTGGGGGTTCCCGTGGGGTCCATATGAATCAGGGCTCAGGTTCTTCGGTGGGGGCCTCGGACACGTGTGAGGAAGGTGCTGCGTCATCGCGGCACGCGCCGCGACACGATGCGTCCGAGCCACCTCGACGGAAATCAACCACCGCCCTGGGGCGGGGAGCTCGCGCCGTTGAGAGTAGAAGACTCTCGTCTTGCTGCGAGCGCAGACGTTGCGTTGCGTGATTCATGCGCTCCGCGTGTGCCGCGCTGCGACTCCGTGCGGTGGCGCACATGAACACCTGGACGGTGAGTGGAGGAAATGGGGGCGTGAGTCGCGCACCACCCGTTCGCATGAGCACGGGCGCCGTCGAGAACGGCGCAATACATCGCCACCGCGCGAAGGAAGTGTCCGCTACACTGCGCGCCCAATGCAGTGGGTCACCTCACCGGTGGGCTTGCGCGGGACACGTGCCATGGACGGCTCTGGTTCCTCTCCTTTCTTCGCCGCGCGCCGAGGCGAAGACGCGGTCGCCCGGGTTCGGGAGTCGATGGCGTACAAGTTTCCTCACTTCGGCGCGGTGGCGCGGCACGGGTTGTCCGCGCTGGTGGGGTTGTGCGACGGCTGGCAGAAGACCTTCCCCGCGAGCCGCCCCTCGGGCGTCGTGTCGGAGCTGACGACGTGGGAGCGCTTCCTCTCCACCGAGCCCCGCTCGCGCCGCATCATGATGACCGTGCAGCCGCTCGGCGTGGACACCACGCACGAGCGCTGGGCCTGCGCGCTGTTGGGCCAGGTGGCGCGCTGGCACCGCGACTCACGGGGGCGCCGGCACAATCAGCCCACGGATGTGTGGGTGGCGGGGCTCGGCCGCGAGGGACTCGATGCCCGGCAGCGGGTATCCGACGACAGCGTGCTCATCGTGGCCGTCACCTCCGAGGGGGGCGGCTTTCGGGTGCTCCGATTGCCGCTCGAGGACGCGGCCCTGGCGGTGGACGCGGTGGCGTCCCGGCTCGCGGCGACGGCGCCCAGTTCGGTGGCGGAGATGCGCCGCGCCGGGCTTCATCCGCAGGTGGTGGTGGACGCCGCGGGGCAGGGGCCCAGCGCATGGACGTCCCACCTGCTGACCTCCAGCGCGTGGATGGGGGCTCGCGTGGAGCCCGTGACGGGCTCGCTGGAGCTGGCGTTCGACCACCTCGTCATGGACGGCTCCGCGATGATGGAGCTGTCTCAAGCCATCGCCCGCGTCATGCCGCTGCGAGCCCGAAGCTACGGTGTCGGTGAGTGGCTCACGGGCACGGAGGACCCGACGCCGCTGTTGCGCGTGGAGCTTCCGGAGCGGCTCGACTTCCGCAACCTCGCATGCGCCGCGTTGGAGGCGCTCGGGCGCTCCCATGCGGGACTGCTGCGCGGGGACAATCCGACGATGCTGGTGCCGGTGCTTCCGGATGCGCCGGCCTCGGTGGAGCGGACCTGGCGGCGCATCCGCATCGCGGTGATTCCGTCGCGCACCCGCGAAGGCCCGGTGACGCCCGCACAGGTCTCCTCGCTGCTGGAGCGCACGCGCGGGGAAGGGGGCATGCTGGATGACATCTTCTCCACCCTGTACTCCCCGTCGCTGCCCTGGTGGATGCCGTCACTCACCACCCACGGCTTCGCGTACACGCCGGGCTTGCGGCAGGTGGCCACCGCGCTGTGCGGAAACGCGCTGCTGTCGAAAATCACCCTTCATGTCGAGGATGAGGCCAGCCTCGAGCGACATCCGCCCCTCTTCTTCAACACGATGAGGCCCTTGCCCGCCGTCGGCGGCGGCGTGGCCCTGTGTGTGACGGAGGTGCTGTGTGCGACGCGCAAGGGCGTGCGCAAACGCTTCTTCGGCGCTATCGCTGGGAGCGGCCCCTTCTCGACGCGGGAGCGACTCGCCGCGTTTCGCTCAGAGCTCGAGCAAGAGGTCCACCGTCGAGTCCGCCCGCAAGTCGTGCCTTCCCCCGTACCCGCCGTCCCCTCCGGCGGTTGAAAGTCCCCCCTAATGGTCAATCCCCCTGACCCCAGTCGAATCGTCCCAAGACTGAATGTGAAGTTCTCGTTCGATTCCACCTTCCCTCGCGTGTGGCATCACAACGGCCTGGGGTCCACCCACCTCTGGAATGGCTTGAACATGCTCTTCCCAGAGGGGGAACGCTTCTTCGTCCGCAGCGTCAATCACTATCTCCATGCGCTGAGCGACGCGCCGGAGCTCCGAGCCCAGGTCAAGGCGTTCTTCGCGCAGGAAGGCAAACACGCGCGCGAGCACCAGGACTACATCGAGCTGCTCGAGTCGCAGGGGTTCGTCATCACCGGTTTCATGCGGGCGTATCACCGCATCGTCTGGGGCTTCATCGACCGGTACTTCCCGCCGGCCCTGCGTCTGTCCATCACCGCCGCGCTGGAGCATTACACGGCCATCATGGGAGAGAACACGCTGACGCTGGGCGTCTTCGCGGATGGGCACCCGGCGATGCGCGAGCTCATCGAGTGGCATGCCGCGGAGGAGATCGAGCACAAGTCCGTGGCCTTCGATGTGCTCCAGAAGGTGGCGCCCGGCTACGCGCTGCGCGTGCTGGGGATGTTCGCGGGCATCACCGCGCTGTTCAGCCTGTGGTTCGCCGCGACGGTGACGCTGCTGCGGCAGGAGCCCGGCTTGCGGTGGACGGGAATCTGGCGGGAGCTGCGCCGCGCGCACCAGAAGGACCCGGTGCTGGTGCGTGTCCTGTGGCGGGGCCTCAAGGAGTATCTGAGGCCCTCGTTCCATCCGCTGGACAATGACAACCTGCACCTCGCGCGAGCGCACCTGGCCAGGTTCGACGCGCCGCGCGCAGAGGCCGCGTGACATCTTCGCGTGGAGGCTTCGCCGCTCGGGAATGAAACAGGGGTGGGGGCGTTGTGGCGCACGTCCCCCTGAGTCGCATCACGGCCCCTGGAGCCGTTGTCATGAAGACCTCGCGCAGGAAGTTCCTGCAGTACTCCGCCGCGGGGGCGTCGCTGCTGGCGCTCCCTTCCGAAACATTCGCCGCGCCCAAGAAGGGCGCGAAGAAGCACATCCTCATCCTGGGAGGCACGGGCTTCCTGGGGCCCGCGGTGGTGGAGGCCGCGCGGGCTCGCGGCCACACGCTGACGCTCTTCAACCGAGGCAAGACGCGCCCCGAGCTCTTCCCCGGCGTGGAGAAGCTGCGGGGAGACCGAGACCCGAACAAGGACGAGGGGCTCAAGGCGCTGCAAGGGCGCAAGTGGGACGCGGTGGTGGACACGTCGGGCTACTACCCGCGAATGGTCAAGGCGTCGGCCACGCTGCTTGCGCCCAACGTGAAGCAGTATGTCTTCATCTCCAGCGTGTCCGCGTATGCCAGCGACAAGACGCCGGGCGAGGATGAGTCCGGTCCCACGGCGACGCTGGCGGACCCCACCGTGGAGACGATGGGCAAGGACTTCGAGTTCTACGGCGGACTCAAGCGCGCGTGTGAGGAGGCCGCGGAGGCGGCGATGCCCGGGCGCGTGACGAACGTTCGCCCGGGCTACATCGTGGGGCCGGATGACCGCTCGGACCGGTTCACCTACTGGCCGGTGCGCTTCGAGAAGGGCGGGGAGATGCTCGCGCCCGGAACACCCAAGGACCCGCTGCAAGTCATTGACGCGAGAGACCTGGCCGAGTGGCTGGTGTTGCTCATCGAAGGTCAGGTCCACGGCGTGTTCAACGCGGTGGGGCCCGCAGAGCCGTGGTCCATGGGCGCGATGCTGGACACCTGCCGGAAGGTGACGGGCAAGGACACGAAGGTGACGTGGGTGCCGGCGGATTTCCTGGAGAAGCAGGGCGTGGTGGGCGACGTCAGCCTCCCCATCTACATGCCGCCCACGGGCAACAGCGCGGGCACGCACCTGCGCAGCAACGCGAAGGCGGTGAAGGCGGGCTTGAAGTTCCGTCCCGTGAACGTCACCGTCCGCGACACGCTGGCGTATTTCAAGGGCCTGCCCCAGGAGCGTCGCGACAAGGCCCGCGCGGGATTGACTCCCGAGCGTGAAGCGGAGCTTCTGGCGCTGTGGCGCAAGGCTCAAGAGGCGAAGCCCGAGGCGCCCGCCGCGCCCGCGCCCACTTCGCCCGCGGCCTCGGGGAAGGGCGGGTAGTTGCCGTCTTTCCGCAGCTCTCAGGAGCGCCGAGCAAGCTCTGACGTGTGAGGGGCTCCTACCGTGGCCCCTGTCTGACTGGACAGCGAGCGGACGGGTACGAACTCTGTCCTCCCGCTCGCGATGCGCGGTGATAAGGACGCCCCGGCTGTTACCCAGGGCCACCCCCTATCCCCCATGTCCAGCATGCACTTCCTGCGCGGCGCTCCTGTCCTCTCTGAATTCCGGCTCGCGAAGCTGCTCGCCCAATGCCGCGAGCAGGTGCCTTCCGTGGCGTCCGTCTACGCGGAGCACGTGCACTTCCTCGACGCTCCGGAGCCTCTCTCGGCGGACGAGCAGGCGATGCTCGGCCGTCTCCTGGAGTACGGCCCGAAGGTGCCCTCGGGTGAGCGCGCGGGCAGCCTGCTCCTGGTCGTCCCCCGTCCGGGCACCATCTCCCCCTGGTCCTCCAAGGCCACCGACATCGCCCAGAACTGTGGCCTGGGCGCCAAGGTGCGCCGCATGGAGCGCGGCACCGCGTACTACGTCGCGGGCCCCCAGGGCGCGCCGCTGGACGCAGCGCAGGTGGAGCGCCTCAAGCCCGTGCTCCATGACCGGATGACGCAGGCCGTGCTGGGGCACATGGAGGACGCCTCCGTGCTCTTCTCCGAGCACGCGCCCCGTCCGCTCACCACCGTGGACATCCTCGGCGGTGGCCGCGCGGCCCTCTCGACGGCCAACCGCGAGCTGGGCCTGGCGCTGGCGGAGGACGAAATCGACTACCTCGTCGCTCGCTTCCTCGAGCTCAAGCGCAACCCGACGGACGTCGAGTTGATGATGTTCGCGCAGGCCAACAGCGAGCACTGCCGCCACAAGATCTTCAACGCGAGCTGGACGCTGGATGGCAAGCCGCAGGAGCGCTCGCTCTTCCAGGCCATCAAGAACACCTACGCGAAGAACAAGGAGGGCGTGCTCTCCGCCTACAAGGACAACGCGGCGGTCATCGAGGGCTTCGAGGTGGACCGCTTCTTCCCCGACGCCGACACGGGCGAGTGGAAGACGGTGCGCGAGCCGGCGCACATCATGATCAAGGTGGAGACGCACAACCACCCGACGGCCATCTCGCCATACCCGGGCGCGGCCACCGGCGCGGGCGGCGAGATTCGCGACGAGGGCGCCACCGGACGCGGCGCCAAGCCCAAGGCGGGCCTCACGGGCTTCACCGTCAGCCACCTGCGCATCCCGGGCTTCCCCCAGCCGTGGGAGCAGTCCTACGGCAAGCCGGACCGCATCGTCTCCGCGCTGGACATCATGATTGATGGGCCGCTGGGCGGCGCCGCGTTCAACAACGAGTTCGGCCGCCCCAACCTCAACGGCTACTTCCGCAGCTTCGAGTCGCAGGTCGCCACTCCCGAGGGCGTCGAGGTGCGCGGCTACCACAAGCCCATCATGATCGCCGGCGGGCTCGGCAACATCCGCGCGCCCCACGTCCAGAAGGGCCAGCTGCGTCCGGGCGACAAGCTCATCGTCCTGGGCGGGCCCGCGATGCTCATCGGCCTGGGCGGCGGCGCGGCGTCCTCCATGGCGCAGGGCGCGAGCGCGGCGGACCTCGACTTCGCCTCCGTGCAGCGCGACAACGCCGAGATGGAGCGCCGCTGCCAGCAGGTCATCGACCTGTGCTGCTCGCTCGGAGACAAGAACCCCATCCGCTCCATCCACGACGTGGGCGCGGGCGGCCTGTCCAACGCGCTGCCAGAGCTCGCGCACGACAACGCGCTGGGCGGCAAGCTCGAGCTGCGCGCGGTGCCCAACGCCGAGCCGGGCATGTCCCCGCTCGAAATCTGGTGCAACGAGGCGCAGGAGCGCTACGTGCTGGGTGTCGCGCCCGAGGACCTGGCCCGCTTCGCCGCCTTCTGCGAGCGGGAGCGCGCGCCGTTCTCGGTGCTGGGCGATGCCACCGAGTCCCAGGTGCTGAAGCTGGCGGACTCGCGGTTGGGCACTCCGCCCATCGACCTGCCCATGGACGTGCTCTTCGGCAAGCCGCCGCGCATGCACCGCGACGCGGCTTCGCGTCCGCTGACGCTCGCGCCGCTGTCGCTGCCCGGCGACGTGAAGTCCATGGCCGAGCGCGTGCTGAGCCACCCCACGGTGGCGGACAAGTCCTTCCTCATCACCATCGGCGACCGCTCGGTGTCGGGCCTCGTGGCGCGCGACCAGATGGTGGGCCCGTGGCAGGTCGCCGTGGCGGACTGCGCGGTGACCCTCTCCACTGTAACGAGCACCACGGGTGAGGCCATGTCCATGGGTGAGCGCACGCCGCTCGCCGTGGTGGACGCGGCGGCCTCCGCTCGCATGGCGGTGGGTGAGGCCCTCACCAACATCGCCGCGGCGCGCATCGGCAAACTGTCCGACGTGAAGCTGTCCGCCAACTGGATGGCCGCAGCTGGCAGCCCCGGCGAGGACGCGCAGCTCTACGCCGCCGTCAACGCGGTGGGCATGGAGCTGTGCCCCGCGCTCGGCCTCACCATCCCGGTGGGCAAGGACTCGATGTCCATGCGCACCGTCTGGCAGGACGGTGGTGAGCGCAAGGCGGTGACGTCTCCGGTGTCGCTCATCATCTCCGCGTTCGCTCCAGTGCTCGACGTGCGCCAGTCGCTCACGCCGCAGCTGGTGGACGTGGCCGACGACACGCGGCTGCTCCTCATCGACCTGGCGCGCGGCAAGCAGCGCCTTGGTGGCTCCGTGCTCGCGCAGGTCCACTCGCAGGTGGGGCCGGACGTGCCCGACGTCGAGGACCCCTCGCTGCTCAGCGGCTTCTTCGCGGCGGTGCAGGTCCTCAACTCCGAGGGCCGGTTCCTGGCCTACCACGACCGCTCCGACGGCGGTCTGTGGGCCACGCTGTGCGAGATGGCCTTCGCGGGCCACTGCGGCGTCGACGTGGATGTCTCGGGCCTGGGGCGCAACGCCGTGGCGGCCCTCTTCAACGAGGAGCTGGGCGCGGTGGTGCAGGTGCGCGGCGCGGATGTGGCTCGCGTGCGCGAGGTGCTGGGCCAGCACGGCCTGGACGCTCACTGCCACGAGCTGGGCCGTCCCACGGCCTCGCTGGACGTGCGTGTCCGCCAGGGCACCCAGGTGCTGCTGAGCGAAGGCACCCTGGACCTGCGGCGCATCTGGTCGCGCGTCAGCTACGAGATTCAGAAGCTTCGCGACAACCCCACGTGCGCGGAGCAGGAGTTCGCGGCCAAGTGCGACGCGACCGACCCGGGCCTGTCGCCCCGGCTGACGTTCGACCCCCAGGTGGACGTGGCCGCGCCCTTCGTGGCGAAGGGCGCGCGTCCTCGCGTGGCGGTGCTGAGAGAGCAGGGCGTCAACAGCCAGCAGGAGATGGCGGCGGCCTTCACGCGCGCGGGCTTCTTGGCGGTGGATGTGCATATGAGCGACATCCTCGCGGGCCGCGTGTCGCTGAAGGACTTCCACGGCGTGCTGGCGTGCGGCGGCTTCTCCTACGGAGACGTGCTGGGCGCGGGTGGAGGCTGGGCGAAGTCCATCCTCTTCAACCCCCGCGCTCGTGACGAGTTCGCGGCCTTCTTCGCGCGCCCGGACAGCTTCGGCCTGGGCATCTGCAACGGTTGCCAGATGATGTCCGGCCTGAAGGACATCATCCCCGGCGCGGAGCACTTCCCCCGCTTCGTGCGCAACGCCTCCGAGCAGTACGAGGCGCGCCTGGGAACGGTGGAGATTGCCCGCACCCCGTCGCTCTTCTACCAGGGCATGGAGGGCAGCCGGATGCTCATCGCCGTGGCGCACGGCGAGGGCCGCGCGGAGTTCTCCAACGAGGCCGAGGGTGTTCGCGTCAATACCTCGGGCTTCATCACCACGCGCTGGGTGGACAACCGCGGGCAGATTGCCTCGACGTACCCGGCCAACCCCAACGGTTCGCCCCATGGCATCGCCGGCGTGACGACGCGCGACGGACGCTTCACCGTGACGATGCCGCATCCGGAGCGAGTGCACCGGACCGTGCAGTACTCCTGGCGGCCCCGTGAGTGGACCGCCGACGAGGGGCCCTGGATGCGGATGTTCCGCAACGCTCGCGCCTGGCTGGGCTGAGCGTCCGCGGCAACGGAAGAGAGGCCCCGGACCTCGGCTCGGACTCGAGCGAGGCCGGGGCGCCTTCCGTGTTTCACCTCACGCCCGGACCAGCTCCAGCGCCTGGCCTTCCGGGACGTGCTTCATCGCCACCGAGTTCATGCAGTAGCGCTGGCCCGTGGGCGGCGGGCCGTCCGGGAACACGTGGCCCAGGTGGCCGTCGCAGCGGGCGCAGCGCACCTCGGTGCGTGTCATGCCGTGCGAGTGGTCGTCGATCTCCGCGACCGCATCCGGGCCCACCGTCTGGGTGAAGGACGGCCAGCCCGTGCCCGACTCGAACTTGGTCCCCGATTTGAACAGCGGGTTGCCACACCCGGCGCACACATAGGTGCCCGGTGTCTTGGTCCCCAGGAAGCAGCCCGAGCCGGGGCGCTCGGTGCCGTGCTTGCGCAGGACGTTGTACTCCTCGGGCGTCAGCCGTTCGCGCCACTGCGCATCGCTGAGGGTGAGCTTGTCCACCATGCCGTCACGCTCCTTGGCCCCGGGCCGAGCCCGGGTGTCTGTCTCAGATGCGCATCCTGCCCAATCGTCGCGCCTGGTGGCCAACCAGGAATGACGGGGGCTGTCCGGCCGCTGGCCCTACCTCCGGGCCCAGGGGCGGGACGGGCACGGACGCCGGACGGGGGCCACGCTTACGGACACAGCCGAACCCCATCCCATCAGCGGAGGCGCCATGCGGATTTTCGAGCTGATGACCAAGAACGTGGAGACCATTGAAGCCGATGAGTCGCTTCGAGTCGCCGCCCTCAGGATGCGCACGTGCAACATCGGCGCGCTTCCCGTCACCGAGGGTGGGCAGCTCGTGGGCATGCTGACGGACCGGGACATCACCGTCCGCTCGACGGCCCTGGGGCAACACCCGGAATACACACGCGTGCGCGAAGTCATGACGACCGCGGTCATCACCTGTCATCCCGACGCGACGCTGGGCGCCGCCGAGCAGCTCATGGAGGACAAGATGGTGCGGCGGCTGCTCATCGTGGACGAGGGGCGCAACCTGCTGGGCATCTTGAGCCTGGATGACCTGGCCACCGTCCCCGCCGAAATCCTGCGTGCGGGCTCCGTGCTGGAGCACCTGCGCCACGCGTAGCGCGGCCGGCTTGGGTGGGGGGCGGACGAGGTGAGCTTCGTCCGCCCCCCGGAGTGACATCCTCAGGCGTCGGAGTCGAGTCCGCACGCGGCCCGCAGCTCCGCGACGGCTTCGTCCCACGACGCGTCCTTCTGTGCGCCCTGGCGCTGACGCAGGCGGACCGCGCCCGCCGCGACTTCACGCGCGCCCACCACCGCGAGCCAGGGGACTCCCGCCTGATGCGAGTCCAGCACCTTGCGGGACAGCGACTCGTCCCGGGCATCCACGCGGACGCGGCAGCCCGCGCGCCGGAGCACGGAGGCGAAGCGCTCCGCGTACTCCACCGCCGCCTGCCCCACGGGCGCCACCACCACCTGCTCCGGAGCGAGCCACGCGGGGAGCGAGCCCCCGTGGTGCTCCAGCAGCACGCCGATGAAGCGCTCCAGGCTGCCGAGGAGCGCGCGGTGAAGCATCACCGGGCGGACCTTCGAGCCCGAAGCGTCCTGGTAGCGCAGGTCGAAGCGCTCGGGCAGGACGAGGTCGAGCTGAATCGTCCCGCACTGCCACTCGCGCCCCAGCCTGTCCTTCAGGACGAACTCCAGCTTGGGCCCGTAGAAGGCGCCCTGGCCCGGCTGGAGCTTGCAGTCCAACCCGGCCTGCTTCGCCGCGGCCGCGAGCCACTCCTCGGCCTGGTCCCACACGGCATCGCTGCCCGCGCGCGCCTCGGGCCTGCCGGAGAAGGCGACCTGGACCTCGTCGAAGCCGAAGCCCGCGTAGAACTCCTTGAGCGAGCGGACGAAGTGGACGACCTCGTCCACCACCTGCTCGGGGGCACAGAAGATGTGCCCGTCGTCTTGCGTGAACTGGCGCAGGCGGAACAGGCCGTGGAGCGCGCCGCCCGGCTCGCTGCGATGCACCAGCCCGAACTCTCCAATCCGCAGCGGCAGGTCCCGGTAGCTGGGGGCCATGCGCTGCACCAGTTCGATGTGGCCGGGGCAATTGACGGGTTTGATGCCCAGGTGGCGAGCGCCGTCCTCGATGAGGAACATGTTCTCGCGGAAGTTCTCCCAGTGGCCGCTGCGCTCCCACAGCGGCTGGGAGAAGATCTGGGGCGAGCGGACCTCGAGGTAGCCCTCGCGCCGCATGCGCTGCCGGACGTGCTCCTCCAGCAGCCGGTAGAGTTGGAAGCCGCGGGGGTGCCAGAACACCATCCCCGGGGCCTCCTCCTGCAAGTGGAAGAGGTCCAGGCGTTGGCCCAGTGCGCGGTGGTCTTGTTCGTCGAGCATGTGCTGCGTCTCCGTGTTCGGAAAAGCGTGGAATGCCTTGCCGGACGGAGCACTGAGCGAGCGCACGGTTGCCCCGGCCGGAGAAGGCGGGGCGAAAAGCCGTGCGGTCGTCAGCTCACTTCACGACGCGCACCGCTCCACACCCGCCGTAGCGAGTCGTGGTGCGGGTGGTCGTAGTGATGATGACGGAGCTCACGACAATCAAAATGCAGGCGGGCCTGGAAATTGTCAACCGGACCCGCCGGACACCTTGGCTGGGCGAGGGCGTCAGCACACGAAACGTTGGTTGAAGCAGTAGCACACCCGCTGGACGTTGCCGTCACAGCAGACCTCCTTGCTGGTGCATGCGGTGCCGGCCAGGATCCGGCAGGATATGTAACCGCTTGGGCAGACCGCGAGCTCCTGGGGCGCCTGGGAGACCTCCTCCAGGGACATCAGCTCCTGCGACGCTTCTTCGGGAAGCGGCTCACCGCATCCCATCCACGTGACACTGACAAACACCGCCATCACCGCGAGCACACGCTTCATGGCAACCCCTGAGTGAGTGGTTGTTGCTGGCATCCCCTGTCGGACGCCGTGTGCGTATGGTTTCACAGCTCTGGCGGGTGGCGCCAAGGGTTGACCTTGAATCCCCTCCGAACAGGTCAACCCCTGGGGCGCCGCGTCACGCGTCAGGCCAGCAATGACGCCAGGCCAACCAATCCGACGATGAGGAAGAAGAGGGACTCACCGGCGATGAGGCCGCCGCCCACCAGGGACATGGTGCTCATGTCCTCGGGGAGCGCCTCTCCCTGCCCAGGGTTGCTGGCGGCAGGCGGGGCCAGCGTCTTCGTGACGGTGTTCCACACGGAGGCGATGACACCGCCCGCGCCGAACCACAGCGCGACGGGGAAGGCGACGAAGCCGCCGAAGGACAGCGCATAGGGGCTGGCCAGGACGATGGAGTCCATGGTCCACCCCAGCGCGAAGCCCGCGCGCGAGCTCTTGATGTATCGCTGGTAACCGGCATGGCCGTGGACCACCTTGCGCAGCACCTGGATGACGAAGCCGATGCCCAGGCCGAAGAGCAGCGCGTGCACTTTCGCGCTGGACAGCGAGCCCAGGTCTCGGATGGCACCCACCAGCTTGTACGTCATGGCGGAGCCCCACTGGCCCACGGGGACGTTGGGGTTGTCGAGCTGGTTGACGGCGAGCGCGGGGTAGGCCGCCATGAAGACTCGCGCCAGGCCCACGCACAGGAGCGCGCCCATGATGACGCCCATCACCTGGTAGCGGAACTGGATGACGCGGTTGGTGCCCAGGCGCCAGCCGGTGGAGCGGTCCTGCTGCATGTCGCAGCCCACGGACGTGGAGATGAGCAGGATGGTGGCGGCCATCAGCGCGACGAGCGGGTTCTTCAGCCCCATCAGCGACATGAGCATGATGGAGATGACGAACGCGCTGGAGATGGGGTTCTGGTCGGTGATGCCGTAGGAGATGCCGTTGATGAGCACGAACAGCAGCGCGAGGCCCAGGCCGAACAGGAGCCAGGTCAGCGGCTGACCCAGCACCCACGTGCCCACCGCCAGCGTCGCCGCGCCCCAGCCCACGACCCAGGCCAGCAGCCGGGGCATGTTGACCTTCTTCCACGCGGGCTCCTCGCCCTCCTCGACGTTGGCCCGGGCGCGGATGCGAGCGAGGGCCTGCACCGCGAGCAGCGAGAGGTCCACCGCCGCCGCGCCGCAAATCATGGCCAGGCCGATGAGGAAGCCGACCTTGCGGAACGGGTCCTCTGCCCCCAGCCAACCGATTTCACGCAGGTACGGCAGTTGCCATGCGCCCAGCACCGCCATCACCACCGCGGGGATGGTGATGCGGCTGCCGACAATCATGCCCGCGCCCAGCGTGGCGGCGCTGGTTCCAATGGCGGCGATGAACGCGACCTTCTCCGTCAGCCACGCCGCCGCGGCGCCCAGCAGCGCGCCTCCGCCCAGCTTGGAGATGGAGGCCTTGAGCAGCCGCTTGTCCGTCAGCGCGCGCAGGATGTTGGCCACCGCGAAGCCAGATGGGTAGTCGAGTTGGAGCTTGTCGACGAGCAGCGGCGTGTAGAGCATGCCCACGCCGACCGCGAACATGCCCACGCAGCCGACGAAGAGCATCAGGTGCCACGCGGGAGGCATCTCCATGCCCAGCCACACCATGGCCTGGATGAGCACGGACATGGCGCACAGCGAGGCCACCGAGGCGGCCATCGTCTGCATGTAGTTGGCGCCGTGTTTGCCCTCCGAGCCGTAGCCGTACGTGACGGCGCTGCCCAGGATGCCCGCGAGCACCTGTCCGCCGATGAAGAAGCCCACGCTGAAGTTCATGTACGAGGCGGCGATGCCGCCCAGCGGTCCCAGGATGAGCAGCGCCACGGCGCTCAGCAGCACATGGTATTTCCACGTCCCCACCGGAGGCAGCCAGCCGAAGCGCGGTTGGACGTGTTCAGGGGACGCGGACATCGAGGACGAGGGGGGCTCCGAGGACCGGAGCGGCTGGACGGGCTGTGCCATGTCGGCCGAAGGGTACTGGCCTTCGGTACGCCTGTCACAACCTGGGACGTCTGCTCACCCGTCCTGGAAGGGGAGCGCTCGCAGGGCGGCGCGAAGGTGGGCCCGCTCCCGGTAGAGCATCCAGGCGTATTGCGCCGCGAGCGCCGTGAGGCACGCCAGGCCCAGCACCACGTGGCGGTGGATGAGGTCGCCCTCTGACCAGCCGTAGGTCTCCACGAGGCTGCTCGCGTCGCTCAGGGCGACACCCTCGATGCGGCCAAAGGGGATGACCTCCGCGTCGGTTCGCGCGGTCCACCAGGTGTGGAAGCCGTCCCAGAAGGCGAGGGCGCCAATGGCCACGAAGCCCCAGCGGAGTCCCCGCGTGTGCAGGGCGCTGCCGGGGCGCACGTAGAATGTCCCCATCAGCACCGTCCCCAGGACCAGCATCCCGGCGTCTCCGCCGAAGGAGATGAGGGCCAAGGCCCGGTCCATCGAAAGGACGAGCGTGCAGACGAACTGGATGACGAGCAGGCTTGCGCCCCACGCCACCCAGGCATGACGGCGCTGCTTCCATCCGGTCCAGGTCCACAGGGACAGGCCCCCGGCCAGGAGCATGGCCATCCAGTACAACCGCTTCCCGCCGATGGAGGTCGCCCACGGGCCCGGAATGGCGAGCAAGCCGCAGAGCCACGCGGTGACGGCGTGGCCCACTTCGTGGACGTACATGGTCACGAGGCGGATGACGAAGTTCATCGAGCTCGTGACGCCCAGATAGCTCAACAGCAGCGCGGTGGGGATGACGACCATGCGCAGCCGGACCTCGTGAAGGTGCTCCTCGGCGTCCGACGAGGAGGGCGCGAAGGCCAAGGCGAAGGACTCCGCATCGAAGAGCCCGGTGGGCACACCGTCGAAGCGCGGCGAGTCGCGCCCCGGCGCGCCGGAGTCTGGGGGCCGTTGGGAGTGGCGCGGCTCCGAGAGTGTTCCTGGCGGCGGAGGCCAGCCGCTTCGTTCCTCCGGCGACGCGCTCGGCCCGCCGATGGCCGAGCCAGGCGCGGTGGGGCTCGTGGGGCGTGCCCAGGCTTCTCGCGCGGCGGCCGCGCTGGCGCGTTGCAAGGGGGAGGAGGGGGCGTCTTGCTCCGTCATCGCGGAGGCGCGTTGCAAGGGGGGGGAGGGGGCGTCTTGCCCCGTCATCGCGGAGGCGCGTGCCAAGGGTGAGGATGGTGCGTCTTGCCCCGTCATCGCGGCGGCGCGCGCCGCGGCGTGCGGCGAGGAGGCGTGTGCGGCGGCGCGTTCCTGCTCGGCCTTGCGCGCGGCGCGGGCATCCGCTCGTGCGTAGATGATGCCGCAGCGAGGGCACTCGGGCCCGTCCACGCGGGGCGTCTGACAGCCGGGGCAGGTGAGGGCGGAGGCCGGGCGCACGGCCCCAGACTAATGGCCTGGGTGGCTCGGTGAAAATGAAGCCGGAGTGCTTGACGTGTGGGGCTCCTCTCGCCGAAGTGCGTGACATGTCCACGCTCGACGCGAAGACGCGGGGGCGCACCTCTCCGGGGCGTCTGCGCGCACTGGATGCCTACCTGTGCCGCTTCGAATCCGCGCTGCTCACGCGCGTCGACGGCCCGTGGGCCCAGGGCGTCTTCGTCGACGTGGGGTTCGGGGAACACCCGTGGACCACGCTCGAGAGCGCGGAGGCCTTCCGTGTGCTCCACCCGGAACTCACCGTGGTCGGTGTGGAACTGGACGCCACGCGAGCCCAGGCGGCTCAGGTCCACGCAGGGCCGCGCACTCACTTCCGCCAGGGCGGCTTCGAACTTCCGCTCTCGGCGGATGAGCCCGCCCGGCTCGTGCGGGCCATGAACGTTCTGCGTCAGGGGCCCGTCGAGCGAGTCCCCGAGGTCCACCACGCCCTGAGCCGCTTCCTCCTCCCGTCGGGCCTGCTCGTGGAGGGCAGCTCGGACCCGGAGGGTTCGGTCCTCGCCGCGCACCTGCTGCGTCGCCCCGCTCAAGACGCGGGCCTCGCGCCCGCGCGTGAAGCCCTGCTGTTCCACACCACCTTCCGCCATGGCTTCGCCCCCTGGCAGTTCCGCGACTGGCTGCCCCGCGACCTCCGCCGCCGCGTGCGCCCCGGAGAACCCATGCACGACTTCTTCCAGACCTGGAACGAGGTCTGGCAACACGCCCGTGACACCGGTTACACCGCCCCCCACGACGCCTTTCGCGAGTCCGTCACACGCCTGGCCTCGCGCGTGAGCGGGGTGGCGGTGGACTCGTGGCTGCTCGACTCGGGCTACCTGTCGTGGAGGCCCGACGGAGGCATCTGTCCCTGAGCCTCGGTGCCTGTCCGACACACCCGGCGCTTCGTGCAGTGGGGGACACGGGATGGGTGCGGAACCTGTCACGCCGTCGCGGCGGACCCGCTGGGTGGAGGCCGTCCCGTCAGCCTCCTTTCGTTCGCGCTCCAAACAGGCGTCACGAAGTGAACCGGACAGCGGCAAATGGGGTGGGGGGCGGCTATGTTGCTTCCCCTGGACATGAAACGACACATTCTCTCACGCCTCACCGCCGGGCTTGCCGCGGGCACCGCGATGCTCGCTTCGACGCAGGCCTCCGCCGTCATGGCGAAGGCCCAGGTCCCGGCGCGTGGAGCGTCCTCGCGCTCGCGCAGGACAGAGGGCGTGGAAAGACTGGAGACACCACAGGTGGAGGCAGAACACGTGAAGGTGGAGCAGGCGGTGCGCGGGCGCGCGGAAGAGCGTCCGCCGGTGCTGCTCTTCTCCGCGAGCTTCTATGGCACGCTCGCCGCCGCGCGCTGCTTCGGGCGCCATGGCATCGACGTCGCCGTGGCGGACCCCGGCAAGCTGGGCCCCGCCAGTTGGTCCCGCTTCGTCGGGCGCCGCGTGCAGTGTCCTCCCGAGTCCCAACCCGAGGCCTTCCTCGCGTGGCTGCTGGACTTCGGCCGTTCCGAGCCGCGCCGGCACGTGCTGTACCCGACGAGCGACGAGCTGGCGTGGCTGGTCTCCGTCCACGCCGAGGCGCTCTCCAAGTACTTCCACCTCTATGACCCCGGCGTGGAGGCGGTGTACGGGCTGCTCAACAAGCGCAAGCTCTTCGAGGCGGGCCAGCAGGCCGGCCTGACGCTGCCGCGCACCTGGTTCCCCGAGTCGGAAGCGGACCTGGAGTCCATCTCGCGCGAGGCCCGCTTCCCGGTCCTCATCAAGCCGACGACGCAGATTCTCTACTCCACGCATCGCAAGGGCCTGCCCGTCGCCGAGCCCTCGCAGCTCGTCGAGGAGTACCGCGCCTTCGCGCGCGACGGCTACGCGCCCATGCTGGTGGACTTCGACCCGGCCGTCGCGCGCCCCATGGTGCAGGAGTTCCATCCCGAGGCCGCGCAGGGCATCTACAGCCTGTCGGGCTTCGTGGACGAGACGGGTGAGGTGTTCGAGGTGCGCGGCGCCATGAAGGTGCTCCAGCGTCCGCGCCGGCTGGGCGTGGGCGTGTGCTTCGAGTCCGCGCCCGTGCGTCAGGACCTGGCGGATGGCCTCAAGCGCCTGTGCCAGCGGCTGGGCTATCACGGCGTGTTCGAGGTGGAGTTCATCCAGACGAAGGACGACTTCCTCCTCATCGACTTCAACCCCCGCTACTACGGGCAGATGGGCTTCGACATCGCCCGGGGCCTGCCACTGCCGCTCATGGCCTATCACGCGGCGGTGGGAGACGCGGACTCGCTCCAGGACGTGGTGGCCGCCGCGCGCGCGTGGAAGGGCAAGGGCGAGGTGTTCTGCAACCGCATCGCTCTGGAGATGCTGCTCAACCTCCAGCGCCTGTCGGGCGCGCTCCCCGTGGAAGAAGCCCGGCAGTGGCGCCGCTGGCTGCAGTCGCACCGGGACGTGGCGGTGGACCCGCTCATCGACTCGGATGACCTGGTGCCGTCGGCGGTGGAACTGGCGCAGATTCTCTACGGCTCCGCGCGCCACCCCCGCGCCTTCCTGCGGATGATGGTGCTCAACCGGTAGATGCCGTTGGAAACGGGCCGCCCAAGTCCGCTGGGCGGCCCGCGGCGCTCACGCGGCTTCGGGCTTGTCCTGCGAGGCCCGGGGCGTCTGCACCGGGTCCACCGCGTCGAGCGCCACCTGGTCCTCGAACGTCTCCGCTCGCCGGAGCAGCCGCTCCGAACCGTCCTCTTCCAGCGCGATGATGGCGGGCTGGGGATACGAGAAGGACGTGGCGAAGGGCACGAAGTAGGCGCCCGCGTCCATGATGGCCAGCGTGTCGCCCGGGGCCAGGTCCGGCAGCCGCTTCGCGTGGTACAGCGTGTCCCCCGGCGTGCAGATGGGGCCCACCACCGTGTACACCCGCGAGGCGGGCGCGTCCGGCCGGTCCACGTGGAAGAGCTGGTGGTACTCGTTGCGCACGCACTCGGCATGGTTGACGCCCATGTCGAGCACCGCCCACGTCCGGTCCTCACCGGCCTTGAGCGTGTGCACGCGCCCCAGCAGGAGCTGCGTGTCTCCCGTCATGGCGCGGCCCGGCTCCAGGAAGATACGGGGACGCCGACGCCCTCGGCGCGCGTAGTGCGACTCCACCATCTCCACCGCGAGCGAGACGTAGCGGGAGATTCCCATCGCCTGCGTCGGGTCCGGCGCGGGCACGTCCCGGAAGAAGGTGAGGTTGAGCCGCCAGTCGCGCTCGGCGATGTGCTCCACCGAGGGCGTGCAGAGGCTGCCGCCCAGATCCAGCACCTCCAGGTCCAGCCCCAGCTCCTGATGCAGCGTGTCCGTGAAGGCCAGCACTGCCTCCACGAAGCCGGTGAACTCGCCCTCGGTGCGGATGGTGGCGCCCCGGTGCGCGTGCAGGCCCACCACGTTCAGGTGCGAGGAGGCCCGGGCCTGCGCGTACGCCCGCAGCGCCGCGCCCCCGGCGATGGGCGTGCCGAACTGCGCCGCCCAGCCGCTGTCCGTGCTCACCCGCAGCGCCACGCGAGGCCGCTTGCCCACCTCCGCGGCGATGCGCGCGAAGGTGCCCAACTCCTCCGGGTGGTTGGCGGCCAGCAGCTGGATGCCCCGGCTGATGGACTCGCGCACGGAGGCCTCTGACTTCACCGGGCCGTTGTAGACGATGCGGTCGGCGGGGACGCCCAGCTTCAGCGCGAGCCACAGCTCATAGGCGGAGATGATTTCGGCGCCCACGCCCAGCCCGTGCATCACCGAGAGGATTCCCGGCACCGGGTTCGTCTTGTATGAGTAGTAGACCTCGCAGCCCGCCGTGCACCCTGGCGGCACCGCCTGGAAGCGCTCCACGTTGCGGCGCAGCGCGGCCAGGTGCACCACGTGCAGCGGCGAACCCCACCGCTCCACCAGCTCCTTGAGCGGCACACCCTCCAGGCACAGGCCCTGTCCCGGCCGCCGCTCGAGTCCCCAGTACGACGGGGGAATCTCCGTGCGCGCGGGGGCCATGGCCCGCTGGAGCATGGGCCTGAGCGTCTGCTTCACCTGACGCTTGGCGCTCCCCACGAAACGGCTCTTGAAGCTCATGGCACCCGGCCCGGCTTCGGCAACCACAGGGTCGGCAGACGCTTGGTGAGGCCGAAGGGAAACGCCCGCATGAAGAACTGCAGCATGCGGTACTCCAACATGCCGTTCGTCTGGCGGTACTTGCCGTGAATCATCTCATTGGACTGCATCACCAGCGTGCCGTCCTTGCCCAGGTTGTGCATCAGCGACGGCCGGCCCGTGCGGTAGTGCAGGATGGGCCGGTCGACGTACACGTGGCCGTAGGCGCGGATGCCGCGCAGGTAGAAGTCCACGTCCTCGTAGACGGGGATGCTGGCGTCGAAGCCGCCCAGCGCCGCGAAGTGCTCGCGCCGAATCATGCACGCTGAATTCACATACAGCGTGCCGCGGAAGAGGATGTGCGCCACCGTCCACAGGCTGCTGGGCGTGCTGGCGCCCACCTTGGCGGCCCACTGGAAGTATTCGCTCTTGTCCTTGAGCCAGTCCGCGTCGTCGCCGAACGGCACCACCCAACCCACCGCAACACCCGCCTGGGGACGCGCGTCCAGCGCGCTCACCATCGCGTGCAGCGCCCCGTCCGCGAGCATGTCGTCGTCGTCCAGGAAGTGCAGGTAGCGGCCCTTGGCCAACGTCACGCCGTGGTTGCGCACCACCGCGGGGCGCCCCTTGGACGGCGGGTCGTTCACCACGTAGCGCACGCGTGAGTCGCCCAGCGCCTCCACGGCGGCTCGCGCGGTGCCCTCGGGCGTGTCATCCAGGACGATGACCTCCACCTGGACCCCCTCTTGGCGGAGCACCGAGCGGATGGCCTCCACCACTTCCTTTTCTCTCCGGTGGGTGGGCATCACCACGGAGACATCGATTGCGGACATGTCTGACTTATACGCGCTTGCGCCGGGGGCTGAGAAGCCGCCTCGCCTGGGAAGCGCATCCACCGCGAGTTGTGCGCGTCCGCCCGCCTGGCGCGCAAGGGATGCGGGGGCTGTGTGTTCTCGAAGTGGATGAGGTTGAGAAGTCTCGTCCTGCTCCGACGCGTTGGCGTCCGGCTCCGACGCGGCTTCAGTAGCTGGCCACCTCGAACTCGAAGTCATCTGGCTCCCCCCTGGGGTCTACGTCGACCTGGGACTCATTCTCCATCTCCCAGCGAGGCGTTTGCCAGTCGGGGTGCGGGGGCGGGGTGGCGGGGTGCCAGGAGGGCACGAGGTGAAGCCCCTGGGTTGGCATGGCCTCGGCCTCGGGGTCTTCGTCAGAGGGCCGGTCCATCCAGGGCCGCAGGCAGTCTCGGGCCATGTGCATCCGCCTTGTTTGGGAGTCACCTGGCGATAGTGCAGACGCCATGCCATGGGCCTGTGGACGGGAGGCGGGCGGTAGGGTCCCTGCCCGCGAGGCTTTGGGGCTCACCGCGTTCGACTTGACGGCGGCCCAGGGCCCGGAGAGGAACAGGGACGGATATGGCCCGCCTGATGGCACATGAAGTCGAAGCGCCCCGCCCGTGCAGCTACCTGCCGGAGCGGGAGGCGTCGCTGGAGAATCTGGTGATGCGGGACGTGTCGCCGGAGGAGTACGAGCACCTCCTGGTGCGCGGGTGGCGGCGCTTTGGCCCGGTGTACTTCCGGCCCGCGTGTGCCGCGTGCCACGAGTGTGTCTCCCTGCGTGTCCCGGTGGACGCGTTCCGCCCCAACCGCAGTCAGCGCCGGGCCCGGACCGCGTGTGCGCATCTGCGCGTGGAGGTGGATGTGCCGCGCGTGGACGAGGAGCGCCTGGCGCTCTACCGGGCCTGGCACTCGGAGCGGGAGTCGTCGCGGGACTGGGAGCCGTCGCCGCTCACCGTGCGCGAGTACTCGCTCCAGTTCGCCTTCCCGCATCCGTCCGCGCGCGAGGTGGCCTTCTACGACGACAGCCCGGAGGACGGCCCGCGGTTGGTGGCGCTGGGCATCTGCGACGAGACGCCCCGCGCGTGGAGCGCGGTGTACTTCTTCTACGACCCGGCCTACGCGGAGCTCTCCCTGGGCACGGCGAACGTGGTGTTCCAGGTGGAGCTGGCGCGGGCCCGGGGAATCCCCCACGTGTACCTGGGCTACCGCGTCCAGGCGTGCGCGTCGCTGCGCTACAAGGGCTCGTTCCGCCCCCATGAGCTCTTGACGTCGCGCCCCGCGCTCGACGCGCCTCCCGAGTGGGCTCCCGCGCGGGCCGAGTCCCCGCGCGAGCCGGACACGTCGGGCTGAACCGGTCAGCTCGCGCCGAGCAGGGCCCGGTCGAAGTGCTCGCGCAGGCGGCGCGCGTATTCCTCCGGGGCCACGCGCGAGTACTCGCCATGGCCCGCGCCGGGGACGACCCACAGGGCCTTGGGCTCACACGCGGCGCGGAAGAGGCTGGCCTGGAGCTTGGATGGCGCGTCCGGGTCCACGTCGCCGTTGACGAGCAGGAGCGGCCGCCCCTGCAACCGGCACATGCCGTCGATGGGCCGCACCGCGTCCACGTCCACGCCCGCGCCGCGCAGCGTCCACAGCACCGGCTCCGCGCTCAGCGCGCCCCAGCGGCCATAGCCGGAGTACACGTCCGCCTCCAGCGCGGGATACGCCCCCGCCGCGGCCACGGCCTTCACGCGTGAGTCCGCCTCCGCCACCAGCAGCGAGGTGGTGCCGCCCATGGAGAAGCCGAACAGCCCCAGCCGCGCCGGGTCCACGTCCGGACGACGTGACACGAAGTCCAGCGCGGCCTCCACGTCCCGCCGCTCGCCATCGCCCCACGTCACGCGGTCTCCGCCGCTCTCCCCATGCGCGCGCAAGTCGAACAGCAGCACGCCGTAGCCGGCGCGGGCCAGCGCGCGTGCCTCGAACAGGAGCTGCGCGCGGTTGCCCGCGAAGCCGTGCACCAGCACCACCGCGGCGCGATTGCGCGACGGCACATACCAGCCGCGCAGCGCCAGCCCCTCCGCGCTCGTGAAGCTCACGTCCTCCAGCCCCGCGAGTTCCTCCGTCGCGACGGGCCGCTCCACCGGCACGTGGGGCGGATGCAGCAACCCCTGGCCGATGCGATGGCCGCGCCAGGCCAACACTCCGCAAACCATGAGCACGCCCAACACGGGCACCAGCAGGACGACAGGGCGAGATTTCAGGATTGTTTTCACAGGAAGGCTGGCCCCCAGAGAGGGATGCCACATTAATCAAGTCTCGCTACGGTATGCGCGAGGAGGCGTGACACATTCGCGTTGTTGGCGCGTGTACGTCCTTGGGTTACCCTGACCCGGCCTTCTCGTGAGTGGGGGCAGATGCTGGTACCTGTGCCGCGAGAAGCCACGAAAGACTCCCGCCGCAAGCGCGTTCTCTTCACACTGGTCTTCCTGGGCTCCGGAGGCATCGAGCGCTCGGTGTGCAACGTGATGGCGGGACTGGACCCTGGGCGTTTCGCCACCCGGTTGTTCTTTCATCACCGCCCCCCTCCGGACCGGGAGGATCGGCTGCCGCGAAATGCCGAGATTTCCTGGGCCACTGATTCTTACGACTATCACAGGCAGAGTCTGCCCCTGTATCTCTGGCACCTGCTGCGTCATGCGCGCGAGGCGGATGTCATCGTCGCGGGGCAGGAGGGGCGGGCGGCGCTCCTGGCGTGTCTGGCGGGGAGGCTGTTGGGCAAGCCCGTGGTGGGGATGATTCATTTCGACTGGGGTGCGTTTCATCGTGAGCAGCCCCGGCGTCAGCTCTGGGGCCTGCGGCTTCTTTATCCACGCATGCAGCGCATCATCGCTTGCGGCCAGGACACGGCCCGCTCGTTCCAATCCCTGGTTCCCGTGCCGGAGGGTCAACTCCAGGTCATCCCCAACTTCGTGGACGGCGACGCGGTGCGCGCGGCCGCCGAGGCGCCTTTGCCTGAATGGGCGCTCCCCATCTTCGAGAAGCCCGTGGCCATCGCCGTGGGCCGGCTGGAGCCTCAGAAGGGCTTCGACGTCCTCATCCGGAGTCATGCCCTGGCCCGGCAGCGGGGCGTGGACCACCACCTGCTCATCCTCGGGGTGGGTTCGTTGGAGGCCGAACTGAAGGCCCTGGCGCGTTCGCTGGGGGTGGAGTCCACCGTCTTCATGCCGGGGTTCGCGCCCAATCCGCACGTGTTGATGCGCCGGTCGGCGGTGTTCGCGCTGTCCTCCCGGTTCGAGGGCCTGCCCATGGTGCTCCTGGAGGCGCTCGCGCTGGGGTGTCCGGTGGTCAGCACGGACTGTCCCTCGGGGCCGGCGGAGGTGTTGGAGCATGGCCGGCACGGGGTGTTGGTGCCGGTGGAGGACGCCGAGGCGCTGGCGGAGGCGTTGGGGCGTGTCGTCCGCGACGAGGGGCACCGCCAGGCGCTGTCCCAGAAGGCCCGGGCGAGAGCGGAGGAGCTGTCCTCGGCCAGGGCCCTGGCGGCGTGGGACTCCCTGCTGTCGTCCCTCTGAGCGGCACCCTGGAGGGGAGGGCGGAAGGGGGGAGACGTTCCGGGTGTTGTGCATCGAGGCACACCGGGAATGGCCGGGGAGCAAGGAATCGCTTGCCGGCTCCGGGCGGCTTCACGAGGATTCGCCCCCACCATGACGACGACGAACGAAACGCAGGGCCTGAACTTCCTCCAGGAGATCATCGAGGAAGACCGGCGCACGGGGAAGCACGGCGGTCGTGTGCTCACCCGCTTCCCGCCCGAGCCCAACGGCTACCTCCACATTGGTCACGCCAAGTCCATCTGCCTGAACTTCGGGCTGGCGAAGCAATACGGTGGCCTGTGCAACCTGCGCTTCGACGACACCAATCCCGTCACGGAGGACACGGACTATGTCGAGTCCATCCAGCGCGACGTGAAGTGGCTGGGCTTCGACTGGGAGGACCGCAAGTACTTCGCGTCCGACTACTTCCCGAAGCTCTATGACTTCGCGGTGGAGCTCATCAAGCAGGGCAAGGCGTACGTGTGCAGCCTGTCCCCGGACGAGATTCGCGAGTACCGCGGCGACTTCACCACGCCGGGCCGCGACAGCCCCTACCGCAACCGCTCCGTGGAGGAGAACCTGGACCTCTTCGCGCGGATGCGCGCCGGAGAGTTCCCGGACAGCAAGCACACGCTGCGCGCGAAGATTGACATGGCGTCGCCCAACCCCGTGTTGCGCGACCCGCCCATCTACCGCATCCGTCACGCGCACCACCACCGCACGGGGGACGCGTGGCCCATCTACCCGCTCTATGACTTCGCGCATTGTCTGTCGGACGCGCTCGAGGGCATCACCCACTCCGTCTGCACGCTGGAGTTCGAGAACCGGCGGGTGCTGTATGACTGGATTGTCGACAGCCTCATCAAGGGCGACCGGCCGTACCAGTACGAGTTCAACCGGCTGAACCTCAACTACACGGTGATGAGCAAGCGCAAGCTGCTCAAGCTCGTCACCGAGAAGTATGTCTCGGGTTGGGATGACCCTCGGATGATGACCATCAGCGGGTTGCGCCGCCGGGGCTTCACGCCGGCGTCCATCCGCGACTTCGCCACGCGCGCGGGCGTCAGCAAGACGCAGCAGCTCATCGACATGGGGGTGCTGGAGTTGTGCATCCGCGAGGACCTCAACGAGACGGCGCCCCGTGCGATGGCGGTGCTGCGTCCGCTGAAGGTCGTGGTGGAGAACTACCCGGAAGGGCAGGTGGAGATGCTGGAGGTGCAGAACCACCCGCAGAAGCCGGAGATGGGCACGCGCCAGGTGCCGTTCATGCGCGAGCTGTTCATCGAGGCGGACGACTTCATGGAGGTCCCCGCGAAGGGCTTCTTCCGGTTGGCGCCGGGCAAGGAGGTGCGCCTGCGCTCGGCGTACTTCATCACCTGCAAGGAGGTCATCAAGGACGCGGAGGGCAAGGTGGTGGAGCTGCGCTGCACCTATGACCCCGCGACGAAGGGCGGAGATTCGCCCGACGGCCGCAAGGTGAAGGGCACGCTGCACTGGGCGCCGGGCAACGCGGCCACCGCCGAGGTGCGGCTGTATGACCGGCTGTTCTCCGTGGAGAGCCCGGACTCGGATGACGCGAAGGACTTCACCACCTTCCTCAATCCGAACAGCCTGGAGGTCATCACGAACGCGCGCGTGGAGCCGATGCTGGCGAACGCCGCGGCGGAGACGCGCTTCCAGTTCGAGCGGCTGGGCTACTTCTACGTGGACCCGAAGGACTCGCAGCCGGGCCGCCCTGTCTTCAATCGCACCGTCACCCTGAAGGACTCGTGGGTGAAGGAGCAGGGCAAGGGCAAGTAGTTCCCTGGGACGCCGGGGTGCCGCCCGTCAACGCGCGGGTGGCACCCTGCATGCGGCATGTCCCAGGATGACGTCCCCGTCCACGGTGCTCGTGGGCGTGGGCGTCCAGCCGGCCGCGAGCCGGGCGTCGAGGAGCTCATCCTCGCTGGGGCGACGGCCCCTCACGGAGACCGCGTTCACTCCGCCCAGTCACGTGGTGTCGAAGACGAGAGAGCTCCCGTCCTTCCACGGCATCACCACGCCGTGGGTGAGCTCGTCCTGCACCACGACCTCCGTGATGTCGCGAGGCGGCGTGTCGCTGAATCCCCAACGCACCACGTCCTGGAGCAGCGTGAGCGGTGCCAGCTCGCGCTCCAGCGCTTCACGCTCGTCCTGGGACAGCCCCATCCAGTCGCCGTGGCCGCTGGCGCGGAGCGCGTTCGACCATCGTCAAATGATGGGGTGCCGACGTGGCCAAGGTCGATGGGGTGACGGCCTGCAAGAAACAGCGGGGTGTTCCACCAGGTGCCCGAACGCGCGGCGCCGTTAGTCTCCCGCCATCGCCTCGGAAATGGACGACGGCGCCTACGCCTCCAGCCGCTTGCGCAGCACGCCGAGCCGGCTGCGTCCCACCGGCAGTCGGGAGCCATCCCGCAGTTCCACCGAGGCGCGTGAGCCCTCCGAGGAGACGAGCTCGCGGATATCCGTCACGCGGACGAGATAGGAGCGGTGGATGCGGAGGAAGTCGGCGGGGAGCAGTTGCTCGAGCCGCTCCAGGCTCTTCTCACTCAGCTCGGTGCCACCTTCGCGCAGGACCAGCTCCGCGTAGTCGCCAGCGCCCTGGATGTACGCGACGGAGTCCAAGGGCACGAGGACCACGCCTCCGCCTTTCCTCACCGCGAGGGTTCGCATGGGCGTGGCCGCGCGGCTTCCCACGCGGCTGAGCGCGAGGGCGAGCCGCTCCGGTGTGTACGGCTTGGGCACGAAGTCCAGCACTCCCAGTTCGAAGGCCCGCAGCGCCTGGTCGGTGTTCGCGGAGACCACCACCGTCTGGAATGCGCCAGCGGCCGCCTCCGCGAGCAGCGCGAAGCCGTCCTCGCCCGAGAGGTTCAGGTCCAGCAGCAGCACGTCCACGCCGTGCTCGGCCAGCATCGCGCGTGCCTCGTCCAGACTCGCGCACACGCGCGGAGGCGGGGCGCCGGGTCCCAGCCTCTGCTCGCACAGCCGGGCGAGGCGGCGCGCCGCCAACGGTTCGTCCTCCACGATGAGCAGCCTCACGCCGGGACCTCGACCCGCGTCGTCCACCCCGCCTCGGTGGGCCCGTCTTGGAGCCTCCACGCACCGGGAAAGGCTTCCTCCAAGCGCGCGCGCAGGTAGCGCGAGCCGGTGCCGTCCCCGCCCCCTTGGCGAGGGCCTGTGCCCAGGGGGGCGAGGAAGGTGTAGCACCGCCGCGGCCGCGCGCCCTCGGCGATGAGGCTGCCCTGGAGCCGGAAGGTGTGGGGCGAGACGTAGCGGTTGTGGCTGAAGGCGTTCTCCAGCAGCGTGTGCAGCAGGGCAGGGGGCACGGGGGCCTCGAGGTCCACGCCCTCGGTCTCGAGGTGGAAGGCCGTGCCCTGCCGGCAGCCCATGACGTCCAGGTGGGCGCGGCACAGCTCGAGCTCACGGGCGAGGGGAATGGTGCGCTCACCAGAAACGGCGAGCAGGTGCCGGTACGCCGCGCCAAGGGCCTCGATGAAGCGCACGGCCTGCGCGGGCTCTGTCTCCACCCACTCACTCAGCGCGCCCAGCGTGTTCATCAAGAAGTGCGGTTGCAGGCTGCGCTTGAGCAGCTCCAGTTGCAGGCGCTCCGCGGAGCGCGTCGCACTCTCCAGGCGCTCCTGCTGGCGGCGCTGCTGCTGGGCATGGACCACCGTGAGACAGAGCAAAAGTCCTCCGAAGGCGAGGAAGAAGCCGCGCTCGGAGAAGCCCCAGGGGTCCAACAGGTAGAGCGTTCCGGCGAAGCCGAGCCCCGCCAGCGCGCCCAGCGCCCCTGGTTCCCCTCTGCGCCACGCGCGCACCACGAGCACCGTGGAGACAACGAGCGAGGCGCTGAGCGAGATGCTGTTCTTGTCATCGAAGCCCGGAACGAAGCCGAGCGAGAGCAGCCCCAGCCCGAGTCCCGTCCACCGCAGCCAGCCGTGTGGCTCGCCGAAGGCCGCGTGCACGGTCGCGGGCAGCAGCGCCGCCACCGCCAGCACGGCCGTCGCCAGCAGTCGCAGCCGCACCGCCTGCATCGGATAGGGGTAGTTGGCGAGTCCGCGCCAGGCCTCCAGCAGGACGAGCGCCGTGGCGGCAAGGCACAGCAGGCCGAGCAGCAACGTGGCGAGCCCGCCGCGGGTGAGCCGCACGCGCGCGAGGTGGTAGAGCGCCATCAGCACCAATGCGCCCAGCGTGCAAAGGGCTGGCACCAGTCCGAGCATCCTCCCCCGGGCGAGGGACGCGGCCTCGCCCACTCGGAGGTGGTGGAGGGTCCCCACGGGCTGGAATCCGAGCTGGTGCGCCGAGACGCGCACCGTCAACACATGAGGGCCCGGCGCGCTGAGCTCCGGCGGAAGCGGGAGCTGGGCATCGACCCGTCCCGGGACTTCCTCGGCGAGTGTTCGCCCCACCTGTCCGTTGCGGCCCAGCGGCTTGCCATCCCACCAGGCTTCCCAGGAGCCGAGCACCGACAGTGCGAGGGCAGGCGTAGGGGCCCCGGCTTCACGCGGGGGCACGTCGACCCGTGTGCGCAGCCAGAAGGGGCCAGTTCCTTCGGCCACCTGTCGGCTCGACACCCGACGCCAGCCGCGCATGTCCTCCGTGAGCGCCACCTCGACGGGGATATCCTCGGCGTTCACCAGCACCTGTCCCTCTTGCGCGGAGGGCAGGGCCGCCGAGGTGGTGAGCGAGAGCGCGAGGCATCCCGCGACGAGGGCGGACGACATCATGGGCCCATCATACGCGGCGCGGCCCCACGCGGACTCCCATGCACTCCGGCGACGTGGCGAGACGTTGGGCGATGGGCACCCCACGCGCCGCGCGGGCCACAGCATCCTCCGCTCAATCGCCTCGTTCTCGGAGGAACGCCCATGCGTGCCGTGCCGTTGCTTGCCCTCATCCTTCCGCTGTCCCTCGCCCAGGCCCAGAGCCTCAAGATGGAGCCCCACACCTTCCAGGCTCGCGATGGTCGCAGCGTCGAGGCCGAGCTGGGCACCCTCACCGTACCGCTGCGCCACGCCCGCCCGGAGGGCCCGAGCCTTCCCCTTCGCTTCGTGCGCTTCAAGAGCACGAACCCCTCGCCCGGGGCGCCCATCGTCTACCTGGCCGGTGGCCCGGGCGGCTCCGGTATCGACACCGCTCGCCACGGCCGCTTCGAGCTGTTCCTCGCCCTGCGCGAGGTGGCCGACGTCATCGCGTTGGACCAACGTGGCACCGGCCAGTCGAACCTCCATCCAGAGCTGGCGCAGCCCTGGGGCATCCCGCTCGAGCAACCCGCGGACGAGGCGCTGCTCACCGCCACGGTGAAGAAGGCCGCCGCCGAGGCGAGCCGGGCCTGGGCCTCGGCCGGCGTGGACCTGGGCGCCTACACGACGGAGGAGAACGCCGATGACCTGGAGATGCTGCGCAAGGCGCTGGGCGCGCCGAAGCTCAACCTCTGGGGCATCAGCTACGGGACCCACCTGGGCCTCAGCTACGTGCGGCGCCACACACAGCGGGTGGACCACGTCATCCTCGCCGGCATCGAGGGCCCGGACGACACCTGGAAGCGGCCTGCCCACGCGGAGGCGCTTCTCGGGCAATGGGAGAAGGTGCTGAAGGCCGAGGGCGCGCGCGGGCCGGGCCTGAAATCGAGGCTGGCGAAGTTGTTGAATGCGCTGAAGCGCGAGCCTCGCACCGTGGAGTTCACGGACTCGGAAACGGGCAAGCGCCAGACCTGGCGGCTCAGCCACTTCGACCTTCAGCGCACCATCTTCGAATCCATGCGGGACCCCGCCATCTTCCGGCGCTTCCTCACCATGCTCCCGGCGCTGGAGACCGGGGACTACTCACCGATGGTGCCTTTCGCGAGCATGCTGCGCGAAGGGGTGCTGCGGCCGATGCCGCTCGCCATGGACGCGGCCTCCGGCGTGAGCCCGGCGCGACTCGTCCTCATCGAGCGGGAGGCGGCGAAGGCCATGCTCGGTGGCAGCGTCAACCCGGGACCCCTGCTGGCGGGGGATGTGCTGGGAGTGAGCGACCTGGGCGAGTCCTTCCGTGGCCCGCTGAAGGCCGCCGTGCCCGTGCTCCTCATCAGCGGCACGCTGGATGGGCGCACGAGCCCGGACAACGCGGAGGCCCTTCGCCCCGGGCTCTCCCGAGCCACGCACCTGGTGCTGGTCGGCGCGGGACATGATGGCCTCTTCCAGTCGGACCCGCGCATCCTCGAGCGGATGAAGGACTTCCTGAAGGGCGAAGCCCTTCGTGATGAGCGCATGGAGATCAAGGCGAAGCCCTGAGGCCGATGACTCGCCCGGCGCACGGTGTCCTCGGCGTCCCACGCGGTGGGACGAGCCGTGCGCGGGGGCACCCCGAGACGCTGGAGTTCCGCGTCGCGGCTCCCGCCCATCACCTCACGGGTGGGCGGGAGCACTGCTCCGTCACCGCCGGGGTCAGCGGTAGGTGACGATGAGCGCCACGTCGGAGTAGCCGCCCTTCGCTCCGTAGAGCCAGACATAGAACTTGCCGGGCTCGACGTTGTTCAGGTCGCAGCGCTCGGTGGTGCCAGGCTTCACGCTGCGGCAGTCGTACTCGCTATGAGTGGGAATGCCCGCCCGCCGGACGTAGAGGTCCACGTTGCCCGTTCCACCCACGACGCGCACGGTGACGTTGCGGGTGCCGCCCTGCGCCGGCGCGGGAATCTCGACGAAGTAGCCATGTGAGTCGTTCATTGCGCCCGACAGGCCATCCACCCTGCGTCCCGGCTCGAGCGGGAAGAAGCCTCCCCGATACGTCATCACCAGCGATGCGCCGGAATAGTCAGTGAAGGCACTGACCATCGCGTACCAGTTGCCCGGCGTCGGGTTGGGGATGACACATTCCTCGTTGTTGCCGGACCGGTAGGGACGGCAGTCATAGACGGCGGTCGACGGAGGCTGTCCGTAGCGAACGTACAGGTCGGCATCTCCCGTGCCGCCGGACAGCGTGAAGCGCAGGTCGATGGCCCCTTCGGGAACCTCGCCGACGCCGTACTCCCGAGTGCCCCGCGTGCCCTCGAGGTCCAAGGGGAGCCCCTTCTCGAGGGGGCGGAGCGGCGGCAGGATGATGATGCCCACCTGGACCGCCTTCCAGGCGTTGGAGACGGACTCGATGGTCGCCGCGTCATAGCCCAGTTGCTGCGCCGCCTGCTCCGTCGCGATCTTCGCCGTCTCGAAGCCGGAGTTGGGCGTGAGGATGTCCGCGTTCGCTTTGTAGAAGATGCGCGCGGCCTTCTCGATGCCAATGCCCGCCACCGGCGTCCGGGTTGGGAAGCGCGGGTGCGTGCCTCCTTGCGACAACAGATAGAAGGCCAGATTGGAGATGCCGGAGCTGTAGTGGACGTCCACGCCACTGCTGTAGTCCGGAAAGTCGTCCAGCGAGTCTCCATCCAGGGTGGGGTTCATCATGTACCGGAGCGCATCGTCCGCGACCCCCGGCGTCCAGACATCCTCGCCCACCAGGAAGGTGCCCTCGTTGATGACCCGGCCCTGGAAATGCCATTCACACACGGCGCCGAAGATGTCCGACATGGACTCATTCAGGCCGCCGGACTCTCCCGAATAGATGAGCTGTGATTCATAGTCCGTCACCGCGTGGGTCAGTTCATGGGCCGTGACGTCCAGGCTCTCCGCCAGGTTGCTCGCCGTCACCCCGTCGCCGTCGCCGAAGACCATCTGAGTGCCATTCCAGTAGGCATTCACATAGTTGACCCGGTGATGGACCGTGGCGATGAGCGTCCCACCCACGTCGTCGAACGAGTCGCGGCCAAACAGCTCATTGTAGCATTGGTAGACCGCGCCCACGTTGTCATACGCCGCGTTGACGATGGGGTCGGCGACCGGCGGCCCATCCGTGCGCGCCAGCACACCCGGGAGCGAGGTGGTGTTCTGTCCGTCATGGACCCGACGCGACAGCGCCGAGTGGATGTTCGTGTAGCGCTCGAAGAGGTCCCCCGAGCGCGCATTGACGAGCACCGTGTCATCCACGGGCGCGCCTTCCTCGGTCTCTCCGGTGATGCGCATCCGGTAGGCCAGGATGAGCTGTCCCCCGTCGCGCCAGTACACGAGCGACGGCGTGCCGGAGACCTCGGCGCCGGGAGGTGAGCCCCGGTCCGACACGGCCGTGCTCTGGGCCACGTCCTCGGTCAGGGTGGCCCCGACGGGGGCGGGCAGGTCGCCCCGCGCGTCGCCGTTGGCGGCGAAGACCTGGCCGTCGCGCGCATGGAGTCGCAGCTCCGCGCCCATGACCTCCACGTCGTTGATTCGCACGCCGAAGCGGAAGTGCGTATCGCCGTCGAAGCCGACATAGGCCTTCTTCAGGAAGAGTTGCTCGGGGGACACCCGGAAGAGCGGCGCCACCTTGGCCAGGGTCGGAGCGAGTGACTCGGGCCGGAAGGTCTGGAGGGCTTCGCGGCCGGTGGGCGCGGGCCCCAACGCTCCATTGATGAACGTGGGGACTGAATCCCTGTCGGTCGCGACCACCTGATGTGTGTCCGAAAGGCGGGTGACCGCCTTGTCCGGCGTGGGCTCCTGACGATCCTTGGGGGCGCCTGCCTCCGTACATGCGCCCATTGTCAGGCACAGCATCGCCGCGCCCAGGACCTTCCGTCCGCGTACCCTTGTCATTGCGCTACCCCCGGCAAACCGACGCCGCCAAGTTGACGCCCGGACTTGCTCAATGACAAGCCAGGCCCGGCGGCTTCATTTCATTTCAAGCAAGGGGAGAACGCGGATGTTCGCACTTCCGTCAATGACCAGGGAATGACATCGCACATCCGGGCCTCGCCGAAGGGTGGGCGGATTCAGCCCGAGGGGGATGTCTGTGTCGGCAATGGAACGGTCGAGCTCAGCCCAGGAGCTGCTCCCCCACGAGGAACCCCACGGTCATCGCGACCACCAGCAGGGCGCCCTGGAGCTTCGGGGGCGCGGGCAAGGGGATGTCGAGCCATCGACAGCCCGCGCCAATCACGAGCGCCAGGCCGAGTCCGAGCAATGACAGCATCATGACGACGTCTCCTGTGAGGTTTCACCCGTGGGGCCGCCGCAGTTGACGTGATTGCGCGCGGGACGCGAGGCCAGGAGCCGGTCCGTGAGCGTGTAGCCGCTGGTCATGGCGACGACGAGCAGCGCGCCCACCAGCACCGGCGGCGCGGGGGATGGGACGCCCAGCCAACGACAACCGAAGCCGATGCCCAGGCCGAGCAGCAGGCCCATCATGAGTTTCCAATTCATGCGGTGTTCTCCCGTGAAGCGTGTGGGGGATGAGGGGACTGGGGTGTCACGAAGTGGCGGACGCGCGGCGCGGCGCCATCTTGCAGGAGCGCCCGCAGCCGCTCCTGCAGGGCCTGCTCCTCGCGGGTGACACGCTCATGTTGGCGCAGGTGCTCCATCCACGTGCCAAGGATGAAGTACTCGAGGACGCACCCGGGCTCCATCGGGTCCTCCACCAGTCCCCACTGCACCGCTCCGTCGCGCCGCCGCGAGTCGCCCAGTTGATGGATGAGCGGCCAGAACAGCGCCAGGTCCGCCGGAGCGACGCGGTACTCCACCGTCACCAGCACGGGCCCCGGGTCCGTCGCGCCCGCGTCTGGAGGCGCGGGCCAATGGTGGGACGGGGCGGTGTCTCGCGTCAGGGCCGGGTTCAGGCGGAAGCGCGAGGCGAACGCGCCCGCGAGCACCAGGGCCAGGGCGGCCACGGTGAGCGACACGGAGACGCCGAAGCGCTGGGCCACGGCGCCCCAGAGGAGGCCGCCTCCGGCCATGCCCGCGGAGAAGACCATGATGTAGAGCGAGAGCGCGCGGGCCCGGACCCAGCCCGGAACGGAGATGTGCGTGGCGGCCTGGAGCGAGGACAACACGCTGATCCACGCCAGGCCATTGGCCACCAAGGCCACGCCCAGGATGGGCAGCTGCCGCACCTGCGCGACGGTCAGCATGGTGAGCGCGTAGAGCATCGTGGCCAACACCACCACCCGGTCCGTTCCCAGCCGGGAGCGGAGCCGAGGCAGGAGGATGGCGCCCGAGACGGCCCCCGCGCCGATGCAGGTGAGCAGCAGTCCATACGTCCCCGCTCCGGCCCCCAGCTCGCCGCGAACGACGATGGCGAGCTGGGCGGGCAGCGCGCTGGCGAAGACATAGAAGAAGGCGGCCTTGAGCAGCACCGAGCGCACGTCGTTCGACCGCGCCGCGTAGCGGAGCCCCGAGCGCAGCGCGAGGCCGAAGGGCTCCGGAGGCAGCGCCGCCGCGGAGGTCAGCCGCCGCCATGAGACGAGGACCAGGAGCACGCCCAGGTAGGAGACCGCGTCCAGGGAGAAGGCCCAGCCCGTTCCAAGCCGCGCGACGAGCAGCCCTCCCAAGGCGGGCCCCACGGCGCGCGCGATGTTCGTCCCGATGGAACTCAGGGCCACGGCGGGGGCCAGCAGCGCTCGAGGCACCAGCTCCGAGGTGATGGCCGCCTGCGCGGGCATCGCCATGGCCGCGCCCATGCCCAGCGCGAAGGTCAGCCCCAGGAGCGTCCACGCGTTCAGCTCGCCCCACAGGGCAATCACGGCGAGCAGCGTCGCCATGACGAGCATCCACAGCTGGATGACGATGAGGTAGCGGCGCCGGTCGACGGTGTCCGCGAAGGCCCCGGCGATGAGCGCGAACACCACGACGGGGAGCGTCGTCGCGGACTGCACCGCCGCCACCAGCAGCGGCGAGCCCGTCCGCTCCGACATGAACCAGGCGGCGGCGACGTCGTGAATCCACGTGCCGACATGACTGGCCAAGACGGCGAGCCACAGGGCGCGGAACGTCGGGTGTCCGAGCGGCGCCCACGGGCTCACCGCGGCGGCGGGGGCCTGCGGCTCCACTGCGACGCTTGCCTCAGAAGGCATAGCAAAGACACCCGAAGGCACCCCAGAACCCCGGGGCCTTGTCCGCGGACACCGCGCGAGTCTGTCCATGGCCGTGGCTGGCGCAGCCGGGCCCGTGCACATGCGCCGCCTTCTGGATTCGGGCCTGGGGCAGCGCGAGGCGTCCTCCCTGATAACCCCCGAAGTGATTCACGGGCGACCAGTCCGGCATGGGGCGCGGCAGCGCGGGGGCGAGGGGGCCGAAGTCCCCGGCCGCGTGCACCACCTTGCCGCCAACGACGGTGAGGAGGCTGGTGATGTCCTGGATGGCCTCGTCGGGGACCTGGAGGTAGTCCGCGGAGAGCACGGCGAAGTCGGCGAAGGCTCCGGGCTTGAGCACACCCTTGCGGTCCTGCTCGTGGGAGAACCAGGCGCTGCCGTGGGTCCACAGGCGCAGGGCCTCCTCGCGCTCCAGGAGGTTGTCCTCGCCGTACAGGGCCAGCCCTCCGAGCGTCCGGCCCGTGACGAGCCAATACAGCGAGACCCAGGGGTTGTAGCTGGCCACTCGCGTGGCATCCGTGCCCGCGCCGACGGGCACGCCCATCTCCAGCATCTTCCTCACGGGCGGCGTGCGGCGGACGGCGTCGCGGCCGTAGCGCTCCGCGAAGTATTCGCCTTGATACGCCATGCGGTGCTGCACGGCGATGCCTCCGCTGAGGGCTCGGATGCGCTCGATGTTGCGCTCGGAGATGGTCTCCGCGTGGTCGATGAACCAGTGCAGACCATCCAGGGGCACCTCCTGATTCACCCGTTCGTAGACATCCAGGACGCGGGTGATGCTCTCGTCGTAGGTGGCGTGGATGCGGAAGGGCCAGCGCTTCTTGGCCAGCAGTTGCACCACGGGCTCCAGCTCTCCCTCCATCCCCGAGGGCAGCTCCGGACGGGGCACGCGGAAGTCCTCGAAGTCCGCCGCGGAGAACACGAGCATCTCCCCCGCGCCGTTGTGCCGCATCATGTCGTCGCCCTGGCGCGGCGAGAGCATGTCCGTCCAGCGCTCGAAGTCCGCCAGCTCGCCGCCCTTCTTCTGGGTGAAGAGGTTGTAGGCGATGCGCACGGTGAGCTCGCCGTCGGCGTGCAGCTTCTGGATGATGTCGTAGTCCTCCGGGTAGTTCTGGAACCCGCCGCCCGCGTCGATGACGGACGTGACACCCAGCCGGTTCAGCTCGCGCATGAAGTGGCGGGTGGAGTTGAGCTGGTATTCAGGCGGAAGCTTCGGGCCCTGGGCGAGCGTCGCGTACAGGATGAGCGCGTTGGGGTTGGCCAGCAGCAGCCCCGTGGGGTTGCCTCGTGCGTCGCGCTCGAGGTGGCCTCCGGGCGGCTCGGGGGTGTCCTTCGTGTAGCCCACGGCGCGCAGCGCGGCGCGGTTGAGCAGGGCCCGGTCGTACAGGTGCAGGATGAAGACGGGGGTCTCTGGCGCCGCCGCGTTGAGCTCCTCCAGCGTGGGCAGCCGCTTCTCGACGAACTGGTGCTCGGTGAAGCCGCCCACCACGCGCACCCACTGCGGCGCGGGCGTGCGGGCCACCTGCGCCCGCAGCATCGCCATGGCGTCCGCGAGCGAGCGCACGCCGTCCCAGCGCAGCTCGAGGTTGTAGTTCAGCCCACCGCGAATCAGGTGAAGATGGCTGTCATTGAGGCCGGGAATCAGCCGCCGTCCCCCCGCGTCGATGATTCGCGTGGTGGGTGTGGCCAGGGCCAGGATGGTGGCTTCGTCGCCGACGGCTTGCACGGCGCCGTCGGAGACGGCCAAGGCAGTGGCCTCCGGGCGGTCACGGTCCAGGGTGGTGATGCGGGCGTTGCGGACAATCAGGTGGGCCATGTCGTGCTCGTGAGGAAGGGCGGACAACGGACAATCATGGACGCGGGCCGGGGGCCGCTGGCACCGCGTCCATGACGGCGGGGTGCCGCGACGTCAGTGATTGCCTCCCTCGGAGGCGTTGAACATGGTCTTCGCGTAGTTGATGCCAATGCCATAGCTGCCGCCATGGGCCATGGCGATGCCGGTGGTCATGGCGTATGTGGCGGTGCGGGCCCAGTCGCGCTGGAGCTCCAGCAGGTACTGGATGCTCGTCATCGGCACCGCGCCCGCCTGCACCATGCGCTGCACCGCGCGCTCGTGGGCCTCCGTGGAGACATCGCCGCTGGCGTCGGTGATGACATGGACCTTGAAGCCCTGTTCGATGGCGGAGATGACCGGACCCACGATGCAGACCCCCGTCCAGAGGCCCGCGAAGGTCAGCCGGTCCTTGTCGAAGCGGTTGAGCTGCGTGGTGACCTGCGGGTCCTCCCAGCAGTTCATCGTGGTGCGGTCCACGACCTTGGCCTCGGGGAAGACCTCCTTGATTTCAGGGAACAGGGGACCGGAGAAGCTCTTCTCCGCGACGGTGGTGAGCAGCGTGGGGACGCGAAATCCCGCGGCGGCCTTGCAGATGAGCGCGGTGTTGTTGCGCAGCGTCGCCAGGTCGATGGAGTGCGTCGCGAAGGCCATCTGCGACTGGTGGTCCACCAGGATGAGCGCGTGGTTGTCGGGCGACAGGAGGCTCTTGCCGGGAACAGGGAGGGCGTTGGGCATGTCTTTCCTCGCGTGAGGGGATAGGACGCAGCCCATGGTGGGATTTCATGACAGGAAACAAAACCCTCGAAAGACCGAAGAGTGGCTCCCTCTTTTGGGGGAGGGAGATGGCCGGCTCTTGGGTTAGAGGTCGTGTCCACGGAGTGAACGAGATGGCCCCCAACATCCGCATCCTCGTGGCAGACGACCATCCGCTCATGCGCGAGGGGCTGGGTGGCGTGATTGCCAGCCAGCCGGACATGACGCTCGTCGCCGAAGCGGAGAACGGTGAGCAGGCGCTGGAGGCCTACCGGACGCACCAGCCCGACATCGTGCTGATGGATGTGCAGATGCCAGGGATGGGAGGCATTGACGCCATCTGCGCGATTCGCGCCGAGTTCCCGGCGGCGCGCATCATCGTCCTGACGACGTTCAAGGGGGATGCGCAGGCGCTGCGCGCCATCAAGGCGGGCGCCTCCGGCTATCTGCTCAAGAGCAAGGTGCGCAAGGAGCTGGTGGACACGCTCCGGAGCGTGCACGCGGGGCGTCGCCGCATCGACTCAGACATCGCGGCGGAGCTGGCCGAACACGTGGCGGAGGATGCGCTGACGGCGCGCGAGCGGGACGTCCTGGTCCATGTTGCCGCGGGCAACGCGAACAAGGAGGTCGCCGCGCGGATGGGCATCTCCGAGGAGACCGTGAAGACTCACATGAAGAACGTGCTGACGAAGCTGTCGGCGAAGGACCGCACGCACGCGGTGGTCGTCGCCGTTCGCCGAGGCATCATCGACCTCTGAGCAGGCCGGGCCTCGGCGGCTCACGTCTTCTTCGGGGCGGGGGCCGCCTCGCGCGTCATCTCCACCATGGTGGGCCGCCAGCCGAGCCGGGCGAACATCCGCTGCGCGGGCTCGTTCTTCGCGGCGGCGTGCAGCACCACCCTGGGGACGCCCAGCGCGGTCAGCCGGCGCATCAGCTCCTCGGCGAGCTGCGCGCCCACGCCCGTGCCTCGGGCCTTCGCGTCCACCCACAGGTCATGGAAGGCGCCCGCCCGGTCCAGGAGGGCGTTCCAGTCCATGGGCTCCACGCGGCCATAGGCATAACCCACGATTTCGCCGTCCAACTCGGCCACCAGCACGACGGCGTCGGGCTCTGCCGCCTCACGCCCCAACCACTCGCGGAAGCCGGCCTCCACGTCCTCGGGCAGCATGAAGCGCGGGCCGTCGAAGCCATGGTGAAGCCGCGCGAGCGCCGCGCCCATGCGTCCCAGGGCGGGCTCGTCCGAGGGCTTGGCGGGGCGAAGGGTGACAGGCATGCGAGGTCTCCAGAAAGAGGGAGCCCAGCCTCACACAGCCCGGGCGCTCCTGCCTGTTCGCGCGGGGCTGTGTGGAGTGGTGGACGAGGGGGTGGCTAACGAGCGAACGATTGGCGCTTGAGGCGGCGGCGCTCGCGGAGGTCCGAGCGCAGCATGTCCACCATGCCCGCTCCGGAGATGCCCGCGACGGCCAGCCCGCCCAGCAGGACGACGTAGCTGGAGGCGCCCGCGCCCCCGCACTCGACGCACGTCACGGAGGGGTCGCCCGGCTCGTAGTGCACCGGAAGCTTCGTCCCGGAGGCATACCGGTGCGTCAGCCGCTGCGCGTCCGACAGCGCGCCGGAGTCATTGCCCCCGAAGGAGATGGTGTTCGCCGTGTAGGGGTGTCCGTCCACCGAGTACGAGTAGCGCACCTCGGGGTGGAAGCGGGTGGTGCGGCGGCCATGCTGGGTCTCCACGCTCGAGGAGACCACGGTGCCCTCGGTGGTGGGCCACTTCTCGCTGGAGTGGGCGAGGTACAGCATGCGGCCGCCCCCGAAGGCGAGCATGCCTCCAAACAGCAGCATCAATCCCGCCAGTAGCACCTTCATCATGTCGGATGGTCCTCGCAGTGGCTCGCACGGGAGCTTTCCCGGGGCTCACGGTTCGCTTCATGCAGTGCAGAACACGCGCCAGCACCCTGTCCAGGGAGAATGCGGGAACAGGTGGGGCATTTCGCCCCGCGTGGGGCGGTTTGCCCCACGACGGCCGTGCTTGTTCTCCCAGGAACGCCCCATCGAGGGCAGACTGTCCCGCGACATGACTTCCTTCGGCACCGAGCTCGACACCGCCCGCAGCGTCGCCCGCGAAGCAGGCGCCCTCCTGTTGCAGGTCTACGCCACGCCCTTCGCGGTGGAGAACAAGGCCGGGGGGATGGGGCCTGTCACGGAGGCGGACACTCGGGCCAACGCGCTCATCGTGGAGGCGCTGCACCGCGCCTTCCCGTCGGATGGCGTGGTCGCCGAGGAGTCCGACGACAACTCAGCCGCCAGCCGGTTCGAGCGGTGCTGGTTCGTGGACCCGCTCGATGGGACGCAGGAGTTCGTCCATCGCAATGGTGAGTTCGCCATCCACATCGGTCTGGCCGTGGGGGGCCGGCCGGTGTTGGGGGTGGTGTATCGCCCGGTGGGGGACCTGCTCTATTCGGGCGTGGTGGGGCAGGGGGGCTTCGTGGAGACGGCCGGCGCGCGGCGGGAGCTGCATGTCTCGGACGTGGCGGAGCCCGCGGCGCTGCGACTGGTGGTGTCGCGCTCGCATCGCGCGAAGTTGACGGACCAGGTGGTCGCGCGGCTGGGAATCACCCAGGAGCGCGAGTCGGGTTCGGTGGGCGTGAAGTGTGGCCTGCTGGCCGAGGCCGCCGCGGACCTCTACCTGCACGTCAGTCCGAAGAGCTACCGCTGGGACAACTGCGCGCCGGAGGCGGTGCTGCGCTCGGCGGGAGGCATCCTCACGGACCTGGGCGGCACGCCGTACCGCTATGACGGCACCGAGCTCCAGAACGTGCGCGGGTTGCTGGCCTGCAACGCCGCCGCGTTTCCGCGCGTGCAGCCCGTGGTCGCGGCGTTCGCGCGCGAGGCGGGGCTCCTGCCGTGACGCCGCGCTGGCGCGCCCCTGTTTCTTCCGGGAGGTGCCAACGCCCCCGCGTCTGTTGGCTTCGCTCCGCGACGAGTCGAGTCAGGTCTCCTCTGGCGACAGGACGTGCCCGGAGCGATACGGGCGCGGTGCCCGAGCCTCAGGCCAGGTCGACCGCGCCGCGCAGCTGCGCGAAGAGGCGGGCCAGGTCCTTGAGTTGGTAGTGGGCATTGAGCCCGCTGGGATTGGGCAGGACCCAGAGCCTCGTGGTGCCCAGTGTCTCGGGCTGCGGTCCCAGCCCCGCCTTCGGCCGCGAGAAGGCCGTACGGTAGGCGCCCATGCCGAGCACCGCGAGGAAGCGGGGCTTGTAGCGGCGCACCTTGGCCTCGAGTGAGCGGGCGCCCGTCGTCAACTCCGCGTTGGCGAGCAGGTCCGCGGTGGCGGTGGCCCGGTCCACGACGTTGGTGATGCCCAGGCCCGCGTCCAGGAGCGCGTCCTGCTCCGCGGGGCGCAGCTGCCGCGCGGTGAAGCCCGACAGGTGGAGCGTGGGCCAGAAGCGGTTGCCCGGCCGCGCGAAGTGATGCCCCACCACCACGGAGTAGAGGCTGGGGTTGATGCCGCAGAAGAGCACGCGCAGCCCTGGCGCGATGATGTCCGGCATCGAGCGCCCTGTCGCGGCGTCGAGCTCCTCTCGCGTGGGTCCTCGTGAGGCGGTCATGACGCTGCATCTGCCCCAGCCGCGCGGGGTTGGCAACGCCCGGATGTCCGGGCGCGAGCGGTCCGCTCGGATGGCTGGCGGGGGCGCGTCGGGTGGGGCACTCTCCATGGGCCGTTTCGCCCAGAACCCATCCATCCCTCGCTGGAGACCCCGCACATGGCTCACATCGTCACGCTGACGCTCAACCCCGCCATCGACGTCGCGACGTCGGTGCCGGAGGTGACCCCCGAGCACAAGCTCCGCTGTGGTTCCGTGCGCAGGGACCCCGGTGGAGGCGGCATCAACGTGGCGCGCGTGGTGCGCGAGCTTGGAGGCGAGTCCATCGCCGTCTACACCCGCGGCGGCGCCACGGGCCTGCTGCTCGAGGAGCTGCTGGAGGAGAAGGGCCTCTTGCGGCGCTCCATCCCCGTCGCGGGCTCCACGCGCGAGAGCTTCACCGTCGCCGAGGGCACGAGCGCCCGCGAGTACCGCTTCATCCTCCCCGGCCCCGTCCTCACCGAGCCCGAGTGGCGCCGCTGCCTGAGCACGCTCGAGGAGCTCGCTCAAGGCGCCTCGTTCATCGTGGCCAGCGGCAGCCTGCCTCAAGGCGTGCCCGACGACTTCTACGCGCGCGTCGCCCGGATGGCGAAGCAGCGGGGCGTGCGCGTGGTGGTGGACACCAGCGGCGCCGCGCTCGCCTTGGCGCTCGAGGAGGGGGTGTTCATGGCCAAGCCCAACCGCCGCGAGCTGTGCGAGCTCACCGGCATGAAGGGCGAGGACCTGGCCGGCCAGGCCGCGGCGGCGCGGGAACTGGTGGCGCGGGGACGGGCGGAGGTGCTGGCCGTGTCCATGGGCTCCGACGGCGCTTTTCTCACCTCGCGAGACTTCCAGCTGCGCGCGTCGCCGCCTCCGGTCGAAACGCATAGCTCAGTGGGTGCGGGTGACAGTTTCGTGGCGGGAATGACGCTGTCCCTGGCTCGGGGCAAGCCCCACGACGAGGCGCTCCGGTGGGGTATCGCTTGTGGGACGGCGGCGCTGCTCTCCCAGGGCACGGACCTCTGTGCTCGCGCGGATGTCGAGCGCCTCTGGACTCACGTGTCCGCCGTGCCGGTGTCCTGACCTGGGTGGAACGGCACCTTGGGGTGCGGGGATGGACGAGAGGTGTTGTCTTTCTTTACCCAGCGACAACAGTGACAGGTATTGGACAGAGTATGTCCTCGTGTCCACTCCTCGTCCTTCAGCCGGTCCCGCGCCGGTCCCGCGCCTGAGTCCCTGGCATTGGCTCGTCTTCGTCGTCGGCGTGAGTCCATTGGTTGCCTATGCGTTCTCGCCGCGCGTCGGAGACATGGACCTCTACTTCAGGTCGGCGCGAGCGCTCCTCGCGGGGGCCACTCCCAACCAGGACTTCCGCTTCGAGTATCCGCCGTACGCGCTGCTGTGGTTCGTCCCCGCGGCATGGCTGCGCGACACGGAGCCGGGCTTCGTGCGGCTGTTCGGACTCCAACTCGTCTTGATGGATGGGTTCATCAAGTGGCTCCTGTTGCGCGAGGGGGTCCGCGCCTGGGGACATGCGTGGCGTTCGATGGTGCCGTGCATCGCGTACTCGGTGACGACGTGGGCCGCGTCGCTCTACTACCTCAAGCGCTATGACCTCATCCCCGCGGCCCTGACGCTGGCCGCCTTGATGGCGCTGGCGCACCGCCGCGACGTGCTCGCGGGATTGGCGCTCTCGGTGGGCGTGGTGACGAAGCTGTACCCCGTGGTGCTGGTGCCGGTGATGGTGGTTGTCTGTTGGAGGCGCCGCGCGTTGGGGAAGCTGACGCTGGGGCTTTCGTTGGGCGTGGCGCCGTTGGTCCTGCTGAGCACCGTGTGGCCGTGGTGGGGCTTCATGTCCTTCCACATGAACCGCGGGCTCCAGGTGGAGTCGCTCGCGGCGTCACTCATCTGGGCGGCGCATCACCTGGGGTGGGTGCGGAGCGTGGTCTGGCTCAAGGCGCCCGCGGCCTATGAACTCCATGGCGACGTCGCGGAGAGCGCGAAGGGCCTGATGCGGTGGCTGTGGGTGGTGGGCACGCTGGGCATGACGGCCTTGGGGGCATGGGCCGCGCGCCACCGGCCTTCCGAGCGGGTGGGGGACCTGGCTCGATTGGCGTTGGGGCCGCTGCTGGCCTTCATCATCCTCAACCCGGTGCTCAGCCCCCAGTTCCTCACGTGGCTCATGGGGGCGGCCGCGCTGTCGCTGCTGTCGGGCTCGGCCACGGTGCCGGTGCTCATCCTCGCGGCGGCCGTCATGTCGCGGGGGACGTTCGTCGGGCCCGGATACAGGGTCGGGTGCGGTGTGGCCCAGACGCTGCTGCTCCTGGCGCGCAACGGGTTGCTGCTGACCGCGGGCTTCCTGATGTTGCGAGAGATGTGGCGGGCACGGCCCCCTCGCACCGAGGAGGACGGCCTGGTTCCGGAGCCGGGCGTGAGCGCGTTGCCTCCGTTGCCCGTGGCGCGGAGTTCTTGAGTCAGGGACGGTAGGGCGTTCCGCCCTTCATCACCCAGCGGACGCGGCGCACGGCGGAGATGTCCCGGAGGGGGTTGCCTTCCACGGCGACGAGGTCCGCGAACAACCCCGCCTTCACCTGGCCCAGCCGGTCCTCGCGCCGCAGCATCCTCGCGTTGCCGGACGTCGCCGCCCGGAGCACCTGCGCGGGCGTCATGCCGTACTCCACCATCAGCTCCATCTCCCGCCCGTTGTCGCCGTGGGGGAAGACGCCGGAGTCCCCGCCCATGCACATGGGGACACCCGCCGCGAGCGCCGCGCGGAAGCTGGCGCGCTTGGCCATGAGGGACGCGGGCTCCGGGTCCACGCCCTTCCTCCATCCCTGGTAGCGCAGCACGGCCTCCTCCGCCGCGAGCGTGGGGCAGAGGTAGACACCCTTCTGGGCCATGAGGCGGAAGACCTCGGGAGTCCCCGCATCGCCGTGCTCGATGCTGTCCGCGCCCGCGAGCACCGCGCGGCGCATGCCCTCCGGGGTGCTGGCGTGGACGGAGACGGGGCGTGCGCCGTCGCGTGCCGTGTCGACGATGCGCTTCATCTCGTCCAGGGAGAAGGTGGGCCGAGTCTCGCCGTTGGGTCCCCAGCGGTAGTCGCCGTAGACCTTCACCCAGTCGGCGCCCTGGCCCATCTGATGGCGGACCGCGCGCACCACGCCGTCGAGACCGTCGGCCTCCTCGGCGCCCTTGGGGACGTGCCACTCCGGGGCGTAGTCCTTGGGGTCATAGGTGCCCGTGGCGACCAGGGCCCGGGTCACCACGAAGAGGCGCGGCCCGGGAATGATGCCTTGCTGGATGGCCTGCCTGAGTCCGACGTCGGCGTCCGCCGCGCCCTCGGTGCCCAGGTCCCGCGTGGTGGTGAAGCCCGCGAGCAGCGTCGCGCGCGCGTGCTGGGTGGCGCGGGCCACGCGCAGGGCCAGCGCCTCCTTGAGCACCTGGTCGTTCCAGGCCGCCTCATTGTACGGGTGGAGGAACAGGTGCGAGTGTCCTTCGATGAACCCGGGCAGCAGCGTGGCGCCGGAGAGGTCGATGACCTCCGTGCCCTCGGGGACCTTCACCCGCGCGGAGGGGCCCGCGGCGGCGATGCGGTCTCCGGTCACCAGCACCACCCAACCTTCCTGGAGGGTGTCCGTGATGCCGTCGAAGACGCTCGCTGGGCGCAGCAGGTAGGACTTGGGGGCGGGGGGCACCACGGGCTCGGCCGAGGCCGTGGTGACGACGAGGGCGAGAAGGAGGGCGCGCATGGCGGTGCCTGGATGTGGGGGTGGGGAAGGGGATGATGGCGTAGGGGCGGAGGGACGGCCACTCCGCCGCTCCCTGTCCTCGGGGGCAAGCCCACCTGTGTGTTGGTGGAAGCTTCGCTCATCCCTCGCGGTGCGAAGGCGGGCGGCCAGGCGTTACAGGGAGGACATGGCCCGAAACGAGAACGTCTTCGCGTGGATGCCGGTCGAGGTCGAGTTCCAGAAAGAGAAGGCCGCGGCACTCCGGCACACGGGAGACAAGCTGGAGAAGGCCCTGGCCGCGCTGGCGGGGGCGGAGCGGGAGCTGCTGGCCACGCAGGGTGCGGCGCGCGCGACTCGGCTCGTGCGTTACCGGGAGCTGCGCAAGGAGGCGGAGCAGGTGCGCTGGGGCCTCATGGTGCAGCGCGAGGCCTGTGGCATCCGGGGCGGCGACGCGGAGATGGACCGGGCCTACCCGCTGCCGCCGCTGGTCCGGGAGTGACGCCTGGGCGCCGAGGCTAGGGGGCTGCGCGCCAGGCGGCGATGGCGAACAAGGCCCAGCCGGCGAGGAAGCCCAGGCCGCCCACGGGGGTGATTGCCCCCAGGGTCCTCACGCCGGTGAGCGCGAGCGCGTAGAGACTGCCAGAGAACAGAAGGATGCCCCCCAGCATGGCCCAGCCCGCGCCGGACAGGAGCGGGGACGGACGCAGGGTGCCGAGGAGGCCCACCGCGAGCAGTCCCAGCGAGTGATACATGTGGTAGCGAGCACCGGTCTCGAAGATGACGAGGAGGTCCGGAGCAAGCCGGGCCTTGAGGCCATGTGCACCAAAGGCTCCCGCGGCCACGGACAGGAACGCGTTCACCGCACCGAGGACCAGCCACCATCGCATCATCGAGCGCCTTTCATCATGAGTCCGACTGGTGCACGCTACACCGCCGTTGATGGAGCGTCCTGGCCGACGTGAACTCCGGGCCGCTCATACCCGCATGCCATCCCCCACATTTTCTCCTTCTCCCAAGCCCATTCCCTTCGAGCTGCGTCCGTCGTCCATCCAGGGCACGGGCGCCTTCGCCACTCGCCGCATCCGCAAGGGCGAGCGCATCATCGAGTACGTCGGCGAGCGCATCACCCAGGCCGAGGCGGACCGCCGCTACGACGACGAGGCGATGGAGCGGCACCACACCTTCCTGTTCAACCTGGACAGCAAGACGGTGCTCGACGCCGGCACCCTGCACAACGAGGCGCGCTACATCAACCACTCGTGCGAACCGAACTGTGAGGCGCTCATCGACAAGAAGCGCATCTACATCTTCGCCCTGCGCGCGTTGGAGGTCGGCGAGGAGCTGGTCTACGACTATGCCTATGAGCGCACGGAGGACATGGGGCCGGAGTCCGTGGCCCTGTACATGTGCCGCTGTGGCTCTCCGAAGTGCCGAGGGACGATTCTCGCGCCGGAGAAGGTGAAGAAGGCCCCGGCCCCGCGCAAGCGCTCGACGAAGTCCAAGACCCGCTCCGCGTCGAAGCCCGCGAAGGGGTCGAAGTCCACGCCGAAGGTCACGAAGCGAAAGAAGACGGCCTCGGGGCGCAAGCGTTTGGCGGGGTGAGGTCCGGCTCCCGCTTCGAGCGCGGCCACGTGGGGGCCCGGTACACGGGGCTCGACTCGCGTCGCCGCGCGTGCATCCGCTGACTCCAGGGTGGACACGCCCCGGGGCGTTGCGCGCCCTGGGCAGGCCCCGGCCGGAGGAAGGGCAGGGGCCTCACCTGGGCGGCCTCTGGGGCGGACACACCGCCGTGCTCAGCGGGCCGAGGAGGCGCGGAAGGCGCGGCATGTTCTTGGGCCCAGGTGTCGAAGCGCAGGGGTGGACACCCGAGGAGCTTCTTCAATGCGTCCGTCAGCGTGCCGGCCATCGGGTTGTCGTGCCAGGTGGCGCGCAGGTCGATGAAGTCCGGGTCGACGCCCATGTCCCTCCAGCGCTCCCGAGCCTGGGCATCACTCAGCTCCGCGTATGAGAAAGACGGCGCTGACGCCCGTGAGCGCGGGCTTCAGCTGTGGCTGTCTTTCCCTGGGGACGTGCCGGTTCGTGAACCCCGAGGCCCGGGCGGCCGTTCAGGGGCCGGGGCCTCGCTACTGGGTGGGGAGAGGGGAGTTCGTGCGAGGCGGAGTGTGACGATTCCCCTGGAGGGCGGACTCTGTCCCGGCGGACCGATGGCAAGCACGGCGCCGTGAGGGGTGTCCCTCTGGAGGGACGCCCGCCGCTCGCGGGCCTCGATGGGCCATCCGAGCGTGTCTGACATTGGGGAATCCCTTGGATGGGGCTCCCTGGACCCTGTCCGGTCACATTCCGTCATGTCTGGTGCCTGTAACCGGATTGCGGAGATAGGTTGCCTCAGGCAACTATTTTTCGGGAGCGATATTGCCTTTGTCGGTTTTGAGGTGTTTACTGTTTTTGCCTTGTTCTTGAGTTGGACAGGCGCACACCCAAAGAGGAGGAGTTCATGACCGTCGTGGCATTGCGACGTTGTGTCTTGTTTTTGGGGTTGGTGACGATGGCGGCGTGTGGCGGGCCGGTGGCGGAGGCGATGGACCCGGCCACGGTCCCCGTCGACGAAGCCGCCCAGGTGGAAGGGAATTCGGAGGCCGCTCTTGAATGCACCCCCACCGTGATTGAGAAATGTAGCCCCGACCTGCGCACCTGTAGTGTGCGGTGCTGCAACAACTCGCTGCATGAAATGAAGATGGAGTGCGGCGGATGCAGGGCGTTCGCGGACTACAACTGCATTGGCAACGGGGGCCCATTGCACATCCGCTGGAAGCCGTAGCGCGAAGCTCAAGACGTCCGGGGTGGCCCGTTGGACCTCCACGTCCGACGGGTTGCCCATGGTTGATGTCTGCCCATGGTGCGCCCGGACGGAGTCATGATTGTTGATTCAGGCAATGACTTCGCGTGGGAGTGTTTGCCCATGAGGTCTGGCCGTACAGGGACAGGTGCCTGACTCCGCGGGCCCGGCGTACAGTGGCCCCGTGAACGACATCCTCTCCTACCTGCTCATCGAGCCCCCCGAGCCCGCCACGCTCGACTCCGTCGAGGCCTGGTGGCGCCGTCACGTGGAGCTCGTGTCCCGATTCCCCGCGCCCGCGGACCTGGCGCTCGCGGGGGGCTTTCGCTCGGACCGGCTCGGGTATGCCTTTGCCTCGGGCTACCACGCCGCGCATCGCTTCCTGTTCCCCACGCTCGCCGCGGATCGGCCCACGGCGCTCTGCGCCACGGAGCCGTCCGGGGCACATCCCTCCGCCATCCAGACGGGCCTGTCGCCGGCGGGCTCGGGCTGGACGCTCACGGGGGAGAAGACCTTCGTCACGCTGGGCTCGTTCGCGGAGCTGCTGCTCGTGGTTGCCTCCGAGGGACAAGACACACAGGGCCGCAACCGGCTCCGCATGGTGTGTGTGGATGCGAAGCGCCCGGGCCTCCGCGTCACGGAGCTCCCCGAGCTGCCCTTTGTTCCCGAAGTCCCCCACGCGGAGCTGCGGCTCGAGGACGTCGCCGTGTCTTCCGACGAGGTCCTCCCGGGAGACGGCTACACGCGCTACCTCAAGCCCTTTCGGACCGTGGAGGACTGCCACGTCCAGCTCGCGTTGCTCGGGTGGCTCCTCCAGGTCGGTCGGCGTTGTGGCTGGCCGGACTCCACCCGCGAAGAGCTCCTCGCCCTGGCGATCATGATGCGAGGTCTGGCCCAGGCGGACCCGTCCTCCGCGGCGACGCATGTGGCGCTGGGCGGTGCGCTCGCGCGGGTCAAACACACCGTCACGCAGTGCGAGCCGCTCTGGGCCCAGGTCGACGCGACCACTCGTGAGCGCTGGGAGAGGGACCGGCGGCTGCTTGACGTGGCGGGGAAGGTCCGCGCCAAGCGGTTGGAGTCCGCGCGGCTGAAGCTCTCGGGCGCGGAGGCTCGCGACGACGGCTGAACGCACGAAGGGCCGCGTTCCTTCTGGGGAACACGGCCCTTCATGGGGTGAAGCCAAGCAGACGGCGTTAGTACCGGCCGCCGCCCACCGCGGAGACGAGGGCGGACAGGACGCGGTTCTCCACGCCCCAGACGGCCTTGTTCATGCCCTTGAGGCCCGCGCCACGCAGGTAGTCCGTGAAGTCGTGCAGCGCGGTGGAGCGCTGGAGGCCCGCGCCGTCCGCCGCGAAGAGCAGCGGGGTGCCCGGTGCACCCGTGAGGCCCAGGTCGGGGCAGGCCTCGGACAGCTTCTTGGGGTCCACACCCGTCGCCGCGGAGAGCATCGCCACGGTGAACTTGTGCACCGGCAGCTCGCGCGCGTTGGGGACCTTCTTCAGCACCTTCTCGCGGTCCTTGGGGTCCGTCGCCAGCTGCTCCAGCGAAATCTTGGACATCGCGATGATCTGCTCGTTCGTCACCTTCTTGCCGTCCAGGATGGCGCGGCCCAGCAGCGACCCCGGGGTGTCACCCTTGATGGTGACATCCGCCCCCGGCATGTTCTTCATCCGGTCCCAGATGGCCTGCACGGCCTTGCCCACCTCGGTCTCCGGTCCCCCGCGCCAGGCGCCCGGCAGCGTGGCCAGCGCCTGGCCGGGCGTGCCGACCTTGGCCTCGAACGAGCTGAGCTGGGTGTGCCCCACCGCGTTGGCCTTGGCCGGAGCCGCGGCCTGCTTCGCCTCCGCCTGCGGCTGGAGGGACGTGGACGGGTTCGACGTGACGACGCGAGAACGGTTGCGGATCGGATCCATGCCTGGGGGAGTCTCCGGGATTCGGCGAATCATTGGGTTATCGCGGGGGGCTCGGAAAGGTTGTCCCTCCACTGAAATTTGACCGCAATCTCCGAAGCAGGATGTTTCACCGAGACATGCTGACGCGTGACGTCACACAGCCGTCATGAGCCGGAGGGGGCACGGGCGAGCAGGGAGGCGCGCGTATTTCCGCAGGACAAGCGGTCCGTGAAGCCGTATGCGAGAGCCCTGCATCCCGGTTCGAGTCGAGCCGGGTGTCCTTGGACACCGCCATGAAGAAGCTCTTCCCCTCCGAGTTCGCAGACCTCCTCACCGCCAAGGGCCGCCGCATCCTCGACGGGCGTGACAAGGCTGTGTCAGGGGCGCTGCTGGACCCGGCGCGCCGTTTCGTCTCGCTTCAGGGGGTGGTGGACGCGGACCGGGCGGCCGCCTGCCGGGATGCGCTGGACAAGGCCCTGAGCGAGCTGGTGGTGCCCATGGAGGACCCCATCCCCGCGGACTCCATCTCCGGGATGACGATGAACTACATGGAGCTCCTGCCCAAGACGGTGCGGGTGCGAACGGCGCTCCTGGAGAATCGGCGCTCGCGCTCCTGGCGCGCGGCGGAGGCGGTGGGGCTCACCACGATGCTGCGCTCGGAGACGTTCGCCGCGTTCGCCGCCGCCGTCAGTGGTCGGGTGCTGCGCCGGGGCTGGGGCATCCAGGTGTTGTGCTACGGGCCCGGCGACTACTCCGGCCCGCACAACGACCACCACCCCGAGGAGGCCGAGGCTCGCGACGGCTACGTGGACATGCACCTGAGCCTCACGATGCCAGGGGTGGACCACCAGTACCTGGTCTACGAGAAGGACGGACACCTCTCGGAGATGACGAAGGTGAGCACGGTGGGGGGAGTCACCGTGTACCGCCTGCCCTTCTGGCACTACACGACGCCCCTGCTCGCCCGGCGCGGCGCGGAGTCCGAGGCCCGGAGGTGGGTGCTCCTGGGGACGTTCCTGGACGCGGCGCCCCAGGCGAAGCCGTCCTCGACGGTGACGCCCCCGGGACTGTCGGGAGCCCGTCCGCCCGCTCGGAGGGCGTGATTCGGACGTGGCGCGGCGCCCGGTCGGAGTTAGCTTCGGGTCGACATGAGCCCGACCGATACCGATGCCCTCGCCAATGACCTGCTCGCGTACATCGACGCCTCGCCCACGCCGTACCATGCGGTGCGTGAGACGGCCCGCCGGCTGGAGCAGGCGGGTTACCGCGCCCTGGATGAGCGCGAGTCCTGGTCGCTGACGCCGGGCGAGCGCGTCTTCGTCACGCGAGGCGACACCAGCATCGCGGCCTTCCAGCTCGGCACGACGCCCGCAGACCGCGCGGGCTTCCGGCTGGTCGGCGCCCACACGGACTCGCCCAACCTGAGGCTCAAGCCCCACGCGCAGGTCGCGAAGAACGGCTACCAGCAGCTGGGCGTCGAGGTGTACGGCGGCGTGCTGCTGCACACCTGGACGGACCGCGACTTGTCGCTCGCGGGCCGCGTGGTGGTGATGGAGGGAGGGAAGGGGGGCAAGGGCGGCGTGCCGCGCGGCTACCTGGTGGACTTCCGCAAGCCGCTGCTGCGCGTGCCGAACCTGGCCATCCACCTCAACCGCGGAGTGAACACGGACGGCCTGAAGCTCAACGCCCAGGACCACATGGTGCCGGTGCTGGGCCTGGAGAGCGCGGGCGAGGTGGACCTGAAGGCCGCGCTGGTGAACGAGCTGGCGCGCGGTGGAGTGAAGACGGAGGCCTCGCTCATCCTCGGCTACGACTTGTGCCTCTACGACTTGCAGCCGTCGACGCGCTCGGGGGCCCACTCGGAGTTCCTCCACGCGCCTCGCCTGGACAACCTGGCGAGCTGCCACTCGGGCCTGTCCGCGCTGCTGTCCGCGCCGGCGTCGCGCGAGGCCACCAGCGGTCTCATCCTGTTCGACCACGAGGAGGTGGGCAGCCGCAGCGCGCAGGGCGCCGCGTCTCCGTTCCTGCGGTCGCTCTTGGAGCGCATCACCCTGTCGCACTCGGACGGCAAGCCCGACGCGTTCCACCGCGCCATGGCCCAGTCGTTCCTGGTGAGCGCGGACATGGCGCACGCGGTTCATCCCAACTACGCGGCGCTGCATGAGCCCAAGCACCAGCCGCAGATGGGCGCGGGCCCCGTCATCAAGTCGAACGTGAACCAGTCCTACGCCACCGACGGCGAGTCGTGGGCCTACTTCGCCTCGCTGTGCCGCTCGGTGGGAGTCACGCCGCAGCACTTCGTCACGCGCACGGACCTGGGTTGCGGCAGCACCATCGGCCCCATCTCCGCCGGACAGCTCGGCATCCGCACCGTCGACGTGGGCAACCCCATGTTGTCCATGCACTCCATCCGCGAGATGGCGTGTGCGGCCGACGTGGCGTCCATGGTGGCCGTGCTCCGCCGCTTCTTCGCCTAGTCATCGTGGGCGCGGGCGACAGCGGCTCCTGGAGGGCGTGTCCTCGAGCGGGACGTCCCTGGTGGCGCGAGGCTCCCTGGGCGCGGGTGCTCTCGCGTGAGGGCGCCTCGCTGGGCCTCGTGTTGGATGGCGGCCGCCGGTCTCGCTCGCGGCGCTACCTGTCGCGCGTGTTCCGGTGGCTGTCGCAGCCGCGCACCGTGCTGTACATGGGCCGGCCCGGCGCCTATCGCTGCATCGTCAGCGAGGACAGCGGGGGCCGGCGCTATCTCCAGTTCGGCCGGGACAGCGCCTTCCAGAGCGTGGTGCGGCCCGGCTACCCGCTGCGGCTGGAGCTCGAATACACCCAGGGGATGATTGGCGGCGTGGCCTTCGTGAGCGAGCCCCGGCGCATCCTGATGGTGGGGGTGGGCGGAGGCGCGCTGCCCATGTTCCTTCGCGCCGCGTACCCCGAGGCGCACATCGACGCGGTGGACTGCGACGCGGAGGTGCTCGACATCGCCCGGCGCTACCTGGGCTTGCGCGAAGATTCGCGGCTCCTCGCGCACTTGGATGACGGACGGCGCTTCCTCGAAACCCCCGGGCCCGCGTACGACGTCATCCTCCTGGATGCCTTCGGCCCCCGAGGCGCGCCCCGAGCGCTGTCGACGTGGGAGTTCCTCCAGTCGGTCCGCGCGAGGCTCGCGCCCGGAGGCGTGGCGGTGAGCAACGTGCACCGCGCCCCCAATCCGCTCTATCCGGAGATGTTCCAGACGTGGCGCGCCAGCTTCGCGCAGCTCCACGCCTTCGATGCGCGGACCACGGCCAACCGCATCGTCGTGGGCCTGACGTCCACGGAGAAGGTTCCTCGCAGCGAGCTCAAGGCCCGGCTCTCCCGGCTGGCCCGCGCGGCGGGCTTCAGCGCACGCGCGCTGATGTCATGCAGGTTCGAGGACCGGGAGGTGCGCCGCACCGCGCTGGCCGGGCGCTCGCTCCCGCTGGATGCCGTCTTGAGGGATTCGACGCCCTGACGTCCGCGCGTGTCAGGACACGGTGCGCGTCAGGCGCTGCTCGCGCGCCTCGCTCAGCGTGTCGATGTCCAGCAGGGCCGCGACCTTCTCCTGCGCGGAGAGGGGCTCGGGAACACCTCCGAGCAGCTTGCGGCGCGCGGACTCGAGGGCCGCGGGCGCGGAGTCCCGGATGAGCTCGGGCTGGGACTCCAGCAGCGCCAGGTGCAGCGCGTGGGTCTTCGTGTCGGAGAGCACCCGCTCCACGGCATCGTCCACGGACTCGGCCGCGTTCTCCTCGCAGAGGGACTGCGCGCGCTCGAGCACCTCGGGCGGCTCCGTCTCCTCGGGAAGCAGGAACAGGCCCCGGCGCGCGGCCCACGTCCCCAGCGAGGCGCGCGCGGTGAGCACCGTGAGGGGAATCGACAGGAGCAGCCCCACGACGACGGGCATCAGCCAGGCCACCAGCGACGAGGACACCAGGGCCGCCACGGCGACGACGCCCACGCCCACCGCGACATGCGCCGCGTGACGGCGCGCCGCCTCGGACCACGGCAGGTCCGCGTCCTCGCGCTGCTGGCTGGACCAGTTCACCCGGTAGCCCAGGAGCGTCCCGAAGACGAAGTGCGACTGGAACAGCATCATCACCGGCGCGAGCAGCGACGCGAGGACACTCTCCGCGAGCACGCTCAGCACCAACCTCACCCGGCCCCCCATCCGCGCCGCCTCGCCCGGGCGGAACAGGGCCAGCGTCAGCCCCATCAGCTTGGGCGCGAACAGCATGGCCATGGACACGCCGAACAGCCGCAGCGCGGCGGGGGCGTCGAAGACCAGGTGCGGCGTCTCCAGCATGTGCGGGTCCAGGAGGAAGCGGTCATGCAGCGCCGCCGCCAGGCCGGAGAGCAGGAACAGGAGCCACAGCGGCGAGGCGACATACGACATGACGCCCATCAGGAAGTGGGCGCGGCTGAGCGGATGCAGGCCGCCCGCCAGGACCAGGCTCAGGTGCTGGAGGTTGCCCTGGCACCAACGCCTGTCTCGCTGCGCGTAGGCGAGGAGGTTGGGCGGAGGCTGCTCGTAGCTGCCCCCCAGCTCCGGCACCAACCACACCGTGTAGCCCGCGCGCCGCATCAGCGCCGCCTCGACGAAGTCGTGGCTGAGGATGTGTCCGCCGAAGGGCTGCTTGCCGGGCAGCACGGGCAGGCCGCAGTGGTTGATGAACGCCTCCGTGCGGAGGATGGCGTTGTGGCCCCAGTAGTTGGACTCGCCCAGCTGCCACGCCGCCGCGCCCGCCGCGACGACGGGGCCGTACACCCGGCCCGCGAACTGCTGGAGACGCGCGAACAGCGTCGTGCGGCCCACGCACATGGGAGGGGCCTGGAGGATGCCCGCGCGGGGATTGAGCTCCATCAGCCGCGCCATCTTCACGAGCGTGCGGCCGTCCATCAGGCTGTCGGCGTCCAGCACCACCGTGAAGTCGTAGCGGCGGCCCCACCGCTCGCAGAAGTCGCCGAGGTTGCCAGCCTTCTTCCCGGTGTTGTCCGTGCGCCGCCGGTAGAAGATGCGCCCCTGGCCTCCCACGCGGCGGACCAGGTCCGACCACGCCAGCTCCTCGGCCACCCACGCCTCCGCGCGCGTGGAGTCGCTCAGCACGTAGAAGTCGAAGGCGTCCAGGTGCCCCGTGGCCGCCACGGATTCATACGTGGCCTGCACGTTGGCGAAGACCGCCGTCGGGTCCTCGTTGTGGATGGGCATCACCACCGACGTTCGCGACGCCAGTGGACGGGCCTCTTCCTCCGGCGTGGGGTAGCGCAGCCCCGGGAGACGGGGGCCCAGCAGCAGTTGCAGGAAGCCCGCGACGGCCGTCCAGAAGGAGAGGGCAATCCAGCCGAAGCACAGCGCGAAGAGCACCATCAGCACGACCTCTGGCGCGGACGTGCCTTGCGCGCTCAGCAGGCGGTGCATCTCCCGCGTCCCGATGACGGTGGTGACGGCCGCCAGGCCGAGGACGGCGGCGCGCCTCGGTCCGGTGCTTTCGGGCGAGAAGGAGTGGGCTTCCATCGCGGGGCTCGGCGTCTCCCGCCTCAGCGGGAGATGGGGACGCCCGGCGAGGCTCCGCGCCACATGCGGCGCAGGAGCCCACCAAACGGCCACAGCGACAGCCGCTGCTCGGGCATCACGCTGCTGAGCTGCGCCGGAGCAGGCACCGGCACCGCCAGGCGCACCGCGCGCACGAAGTCCTCCGGCACCGAAGGCCGCGTGAGCAGCTTCGTGCCCCGGCTGGCGCCATCACACAGCACGAAGGCCGCGCGGCCGCGGGCCAAGAGCCCCGGGCCCGCGTGCTCCACGCCGAGCACCCCCGAAAGCCACGCCTCCATGCGCGCGCGCGCCAGCGCCACGCCCATCTGCGGCGTGTTCCCGTGGGTGCCATGGCCTTCCAGCACCCATGCGGCCAGCGCGGACAGGTCCGCCTCGGAGGTGAAGCCGAAGCCCCGGAAGAAGGCGTCGAGCATCGCTCGCGGCGCGGGGCGGGCCCAGGCGGTGGTCGGGACGGAGGCGCAAGGGGACATCGTCGTCACGGAATCCACAGGTAGCTCCAGGTCTCGGTGAGGGTCTCCGAGCCGCGCTTGAGGAACGCGCGGAGCTCGGTGGGGGCAGCGGGGGCGGCGGGGTGCAGCTCGAAGGTGGCCCGCCACCCTCCGGTGGGCGTGTGTCGTGTCACATGCGGACGCAGCACCTGGCCCGAGGAGGCGCTGACCACGGCCTCCACCGGTGCATCACCCTCCGCGTCCGGAGAGGGCGACGGTGAAAAGTCGATGACGAAGCGCCGCATGCTGGGCGTGTCCTTCAGCTTCGCGCCCTTCCATGAATCGCCCGCGTCCACGCGCGTGCTGACCACGGAAGCGCCCGTCTTGGGCCACGGCGAGCGCGAACCCCAGTGCAGCTTGTAGGCGACGCGCAGGGGTTTGCCGGGGACGAGCGGCTCCTGGGGCACCCAGAAGGCGACGATGTTGTCGTTGGTCTCGTCGGGCGTCGGCAGCTCCACCAGCCGCACCACGCCCGGACCCCATTCGCCCACCGGCTCCACCCACGCGCTGGGGCGGCGCTCGTAGTGAGCCTCCAGGTCCTCGTAGCTGGTGAAGGCCGTGTCGCGCTGGAGGACGCCGAAGGCCCGCACGCCGTCCAGCTGGAAGCTGGAGACGTTGACGTGCGCGGGGTTCTGCAGGGGCCGCCAGAGCTGCTCTCCGCCGCGCGTCCAGACGAAGAGGCCATCCGAGTCGTGCACCTCCGGCCGGAAGTCGTCGTAGCCGCCGCGGTCGTTCTCCCCGTACATGTACATGCTCGTCAGCGGCGCCACGCCCAGCTGCTGCACGGGCTTGCGCGCGAACAGCGTGGCCTCCACCTCCATCACCGTGTTGTCCCCGGGGATGAGCGTGAAGCGGAACGCGCCGGTGACGCTGGGGCTGTCCATCAGCGCGTGCACCACCACGCGGTCCGCGCCGGGCGCGGGCTTCTCCAGCCACATCTCCCGGAACGAGGGGAACTCCTCCGAGCGCGACGTGGCCGTGTCGATGGCGAGGCCTCGCGCGGACAGGCCATACAGGTTGCCCTTGCCCAGCGCGCGGAAGTAGCTGGCGCCCAGGAACACGACCAGCTCGTCGAAGTACTCCTGGCTGTTGAGCGGGTGCATGAGGCGCATGCCCGCGAAGCCATCCGCCTGCTTGAGCGGACCGGGCTTCACCAGCGGCCCGTACGTGAAGAACTCCGGCGAGAAGCGCAGCGGCGCGGACTTGCCGCCGGACACCTCGTTCATGGCCACCGGGAACTGGAAGAAGAAACCCGGGTGGAAGAACTGCGCCTGGAAGGGGAGCCCCTCGGCGCGCCACTCGGACTTCTCCGGACGGAAGCGGATGTCGCGGTACGCGTCGTAGCTCAGGTGTTTGTAGTTCTCAGGCAGCGTCGAGCGCGGCTCCTGGTACGCCGCCTGCGCCCGCGTCCTCGCGCGCTCCACCACGGTGTCCGCGGTGAAGGGCTGGGCGCCACGCGCCGCCGAGGCCGGAGCGGTGGAGGCCGCGCACGCCGTGCTGGCCGAGGCCACCATCGCCACCCCCAGCCACCGCACGCACGCCGCGCGCACCCCACGTCGCATGTTCCTGTCCAACGTCACGCCAAGAGCCTCCAAGCGAACCCGGGAACCGAACGGCCCCCGGCCTGCCCGGACACCGCTCGACTCAGCCGCTCACGAGGACTCCTCGGTGCGGCGCGTTAGCCAGAGAGCAACCCGCGTACCAGCCCGCGAACCCGCCCTTCCACCCTGGAAAATCTTCAGGAGTCCCGCACCTTTGGACGAGGGATTTAGTTTGAGCTCAATCAATATGCGGACTTGCGAGGGTGTCGTGGGACGCTGCTTGGGCAGGGCCGTGGAAGCGCTGGGGAATTGATGGACAGCCAGGGAGTGTGCCTGTCCGATTCTTCCACAGGTGGACACTGACCCGGATCAGACACGAGCCAATCGTTCTTGCACCAAGGACAGGAGCTCGCGGCCCGCGAAGGGCTTCTCGATATGGGGGCTGGTGATGGTTTCCAGGAATGCGCGCGCCTGAGGTGTCACCGCACCGCCGGTGAGGAAGACGACGCGGCGGGCCTGGTCCGGATGGCGCTTCAGGAGGGTGGAGTAGAAGTCCATGCCGCTCATGCCCGGCATCATCAGGTCGCAGAAGACGACGTCGTAGTGTTCGCCCGCTTCGATGCGCTCCAGCGCGTCCTGGGCGCGCGTGGCGAGCGTGACGTCGTGGTGAGGGCGCAGCGTGCGGCCCAGCGCGGTGCAGACCAGGGGCTCGTCATCCACGACGAGCAGCCGGCCGCGCTTCTCCACGGCGGGCGTCTCCATGACGAGCGGCTCCGGCTCCGCGCGAGGCTGTTCGGAGGCGGGCAGGAGCACCTGGAACGTGGAGCCCTTGCCGGGGCTGCTGCGCACGCGGATTTCGCCGCCCAGCGCCGTCACCAGGTTGTGGCAGATGGACAGGCCCAGGCCGGTGCCCACGCCGGGGGCCTTGGTGGTGAAGAACGGGTCGAAGAGGCGGGGCAGGTGCTCCACGGCGATGCCCACGCCCGTGTCCGCCACCTCCACCAGCACGCGGGCCGCGTCGCCCACGCGCGCGGTGACGCGAATCTCGTGACGCTCCGGCGCGCCCTCGGGGATGGCCTGCGCGGCGTTGACCAGCAGGTTGAGGAACACCTGGCCCAGGCGCGACTCGTTGGCGCGCACCGGCGGCACGTCCTCGAAGGACTTCACCACGCGGGCGCGGTGGCGGATTTCGGTGGTGGCCAGGTTCAGCGTGGAGTCGAGCACCTGGCGCACGTCGATGATGGAGTCCTCGAGCGCGTCCACCCGGCTGAAGGTCTTCAAGTCGCGGACGATGGTGCGCACGCGCTCGGCGCCCTGCTGGGCCTCGGCGAGCGCGGATTGTGCGTCCGCGAGCGAGCGCGACTGCTCCGGCTCCACGCCGGGCTCGCCAGGGCCGGGCAGGTGGGAGAGCTCCTCGCGCGCGAAGGAGAGGTTGGCGGTGAGGTAGGCCAGGGGGTTGTTGATTTCGTGCGCCACGCCCGCGGCGAGGGTGCCCACGGAGGCCATGCGCTCGGCGAGCCGCAGCCGCGCCTGCATCTGGTGGCGTTCGGTGAGGTCGTGCGCCACGGAGACGATGGAGTCCTCTCCGTCGAAGTGGAGGGGGAAGGTGGTGGACTCCACGTGGAGGATGCCGCCGTCGCACCGCACCATGCGCCGCTCTTGTAGCGCGTTGCGGCCGGTGCGCAGCGCCTCGTGCATGCGGGCGTCCGCGGAGGCGAGGTCCTCGGGGGGTATCAGGTCGGAGATGTGCTTGCCGACGAGCTCCCGCACGTCGGAGTAGCCCAGCGCGCGGGCGACCTTGAGGTTGGCGTAGCGCACGCGGGCGTCGCGGTCGAACACCGCCACCAGGTCCGGCAGGCTCTGGATGAGGGTGCGGAAGCTCACCTCGGAGCGGCGCAGCTCCTCCTCGGCCTGCTTGAGCGGGGTGATGTCCGGGAAGAAGGAGATGACGTGGGGCTCGTCTCCCAGTGGCACCAACCCCATGAAGAGCATCGTGTGGCGCACCTCGCCCGTGCGGGTGTGATAGCGGGCATCCGCGCCTCGCACCGTGCCGTGCTGCCGCAGCCGCTCCACCACCTGCGCGCGGTCGAAGGGGCGGTCCCACAAGTGGAGCTCCACCGTCGTCTTGCCCAGCATCTCCTCGCGGGTGTAGCCGAAGGCCCGGAAGTAGGCGTCATTGGCCGCCACCACCCGTCCGTCCACCAGCGTGGTGATGCAGGTGGGGACGGGGCTGACGGCCAGGAGGGTGTCGCGCAGCGCGTCGCCGAAGGGCACCCCCGCGCGTGACTCGCGCCGCAGTGAGCGGCGCTCCGCCATCCCCAGCCGCAGCTTCAGCTCCTCCATGTCCAGGGGCCAGGCGAGGACCTCGTCGGCGCCTTCTTCCAATGCCAGTGTCGCGGTGTGCAACGCGCCGCGCCGCGCCACCAGCAACACCACCGCCGCGTTGCCTCCGGGCAGGCTGCGCAGGGCCCGCAGCAGCGGCACGCGAGAGCCCTCGTCGCGGGTGTCCAGAACCACCAATGGACAGGCACCGGCGCGCCAGGCCGCGGGGACCTCCACGTCGCGCGAGACGTGGACCACCGTGTCCCCCCGCTCTTCCAGCAGGGCTTCCAGTGGCGACAGGTCCGCCCCTCCCTGAGCGACTATCAGGACCCGCATTGGACTCCTCGCAAGCAAATCACCATCGTTGCACGGGCCCCCCGCGTTGTTGAAGTGTGCCACGACGCTAGTTTTCCAGGGCAAGTAAAGCCTTGCGGAGTCCAGGCTGTTAGAATGGGGCTGGACTGGCGAGTCGTTCTGGGGGAACGCCATGGAACGGGTTGGCTCGGAGGACGCGGTGGGAGAGTCCTGGAAGGCTCCGCCCCTGCCGGTGCAGGTATCCCGGCGCAACTTCGAGGGATTGTTTGTCCATGCGCTCAAGCCGACGGGTGCGTTTGCCCAATCATTGCGAGACATTGGCTACGACGCGGAGGTCTTCCAGGAGTACTACCCGCTGACGGTATGGCGCGCCGCGCTGGGCGTGGCCCGGCGTTTTGTTTGTGTGGGAAAACCCCTGGAAGAGGCCAATCGCGCACTGGGGCTTCGCTACGTGGAGGGCTTCGCCCAGACGTTGGTGGGGCGCATCTTCGCCACCGCCGCGCCCCTGTTGGGAACGGAACGGTGTCTGGCGCGGCTGCCCACGTACCTGCGTGCGGGGCGCGAGGACATGCGGATGGGCGTGGAGGCGATGGGGCTGCGCGACTGGCGGGTGCGGGTGGTGGATGGAGATCCACTTCCGGACTTCGTCGCGGGCGTGGTGGAAGGCGTGCTGCGCTACACCCGCGTGGAGGCGCGGGTGGAGGTGTTGGAGCGGCAGCCCACGGGATATCTGTTGGCGGTCCGGTGGGGCTCGAAGGACTGAGGCCGGGCGTCAGTTGAGGTAGCGCTTGGGCGGCGGCGCCACCGGCCGGGCGGCGCGCGCGGTCTCCGGGCGGACCTGGAGCCAGCGGCCGATGACATCCAGCAAGCCATCGAAGGTGTCGCGCAACGCCCAGGCGCGGTCGTCGGAATCGGGCAGGGCCTCGCAGCGGCGCAGTCCGTCGCGCAGCGCGTGCTGGGCACCGGGGAAGGCCTCGCACGAGTCGATGAGCCGCTCGGCGGTCCGGGCGTAGAGGCGGTAACAACCATCCGCGTCGCCCCGGTTGTAGGCGGGCGCGCCCGTGTTGATGGCGTGGCCCAGCGTGGTGGCGATGGACTCCAGCGCGTCGGAGGTGGCCCCCTCGAGCAGGCTCAACGGATGCTGGGGCACCTGACGCACGCGGCCGGCCCTGCGGCGCGGTGCCTCCAGGGCGGACAGGGGCGCGCGGGAGGAGGTTCGTAGAAGCGGGGTGACGTAGCGGGTCGGGATGACGAGCCCCAGGGCCCGGCCATTGGCCAGGGCCGCCGTGGCCACGCCCACCACCGCGCCGCGCATGTCCAGCACGGGGCTGCCCGAGGCGTCGTCGGGCAGCGTCCGCGTCAACTCCAGCAGGGTGAGCCAATCCCCCAGCACCTGCACCGCCCGCACTTCTTGCGCGCGGATTTCCGGTGCGGGGCCGGCCATGGCTCGCAGGACGTAGACGGTGTCCCCCTCGCCGGGGAGGGAGACGGGCGAGACGTCCAGCGGTGGAGCGGGCGGTGGTGCGGGGAGCCGGAGGACGGCCAGGTCCCTGCGGTCATCCATCGCGGCGATGTGGTCCACCTGGGCGCGTGTCCCATCCGCCATCACCGCGTGGATGAGGCGCGCGCCGGCCACCACGTGCAGGCTGGTGACGAGGTGGCCCTGGTCCGTGGCGATGAAGCCCGAGGCACATCTCCCATCCACTTCCAGCAGCACCAGGGAAGGTGAGGCCTGGACCAAGGCGTCACGGGGCGGAGACCTGTCGCTTCGCTCGGCCATGGAGCCTCCTGTGTCGCGGGGGATTTCCGAGCGGGCGGGGCCAAGGGGTGCCTCCCCGCGCGCTCGCGGGCTCTGTTGTAGCAAGCCGCCTGCCCTCCACCCAACCCGGGCGGGCTCACCCCCGGGCGGCAGGCCACTTGGTACTGGCATTGAACTGTCAGGTCGTTAAACCTCCGACCTGAAATGCACAAGACCCACCTCGTAGGCGCCCGCACGCACAACCTGAAGGAACTCTCCGTCGACCTGGCCGAGGGCGAACTGGTCTGCATCACCGGCGTCTCGGGGGCGGGCAAGTCGAGCCTGGCGCTCGACACGCTGTACGCGGAGGGGCAGCGGCGCTTCGTGGAGAGTTTCAGCCCGTACGCCCGGCAGTTCCTGGAGCGGCTGGAGCGGCCTCCCATGGAGGCGCTGGAGCCCGTGGCCGCGGGCGTGGCGGTGGACCGGCGCGCGCCGGTGAAGAGCTCCCGTTCGACGGTGGCCACCCTGGCGGATGTGGAGCCCTACCTGTCCGCGCTCTTCACGCGCGAGGCGATGCCGGTGTGCCCCACGTGCGGCGTGGAGGCGGTGCGCACGGACGCGCGCTCCGCGGCGACGGCGCTGCTACGCGAGTCACCAGATGCCCCGGCCCTCATCGCGTTCCCGTTGCGAATCCCGGACACGGCGTCGTTCCTGGACGCCCGCGCGCGGTTGCTGAAGGACGGCTATCACCGGCTGGTGGTGCAGGGCGAGGTGCGGGAGCTGGAGTCGCTCAAGCCCTCGGAGGCGACGGACTCGGCGGGTGTGGCGCGGGTGCTGGTGGACCGGGTGAAGCTGTCGCAGTCGCAGCTGTCGCGTGTGACGCAGGCGGTGGAGGACGCGTGGAACCGCGCGGAGGGCGAGGCGGTGGTGTGGGTGGCGGGCGCGGAGGCGAAGCGCGTGCGCCGCGGCCTGGTGTGTCCCAAGTGTGCCCGCGAGTTCGAGCCCGCGCGCCCCGGGTTGTTCAGCTACCAGTCTCCGGTGGGCGCGTGCGCGGCGTGCCGGGGCTTTGGCCGCACCATCGGCATCGACTGGGACAAGGTGACACCCAACCCGGCGTTGAGCCTGGCGGATGGGGCCATCCGTCCTTGGTCTGGCGCGTCGACGCAGTGGGAGAGGGGCATGCTCCAGCGCTGGTGCCGCGAGAAGGGCATCCCCATGGACAAGCCCTGGTCCTCGCTGACGAACGCGCAGCGCGAGTCGGTGCTGGAGGGCGCGGGGGACTATGACGAGGGCCGCCAGTATCCGGGCGTGCGCGCGTGGTTCCGGTGGATGGAGAGCCGCACGTACAAGATGCACGTGCGTGTGCTGCTGGCGCGCTACCGCGCGTATTCGCTGTGCGAGAGCTGCGGCGGCGCGCGGCTCAATGAGCAGGCCCGTGCGTACCGCGTGGGCGGGCTGGACCTGCCGGGGTGGCATGGACTGGAGCTGACGGAGGCGCTGTCTCGTCTGGATGCGCTGCGTCCGACGACGGGGCAGGGGGAGCTGGCGCGGCGGGAGCTGTCCGCGCGCCTGCGCTACCTGAAGCGCGTGGGCCTGGGCTACCTGACGTTGGACCGTCAGGCGCGCACGCTGTCGGGAGGCGAGGCGCAGCGCGTGTCGCTGACGGCGGCGCTGGGCACGTCGCTGACGGGCTCGCTGTTCGTGTTGGACGAGCCCACCGTGGGCCTCCACCCGGGGGATGTGCCGCCGCTGACGGAGGCCATCTCCGAGCTGGCCGAGCGCGGCAACATCGCGCTGGTGATTGAGCATGACCCGCTGGTCATCCGCTCCGCGCATCGCGTGTTGGAGCTGGGGCCCGGGGCGGGCCGCGAGGGTGGACAGCTGTGCTTCGATGGCACGCCCGAGGCGCTGGCGAAGCGCGATGATTTGCCCACCGGACGGCTGCTCGCGGGGACGGGGGAGGCGCCGAGGGCGCCGCGCAAGCGCACCGGCTCGCTGGAGATTCGCGGGGCGCGTGAGCACAACCTGAAGGCGCTGTCGGTGAGCGTGCCGCTGGGCGTGTTGTGCGCGGTGACGGGCCCGAGCGGCTCCGGCAAGAGCACGTTGGTGGACGAGGTCATCTACCGGCACCTGGCGCGGCGGCTCGGCGTGAAGGACGTGGAGGCCCCGGGCGTGGTGGACGCGGTGGAGGGCGCGGACGGAGTGAAGTCCATCACCTTCGTGGACCAATCCCCGCTGGGCCGCACGTCGCGAGGTAACGCGGCCACGTACACCAAGGCGTGGGACAAGTTGCGTGAGCTCTTCGCCTCGGAGCCGGACGCGGAGGTGCGCGGGCTGACGCCGGCCCACTTCTCCTTCAACGTGGACAAGGGGCGCTGCGAGGCGTGCTCGGGCGAAGGCTACGAGACGGTGGAGATGCAGTTCCTCGCGGACGTGGCCCTGCTGTGCGCGGTGTGCCGGGGCCGGCGCTTCAAGGAGGAGGTGCTCGCCGTCCGCCACCAGGGCTTCAGCGTGGCGCAGGTGCTGGAGATGACGGTGGAGGAGGTGCTCCAGCACTTCGGGAAGGACGCGGCGCTTCAGCGCACGCTGGGGCCGGTGGCCCGTCTGGGATTGGGCTATCTGCCCCTGGGGCAGCCCCTGTCCACGCTGTCCGGTGGCGAGGCGCAGCGGCTGAAGCTTGCGCGCGCCCTGGCCAGTGAGTCGAAGGACGCGCTGTTCATCATCGACGAGCCGAGCGCGGGCCTGCACGCGGAGGACGTGCGCCACGTCATCGACGCGCTGCACGTGCTGGTGGACCGGGGGGCGAGTGTCCTCGTGGTCGACCACGACGTGTCGGTGATGAAGGCGTCGGACTGGATTGTCGACCTGGGGCCCGTGGGTGGACGCGACGGTGGGCGGCTGGTGGCGGAAGGGACTCCGTCGGACGTGGCGAGAGGAAAGGGCGCGACGGCGGAGGCGCTGCGCGGTGAGCGCCGCGCGCAGGCCCGCCCGTCGAAGCCGCGCAAGGCCGCGAAGGACGCGGCGCCGGCTATCGAGGTGGAGCACGCGCGTGAGCACAACCTCCAGGACGTGTCCTGCAAGATTCCGCTGGGCAAGCTGACCGTCGTCACGGGGCCGAGCGGTTCGGGCAAGAGCTCGCTCGCGTTCGACGTGGTGTTCGCGGAAGGGCAGCGGCGCTTCCTGGAGACACTCAGCCCGTACGCGCGCCAGTTCCTGCCGACCATGCCCCGGCCCGACGTGGAGCGCGTCGGCTCCATTCCTCCGTCCGTGGCGTTGGAGCAGCGCACCTCGCGCGCGGGTGGCACCAGCACGGTGGCCACCGTCACCGAGGTGGCCCACTACCTGCGTCTCCTGTTCGCCAAGCTGGGCGAGCCGCACTGCCCCAAGGACGACACGCCCATCACCTCCATGTCTCCAGAGCTCCTCTTCGCGCAGCTCCAGGCGATGAAGGGCGACGGGACGGTGTTGGCTCCGGCGGTGCGGGCGCGCAAGGGCACCTACCTGGATGTCTTCACGGCGGCGGCGCGCGCGGGCATCACCCAGGCCATCGTCGACGGGGAGCTCGCCTCCACGGATGACCCGCCGCGCCTGGCGAAGACGCGTGAGCACGACATCGACCTGGTCATGTTCGAGGGCAAGTTGGCGAAGCTGCCCAGGGACTTGTTCGACAAGGCGCTGGGCTGGGGGCAGGGCGCGCTGAAGGTCCGCACGGCGAAGGGCGAGACGCTGCTGTCCACCGAGCGCACCTGCCCCAAGTGTGGCACCGCCGTGCCGGAGCTGGACCCGCGCTGGTTCTCCTTCAACACGAAGCAGGGCCGCTGCGACTCGTGCGAGGGCACGGGAGTGCAGGGCGGTCCCCCCGCGCAGGCCGAGGGCGAGACGGCGCCCTGCAAGGCGTGTGGTGGAAGCCGGTTGGACCCGGTGCCGCGTGGCGTGCGGTTGGAGGGGGCTCGCTACCATGAGGTGGTGCGGCAGTCCGTGGCCTCCGCGCTCGCGCGCGTGAAGGGCTGGAAGTTCAAGGGCGACCGCGCGCTGCTGGGGGAGCCTTCCCGCCAGGAGCTGCTGCGGCGCATGGAATTCCTCGAGCGCGTGGGGCTGGGCTACCTGTCGCTGGACCGCAACGCGGGCACGCTGTCGGGCGGAGAGATGCAGCGGCTGCGGTTGTCCGCGCAGCTGGGCGCGGGCCTCACCGGCGCGATGTACGTGCTCGATGAGCCCACCATCGGACTGCATCCGCGTGACACGCACCGGCTCCTCGACAACCTGCGCGCGCTGGTGAACACCGGCTCCACGGTGCTGGTGGTGGAGCACGACTCGGACACCATCCGCGCGGCGGACCACCTGTTGGACCTGGGCCCCACCGGTGGCCGCGGCGGTGGCCGCATCCTCGCCGAAGGGCCTCCGGACGTGGTGCTCCAGGGCGACTCACCCACGGCGCATGCGCTGCGGGAGTCCCAGGTCCGGCCTCCCTCCGGACGCGGCGCACCCCAGAAGTGGATTGAGCTGAAGGGCGCGCGCGCCAACAACCTCAAGCGCGTGGACCTGCGGCTGCCCGTGGGCCGGCTCAACGTCGTCAGCGGTGTCTCCGGCTCCGGCAAGAGCACGCTGGTGCGGCAGGTGCTGTACCCGGCGCTGCGCGAGGCGCTGGAGTTGGTGTCTTCGAAGCCCGGGCCGTTCGACTCGCTGCGTGGCGTGGACGCCGTGAAGCGGGTGATGTCCGTGGACCAGTCCCCAATCGGCCGCACACCGCGCTCCGTCCCCGCGACGTTCCTGGGCATCTGGGATGAGCTGCGGCGCGCCTTCGCCGCGACGCCGGAGGCGAAGATTCGGGGCTTCAGCGCCGCGCGCTTCTCCTTCAACACGGCCAGCGGTGGACGCTGCACCACCTGCGAGGGACAGGGCTCCATCTCCCACGAGATGTCCTTCCTCCCCGACGTCGTGACGCCGTGTGAGGCCTGCGGCGGGGCCCGCTTCGACGCGGCCACGCTGGAGATTCGCTACCACGGCTTGTCCATTGGCGACGTGCTCCGCCTGTCCGCCGATGAGGCCAAGGATGTCTTCAAGGCCCTGCCCAAGGTGGCCGCGCCGCTGCAATGCCTGTCGGACCTGGGCGTGGGATATCTCCAACTGGGACAAGGCTCCAACACCCTGTCCGGCGGCGAGGCGCAGCGCTTGAAGCTGGCGTCCGAGTTGACGGCGTCCTCTCGGCACGAGCCCACGCTCTACGTGCTCGACGAGCCCACCACCGGGTTGCACCTGGGAGACGTGGAGAAGCTCATCACGTTCCTGGGCCGGCTCGTGGACCGGGGCGACACGCTCGTGGTCATCGAGCATCACCCGTCGGTCATCGGCGCGGCCGACCACGTGGTGGAGCTGGGGCCCGAAGGGGGAGAGGAGGGGGGACTCATCGTCGCCGAGGGCACACCTCGCGATGTCGCGAAGGTGAAGTCCGCCACCGGCCGGGTGCTCCGCTCACTCTTCACGAGCGAGGAACCCGCGTCGTCCCGCCGGGGCGCGGGCGGCACGCGGTGAGGGAGATGTCGGAGACAGGACAGAAGGCCGTGAAACGGGGCCGCGGCTTCGGCATTGTTGCGGCCCCATGAGAACCCTCCATGCGCTGTCCATCGCCACGGCGCTCGCTGTCACCCCGGCGCTCGCCGGGGAGACGACGAAGCCCTCCACTCCCTCGAAGTCCCAGCCCGCCAGCGAGAAGCCCTCCATGTCCCTGCACGACCTCTCCGCCAACCGCCTCGATGGCAAGTCCTCCAAGCTCTCCGACTACCAGGGCAAGGTGCTGGTCATCGTGAACACCGCGTCGGAGTGTGGTTACACGCCGCAGTACGCGGGGCTGGAGAAGCTCTACCAGGAGTACAAGGCGAAGGGCGTCGAGGTGCTGGGCTTTCCGTCCAACGACTTCGGTGAGCAGGAGCCGGGGACCTCGGAGCAGATCGCCAGGTTCTGTGAGCTTCGCTACAAGGTCACCTTCCCCATGTTCGAGAAGGTGAAGACGAAGGGCGATGGCCAGTCCCCCGTGTATGCCTTCCTCGCGAAGAAGCACGACGCGCCGAAGTGGAACTTCCACAAGTACGTCGTGGGCAAGGACGGCCAGGTCCGCGCGGGTTTCCCCAGCAAGGTGACGCCGGAGAGCGACGAGCTGCGCAAGGCCATCGACGCCGCGCTCGCGCAGCCGTAGGGCTCGCCAGCCTCGCTGGCCCTGGAGAGCGGCCATTCGGGCCGGCGCTCCAGCGCTCGTGGAGCAAGGGGCACGCGAGCACCGACGCTCCTTCCTCCGTCCTCCCACCATGCGGCCCGAGGAGCCTCCATGGCGTGGGCGCCGCGTGGAGCCCACCGTGGCTTGAGGAGGCGGCCATGGCCATCGCGTCGACACCGGGACTGGGAACGAAGGAGGAGGCGTGGCCCGCGCTCTCCTTCGGGGAGTGGAAGGACACCCTCGCCACGCTGCACCGGTACACCCAGGTGCTCGGCAAGGTGCGGTTGGCGCTGACGCCGCCGGAGAACCATTGGTGGAACGTGTCGTTCCGGGTGACGTCGCGAGGCCTGTCCACGATGCTCATCCCCTACGGGAATGGGAGCTTCGAGGTGGACTTCGACTTCCTCGCCAGCGAGCTGCGCTTCCTGACCAGCCGCGGTGACGTGCGCGTCATGGAGCTGACGTCCCGCCCCGTCGCCGAGTTCTACCGGGATGTGATGGCCACGCTGCGCTCGCTGGGCATCGAGGTGAGCATCTGGGACCGGCCGGTGGAGATTCCCGATGACACCACGCGCTTCAGCGAGGACGAGCACCACTTCATCTACGTCCCCGAGCAGGCCCGGCGCTTCTGGCGCGCGCTGCTGCAAGCGAACCTCGTCCTGAAGGAGTTCCGCGCCCGCTTCACGGGCAAGTGCAGCCCGGTGCAGTTCTTCTGGGGGAGCTTCGACCTGGCGGTGACGCGTTTCGGAGGGCGGCCCGCGCCCGTGCGTCCCGGCGCGGACGCGGTGACCGCGGAGGCGTACTGCGAGGAGGTCTGCAGCGCGGGCTTCTGGCCCGGCACCGAGGCGCTGGGCGGCGCGTCCTTCTACTGCTATGCGGCGCCGGAGCCGCCGGGCTTCTCCTCGGCGCAGGTGGAGCCCGCGTCGGGTGGATACTCCAAGGACCTCAAGGAGTTCCTCCTGCCCTACGAAGCCGTGAGGCGCGCGAGCAACCCGAGGGCCTTCCTGCTCGACTTCCTGCAGACGACGTATGACGCCTGCGCGGACCTGGGGAAGTGGGACCGCGTCAGGCTGGAGCGGCCGCTCATCCTCCCCGCCAGCGTCAAGGAATCCCACGCGGTGTCGCCCGTGGGGGCCTCCGAAGGCGCGAGTCCCTGAGCGCTCAGTCGGACACCCGGCGCTTCCAGGCTCGACTGAGCAGGGCCGCGATGAGGAGTGCTCCCACGATGCCCAGCACCATCAGCCCGAGCAGCCAGACAAAGACGCGGTCCACCAACCCCGAGGCGCGCTGGAAGGCGTGGTCCACCAGGCCGTAGCCGATGCGCTCGCCCTGCTGTAGCCCTTCCACGCGTTCGGTGTGGAGGGCCGCGAGCACCGCCTGCCGCTCCTCATCGATGAAGTGCTGGAGCGCCTCTCGCTCCGTGCTCACAGCCACCAGCACCGCGCTCCTCTCCCTCGCCACCAGCGCGGAGGCCCCCGCCGCCAGCGCGCCCAACTGGTCCAACGCGTCCACGGAGCGCTCGAGGTCGCGGAGCACTTCCTTCGCGGGGAGCGCTCGCCACGCCTCCTGGGCCAGTGACTCCGCCTGCCACCGGGCCTGTCGTGGCAGCGAGGCCGCATAGAGGTCCAGGCGCGTGGTCAGGTCCCGCACCTCGTCCTCGAGCACCGCCGCCGTGCCGCGCAGGTTGACGCCCGAGAGCGCGGAGACGTCCGCGAGCAACGACACCGTGGACACACGTGTCACGAGCGCCCCCACCAGCGGATTCCGCGCGGCCCACTCATGGACCCGCTTGCGCGGGGCGGAGACGTCCTCATGTCCGGACACGTCGCGCCAGAGCGCCTCAATCTCGGCTTCTTGCTGATGCACCATGCGCGAGGCTGCATCGGTCGCCTCGCGGGACGCACCGGCGCTCTCGGCCCATTGGGGGAGGGCGAGCTCGAGCTGCGCGAGCAGCGCCCAGGCATCCACCAGCGCCGCCACCGGGTCCGGCTGGAGCAGGGCGCCCTGCATCGCGGGCACGGCGTTGAGCTTGAACGTCGTCATCGCCTCGCGCACCGCGGCCGAGCCCGAGCGCTCCGCGATGTCATCCGCGGAGACCTCCAGCAGCCCGGAGAAGCGGCGGGCCATGTCTCGGACGCGGGAGCGCAGCGCATCGATGGACAGGTCCGAGCGGCCCACGCGCCGCGCCAGCTCCGAGCGAGGTGTCGCGACGGAGCACCCGCCCAGGACGGCCAGGAGCAGCGCGCAACCCACTCGTTGGCGGAGGCGGGACATGGAGCCCGCTCAAGCTGCGCACGCCCGCGGGCCGCCGTCCGTTGTTCTCCAGGACAGGTCCACGTCCGGCGCTCGACGCTCCCATCCGCCGGAGGCGCCGGACGTGCATGCCGCCCTACTTCTTCCCGGGCTTGGGCGGGAAGCGCTCCAAAATCTTGTCCACCGACTGGGTGAGCTTCTTCTGCTGCTTCTCGGCCGACGCGTTCTCGTTCAGCTCCGACTGCGCCTTGCCGCGCCAGACGAGCTGCTTGGACTTCCCGTCCACGACGTCGAGCAGGATGGTGCCCTCTTCGTACTCGCGGACATAGGTCTCCGGAGCCGCGGCGACGACGGGGCCCCCCCAGAAGGGATCCCACAAGGGGCTGTACGGATAGCCGTAGTAGCCATTGACCGTGTCGGCCTCCAGCCTGTCCTGGATGGAGCCGTGCCAGCCCATGAGGAAGTCAGGGTTCGCGCTGGCGTCCACCTTCTGGTAGCCGCGGGACTGCAGCACGTCGTCCGCCGCCTTCATCACCTGGTTGCCAATGATGGGGTTGTAGACGCGCTTGTCGCCGCCCTCGGGCTGCGGGAGCCAGGCGTACGTCTTGAAACTGTCGATCTCCTGTACGGCCGACGGGTCGTAGTTGGAGCTGACGTTGATGCTCGCGCAGGCCATGAAGAGCCCCGCCAACAACAAGGGCGCGAGTCGCGGGTGCAGACGCATGGAAGCCTCCTGGTGCCGGCGCGACACGCGCCGTCGGCTTCCTGACGGTAGTCACGGACCTCCGAAGTGCCCCCGGAGGTCCGCCCGCCTGTCCACGACTCCGGGCCCATTGCCCGAAGGCCGGGCTCAGTCGTCGCCGCGCATCCCCTTGGAGGAGTCGTCCTTCCAGCCCCGGAAGTGCTTGCCACCGCCACGCGCCAGGGCGAGCGCCAGCTTCGCCCGCTTCTCCGGAGCAAGCCCCTTCGCCAGCGCCTGGTACATCTCCTTGTCCAACGCCGCGATGCGCTCGCGGGCCTCGAAGGCGCGCAGGGCGGCGGTGTCCACCTGCGCCTGCGCCGCGCTGTCGCCTCTCGCGGCCTGATGGAGCGTGCGCGCCGCTTCCCGGACCTGCTCGCGCAGCGGCCGGCGCTTCTCGTCGAACTGGCGCAGCGTCTGCTCCACCTTCAACGCCTGCGCGTTGTCGAGCTCCAGCACGTCCGACAGCGTCAGCACCTGCCGCAGCCGCATCCGCTGCTCGGCGCGCTCCATCCGCTGCTCGGCGCGCTCCATCCGCTGCTCGGCGCGCTCCATCCGGTCCCTCTCGGGCTCCGAGCCTTCCCTGGCGCCGGGCCTCGCCAAGGCCAGCCACGGCGAGAGCACCACGGCCAGCACCACCCACGACTTGCGCGTCTTCGTCTTCACAGCGTCTCTCCCAGAAGGTCGTCCTCGTTCGAGGGCTCGAGGTCCTCGAGCGCCTCCTCGTCTTCCACCACCGCGCCGGGCTCGAGCGGCTCCAGCCCCGCCCACGCCTCGAAGTCCGCGAGCGTCTGCGCCTCCACCTGCTGGGCTTCGGAAGCGGAATCTCCAGCGCCGGAGGCGGCTCCGCCCGTGAGGCCCCCAGGACTCATCAGGCCTGGGACGAGGGCGGCGAACGCCACGGCGGCGGCGGCGGCCAGCGCCACGCCCATCTTGCGGCGCCATGGCGAGGGGCGCGCGTGCTCGTGTTGCCACGCCTCCAGCGTGCGCCGGGGCAGGGCGTCCTGGGCGCTCTTCTCGGACGCCGTCGGCTCCGGGAGGGCCAGAAGCGACAGCATCTCCACCGACGCGGCGAAGGCCTCGCGGCACCCCGCGCACGACTCCAGGTGCTGGACCAACAGGACTGTCTCCGACGTGTCCAGCGCCCCCGCGGCATGCAAATCCAGCCGTGCTTCCTGCTCCGGGCATGCGGCCATCACTGCGTCTCCTCCGGCTCGGCCACCCGCGCCTTCAGACGCTTCACGGCCAGGTGGAACTGCACCTTCGCATTGTTCTCCGTGATGCCGAGCGTCTCGGCAATGTCCTTGAACGCCAGCCCGCCATCCACGCGCAGCGTCAGGACCTCGCGTTGGCGCCGGGGCAGCAGGAGGACTCCCTCGCGCACGCGCCGCGCCCGCTCCGCGCGCTCCAGGCCTTCCTGGGCCGACTCTCCGGGGTCCTCCGCCGCCGCGTCGTCCGGGGCCTCCACCAGCACGGGGCGCCACCGGCGGCCGTTCCGGGCGTGGTTCTTCGCCAGGTTGAGTGCGATGCGCACCAGCCAGGCGCGAAAGGGCGTGGGGCCGCGAGGGCTCCACCGCGCGAACACGCGGCGCGAGGCCTCCAGCGCCCGCAGGAACGCCGCCTGCGTCAGGTCCGCCGCGTCCTCGGGGCGGGTGGCATAGCGGCGCACCAGCGAGAAGACGAGCGCCCGGTGCCGCGTCACCAGCACCTCGAAGGCCGCTTCCTCTCCGTCCAGGAACGCGCGGCAGAGGTCCTCGTCCGGGGCCCGCTCCAGGGCCACCCGGCGCGCCGGCATCACCACCACCCGTCGGCCTGTCTCCCCGAGGCTCACGGCGCTTTCAACCCCCGGCCCGGCCCCAGGTTATTTTCGCCGGGCCTTTTTCTCGAGCCCGCACGGACATGGGGACAACCGCTGGGTGGCGGACATTCGCTCGCCAGGGCCGGTTGCTCCATGTGTTCACCGACTGTCAGGATGCGGCGGTTGGTGAAACCCACGGACCTCTCATGGTGCTGGAAGGCTCGGGCTCTCGCATCAAGGGGGGCGTCCTCATCTCCCGGCTGAACTTGCTGCGCCAGCAGGGTGGCCAGCTTCGGGTGGATCTGGTCCTGGGGCGGCTGCCGCCGTCCGACCAGGCGTTATTGCGCAAGTCGCTCCTGCCCGTGGCCTGGTACCCGCTGGAGCTCAACCTGCGCCTGGACTCGGCCATCGCGGAGGTGCTGTCTCCGGAGGACGAGAGCCGGGCCTTCATCGAGATGGGGCGGGCCTCCGCGGAGGAGTCACTGCGGGGGCCCCAGCACGCCTTCCTCCAGGCGGGGGATCCTCACTTCCTGCTGAGCCAGGCGGCGCGCATCTACCGGTTCTATTACGCGGTGGGGTCGCGGACGTACGACAAGACAGGGCCCCGGTCCGCCATCCTGCGCACCTTCAGCGCGGAGAACGTGACGGAGGCGGACTGCCTCACCATCATCGGCTGGCACGAGCGCGCCATCGAGCTGTCGGGAGGACTGACGCCCCGCATCACCCACCCGCTGTGCCGGGCCCAGGGCGCGCCGCACTGCGAATACCACTGCTGCTGGGACTGACGGGGCGCGCATGCGCCCGCGCTCAAGCGGCCGAGTCGAGCGCCGCCGGAAGCCGGTGGGTCTCCAGGTAGCGCAGGACATCGTCCAGGTGGCGGTACACGCGCAGCTCGTGCCGGATGATGTCCTCGATACGGCCGTCCGGGCCGATGATGAACGTGACGCGCCGGTCCACGCGCAGCACGGGCCAGAGCACGTCGTACGCATGGCTGATGACCCGGTCCGGGTCTCCCAACAGGGAGAAGTGGATGTCCTCCTTCGCCGCGAACTCGCACTGCGTCTTCTGCGTGTCCACGGAGACTCCCACCAACTCCGCGCCCAGCTCCTGCAGGCGCAGGTGATTGTCCCGGAACGCGCGGTTCTCGATGGTGCAGCCCAGCGTGAAGGACTTGGGGAAGAAGAAGAGCACGACGCGGCGGCCCTTGAGCGCCGACAGGCTCAGCGGCACGCCATGACAGTCGATGGCGGAAAAGTCTGGCGCGAGGTCTCCGATGGCGAGCATTCCAGCACCTCCCTTCCTTCCTGGTGACCGTGACGGCCCACCGATACCACGTTGACGGACAGGCTCCCGGCGCCATTCCCGGCGGAGCGTCACCCTCGTTCGCCCCGCGACTCCGGTCCTGTGTCCTGGTGGAACACCGGAGAGGGGCGCGTCCTGCATCGCATGGTTCAAATCACCCAGGTGTTAAGTTGTGTTGAGGCCTGGCCGGGTGCCCGCGGGGCCTGGGTCCACTCGGCCGGAGCCAACGGCTGACGTTGGGTCCCCCGCGCATGGGTGGACCACCTCCCGGGTGGGAAAATTCGTGACAGCCCTTGAAGACAGGCTAGGGTCAACCCGGGAGGTTGCCCTTGTACAGCCCCGTTCCCTGGGTGGTCACCAAGCCTGACGTGCTGCGCATGCCCTCGTGCGGGGTAGGGCGGGGGCGCGACGTGTCGCGGGAGGTGGCGTCGCCGTGAGTGCCGCGCCGTTCCATCCGGACCAGCTTGCCCCGGGAAGCGTGGTGGGGCCGTGGCGCGTGGTGGCCTCGTTGGGGGCGGGGGGCTTTGGCCGCGTCTTCAAGGTGGAGCGGGGAGGGCGCTCCTTCACGATGAAGATGGCGCTTCGCCCGGCGGGCCCGCAGGCCTCCGAGGAGGAGGACGTCAACGGCCGGCTGTCACACGAGGTCGCCGCGCTGCTGGCCTGTGCGCCTCATCCCAACCTGCCCCGGGTCCACGCGGTGGACCGGTGGCCGGACCCACCCGACGGCTACCTGTACTTCGTCACCGACTACATCGATGGTGAGACGTTCCATGAGTGGCGCTGGCGGGTGAAGCCGTCGGCGGCGCACCTGCTGTCGGTGTTCACGGAGGTGGTGCGCGCGGTGTCGGACCTGCACCGGCGCGGGCTGCACCACCGCGACGTGAAGGGCGACAACCTGCTCATCCGCCGCGACGACGAGCGGCCCTACCTCATCGATCTGGGCACCGTGCGGATGCCCGGGGCGACGACGCTGACGGTGGGCGTGGCGCCCGCCTCGCCGCACCTCCTGCCGCCCGAATGCGTGGCCTTCCTGCGCGAGGGCCAGTGGGAGCAGGGCGCGCGCTTCGACGCGGGCATCCCCGGAGACCTCTACGCGCTGGGCGCGCTCTTGTACGAGTCGCTCACGGATGGCTACGCCTTCGACCCCCGGCTCCCATACGACCGGCTGCTGCCGGCCATCGAGACGGTGACGCCGCGAGCGCCCCAGGCCGTCAACCCGAAGGTCCCTCCCGCGTTGGGAGACGTCGCGATGCGGCTGCTCGCCAAGCGCCCCGAGGAGCGCTACGCGGGCACGGAGGCGCTCCTGCAGGCGCTCTGGGAGGTCGCGAAGGAGAAGCGGCAGCCGGCCTGGAAGGTGTCCCTGGACCGTCCTCCCGACCCGGATTCTCCGCGCGACGCGGACGCGGACACACCTCGGTTGCGCATCGTCCCCGAGCTCATCCGCCCGTTGGAGAACGAGCCCCTCGCGGACGAACAGCCCGAGGCACCGGCGCCACCGCCCGTGGCGCTCGAGGTGGCCGCCGCCGAGCCCGCGCCTGGCGCACCCGCGCATGCGCCTGAAGTCGTGTCCCAGATTTCGCCGGAGCCCCGGGCGGCGCCGGCGCGGATGCACCGAGGGCGGGCGCTTGGCATCGCCGCGACCGTTCTTTTCATCGCGGGTGCCGCGGCGCTTGGCCTCGCCCGCCGCGAGCCGCCCCCCCGCTCCATGCAGGAGGTTGGTACCCCCTCGCCTCTTGCCGAGAAAGGAAGTCCCGTCGTGACGAGCCGTGCCTCCCGCCCCCCGAACACACCCCTCCCCGCCGTCGAGCCCTCCTCGGAGGCAACCCTCCCGGAGACCGTCGCGGCCCCACCTGAGCGTGTCGTCGCGCTCACCGAGGATGCCCCCGGGGCCGTGAAGGCCGCGCCCGTGGCCGAGCCTCCTGTCGTCCCGAAGAAGCGGGGCCTGCAAGGCGGTCTGGGAAAGGCGGCGGCCGTGGCGTGTCTGGCCGGAGCCTGCGCGGGAGGCTCCTCGCACCTGCGGACGGAAGCGCCCGAGCAGGAGTGCCCCGCGTCGACCATCGAGCTGATGAGGAAGATGGGCGTCGGGCCCCCGCGCATCCTCTCCGAGATGAGCTACTTCCTCACCGAAGAGCACTCCGGGGACCCGGTGCCGGTGCCTCCCGAGGGCCCCTTCGTCGTCTATCAGCTCGGCCGGGACATCAAGAAGGACTACACCAGCGTCGTCGCCATCCCCCGGCTGACGAAGCTGCATGGCACCATCTTCCCGGGGAAGGACCGGGTCTTCGCCTGGATTACGGAGGCGGAGTTCCCCGACGGGACGCGATATCCGCTGTGCGCCAACCTCACCTGGGAGGGCCGCTCGCAGCTGGGTCAACCGTATGACCCATCAAGCACTCCCGAGCGGAAGATGTTGATGCCAATATTGACCATCACCACGACCAAGCACCTGGGAAGGTTGTAATTGCCTGCCGCGACCTCTGTTTGGGTGTTCATCTGGGGAGTGATGATGGCCTTGGGCGCGGAGGCCTCCGGGCTCGAGGCGGCTTCGGGCTCCCTGGCTCCGGTTCGCCGAATCGAGGTCAGCGCGGATGCGCGCGCGCCGGTTCCCGAGATTCACATCGCTCCGGGCCGCTCCACGACGTTCTTCTTCGATGCGCGCGTCCGCCCGGACGAGGTCGTCCTGGAAGGCCGCGAGCGTTTCGAGCGGCTGGGGCTCTCCGAGGACCACCTGGCCCTCATCCCCTCGAGTCTCTTTCGGGATGGGGAGCGGCTGCTCCTGGAGCTGCGCTTCCGGGATGGCGCGGCGCCCGAGCGCGCGGCGTTCATCCTGGTGGTGGATGCCGCGCGGGGTGAGCCCCAGGTGGAGGTCTTTCGCGCGGTCCGCTCCGTGGAGTCCTACCGCCTGGAAGTCCAGGAGCTGAAGGCGCGTGTGGCGCAGCTGCAGGCCGAGCTGACGCGCCAGCGCCCCGAGGGGCGGTCGCGCGCCATCGAGTCCGCCGTGGCGGAGATGGAGGACCGCGACGCCATGGTCCTCATGCGCCTGTCCCCCCTCAAGGTGGTGGCGCATCCGGACATCACCGTGGTGCAGGCCTGGCGTGTCGAGGCTCGCGGCCTGTGGAAGTCGCTGCGCCTGGAGATGCGCGCGCGCAAGGGGGGCGCGGAGTGGGTCGCGACGGGGGCCTCCCTGTCGGACGAAGGTGGGCGCGTCTTCGACGTCGCGGCGCCCTGGCAGTCGGCGCCGCTGGTGGACGGGAATGGCGCGATACTCGTGGTCCTGGTGAACGGCGCCACCCCGGCGGACTCGCGGCGCTATGTCCTCAAGCTGTGGGACGACCGGGGCCGGACGGCCACGGTCGAGGGGCTGACGTTCAAGCCGCTCTAGGCGCATGTCGGGCCTTGAGCCTCGCGGCCCTCCGTGTAGGGTGCCGCCCGGACGATGACTTCCGCTCTCCCTCCCGACGCCCTTCGCTGCATCCGCGCCGACTCCCGTGAGCCCCAGGGCTACCGCGCCGCCCTGGGCGAGCGCCGCGCGTCGCTGCTCTTGACCGACCCGCCCTATTGCCTGCTCACCCGGCGCCGCAAGGGCGGGGACCTGAGAGACCCGCGCGCCCACAAGAAGATCGACCAGAACCCCATCGTCCGCTTCGAGACCGTGCGCGACTACCGCGCGTTCTCCGAGGCGTGGATGTCGCGCGCGCTGGAGCACCTGACCCCAGACGCGCCGCTCATCATCTGGACGAACCTCCTGGGCAAGGAGCCCATCCTCAACGCGGCGAAGGGGCTGGGCTATCCCCACCTGCGCGGCGAGTTCACCTGGGGCAAGCGCACCACGGACAAGAACGCGAACGAGCAGACGCTGCGCGTCTATGAAGTCGCGCTCGTCATCGCCCGTACGCCCGAGCCGCCGCTCTCACCCGCGGACCTGCCCACGGTGTGGGCCGTCGTCGGTGGCTACGACGATGATGGCGAGGCCGCGCGCTGGGGCGGCCATCCGCACCACAAGCCCTTCTCCGTCGTCGAGCCCCTGGTGCGCACCTACAGCCGCCCCGGGGACACCGTGTTGGACCCGTTCGCGGGGAGTGGCTCGTTGCCCTCGGCCGCGCTGCGGCTGGGCCGTCATCCCGCGTGCCTCGAAATCGAGCCCGAGTGGGCCGAGCGTGTCACGCACCGCCTGCGCGAGACGGCCGCCGCGTTGGCTCAGCCGCCGAGCGCCCGGTAGAGACGGGTCTCCGACCAGCGCGGCACATCCGTGGGGCGGTGGGACCACCAGTTCATGATGAGGGTGCGCCGCAGCCGCGAACGTCCCGGCAGCTTCCCGTCGGGAATCTGGTTGCGCGCGTCCAGCACGCCATGGGTGAGCGAGCCTTCGAACACCACCAGCCGGTTGGGGCGCGGTGTCACCAGGTCCGCGGTGTCCATGCGTGAAGGTGCAAGGGATGGATTGTCCTCGTCGGGCAGCTCGCGCGTCACCACCAACGCGCCGCCGCGCACCCGGTTGAGGAACAGCACGGAGCCGATGCGCGGGTGCACCAGCTTCCCCGTGCGCAGCGCGAGCTTCTCGTCGCGGTCCTGATGGAAGTCCACGCGCACGTCCGTCGGGTACATGCGCGACAGCCACCACTCGACGCCCGCGATGCGCCGCTTGCCGGCGAGGGTGGGACGAAGCGTGGTGATGATGTCCTCCACCACGTTCTGGGGCGGGCCGAAGTCGTACCAGAACGTCGTCTGATAGGTGTTCTTGAGCCGCTCCGTTCCCAAGAGGCTCAGCCGTCGCAGCAGGCGGCGGAAGAGGGGAGGGGGCACGGCGCCTTCGGTGAGCTGGACCAGGGTTTCCACGGGGGCCGCAGCTTTGTCTCATGCGAAGGGTGGGCGCCACCCTCCTTTGCCGGTAGGCTGCGCGCCCCATTGCCCTCCCGCCGGGAGGACGGAGAGACGGCTCGATGAAGGCTCACCACAAGATGCTCATCGGCATCCTCACCGGCACGGTGGCGGGACTCACCGCCAATGCCCTGGCCAGCAAGTCAGCGTGGCTGGACGGGCTCGTGTCCAACGTGGCCGCCCCCGTGGGGCAGATCTTCATCCGCCTGCTGCTCATGCTGGTGGTGCCGCTGCTCTTCGCCGCGCTCGTCATGGGGGTTGCGGACCTGGACCTGAAGCAGGTGGGCCGGCTGGGTGCCCGGACGCTGGGGTACACCATCGTCTTCTCCACCATCTCCGTCCTGTTGGGCCTGGTGCTGGTGAACATCATCCAGCCTGGAGCCAACCTGAGCGAGGAGGCCCGCGCGCTGGCGAAGCAGGGCACCCACGTGAAGGCCGCGCCTCCTCCGTCGGAGACGTCCTTCGGCGCGGTGCTCATGTCCATGGTGCCCACCAACCCCATCAAGGCCGCGGCCGATGGGGACATGATTGGCATCATCGTCTTCGCGCTCATCTTCGGTCTGGGCGTGGCGCTCACCCCGACGGAGTCCGCGAAGCACCTGCGCGACACCATCCAGGGACTCTACGACGTGATGATGAAACTCATCGACGGCGTATTGAAACTCGCGCCCTATGGCGTCGCGGCGCTGCTGTTCGCGATGACGGCGAAGCTGGGCTTGAGCATCCTCGCGCAGCTGGCCGCCTACGTGGGCACGGTGCTGCTGGCGCTGGGCCTGCACATGTTCGTCGTCTATTCGCTGTCGGTGCGCTTCCTGGGCGGGCGCAACCCCATCGAGTTCTTCCGCGACTGCCGGCTGGCCATCGTCACCGCCTTCTCCACGTCCTCCTCCAGCGCCACGCTGCCCACCGCGCTCAAGGTCGCCGAGGAGAACCTCAAGCTGCCGCCCAACGTGTCGCGCTTCGTGCTCACCGCGGGCTCGGCCATGAACCAGAACGGCACCGCGCTCTTCGAGGGCGTCACGGTGCTCTTCCTCGCCCAGGTCTACGACGTGCCGCTGAACCTCCAGCAGCAGGCGCTCATCATGTTCATCTGCATCCTGGCGGGCATCGGCACCGCCGGAGTGCCCGCGGGCTCCATCCCCGTCATCGCGATGATTCTGGGCATGTTCAAGATTCCGGTGGAGGGCCTGGGCCTCATCCTGGGCGTGGACCGCTTCCTGGACATGTGCCGCACCACGCTCAACGTCACCGGCGACCTGGCCGCAGCCGTCTACGTGGCAAAGGGAGAACCGAACGTCCAGACAGACGCCGAGCAGCCGGCGGGAAATCCCCACTCCCCTCACTCCTCCTGACGCCGGGCTCGGCCCATCCTTTCCCCCGAAGTTGTTCCACCGCTGAATCGCCAAGGAGCCCGCATGAGGGTCGCCAAGGATTCAATCGTCTCGCTGGAGTACCGGCTGCACCTGGGTGACGGACAGGTCATCGACCAGAGTGAGCCCAGCCAGCCGCTCGCCTATCTGCATGGGCACCGTCAAATCGTCCCGGGCCTGGAGGGCGCGCTCGAGGGCCTCACCCAGGGGGACAGCAAGCAGGTGGTGGTGCAGCCCGCCCAGGGCTATGGCGAACATGACCCGGAGGGCGTGCGGGTCGTCCCGCGCGCCATGTTGCCCCCGGGCTTCAACCCCCAGGCCGGGCAGACGCTGATGGCCCAGACGGACCAGGGCGATATCCCCCTGCGCATCCAGGAGGTGCGGGGCGACGAGGTGGTCGTCGACCTCAACCACCCGCTCGCGGGCAAGACGCTGCACTTCGACGTCACCGTGAAGGACGTCCGCGCCGCCTCCCCCGAGGAGCTCTCCCACGGCCACGTGCATGGTCCCGGTGGGCATCAGCACGGCTGATGGCTCGGTGTGACGCCCTGCGGCGGATGTGAAGGGACGAGGTGGAGACGCCTCGTCCCTTTGCCTGGCGGATGGAGTCCGCGCTTCGTGGGACGGGGGACGTGCATTATCTTTTCGCCCCCCATGAGCCAGTCCTCACCCCACTCGACGCCCAATCCCAGCGAGGCCCCCGGCCCGCGCCCTGACGCCAACACCCACGCGCCCGGGGTTACGGCGGAGAAGGACCCGGAGCTGTACTGGCTCAAGAACGTCTACCAGGGTGGCTCGCGGCAGCTCACCGTGCGCGCCGTCATCGCCGGCATGTTGATTGGCGCGGTGATGTGTCTGTCCAACCTGTACGTCATCCTCAAGACGGGTTGGAGCCTGGGCGTCACCATCACCGCGTGCATCCTCGCCTTCGCGGTGTTCGGCACGCTGCGCTCGCTGCGCGTGCTGAAGAACGACTTCACGGCCCTGGAGAACAACGCCATGGGCTCGGTGGCGTCCGCGGCCGGCTACATGACGGGCGGTGGCAACATGGCCGCCGTCCCGGCGCTCCTCATGCTCACCGGCGCGCTGCCTCCGTCTGGCTGGCTGGTGGTGTGGTTCGCCGTCATCTCCGCGCTGGGCGTCTTCGCCGCCATCCCCATCAAGCGCCAGCTCATCAACATCGAGGCGCTGCCGTTCCCCACGGGCACGGCCACCGCGGAGACCATCCGCGCGCTGCACGGCCACGGTGAAGTGGCCCGCCGCAAGTCGCGCCTGTTGACGGGCGCGGGAGCCATTGGCGCGCTGCTGGTGGTGCTGCGCGACGCGCGCTTCTCGTGGCTGACCAACGTCCCGGACAAGGTGAGCCTGCCCTTCACGATGCTGGGCAAGAAGGCCTCCGCGTGGACGCTGTCGCTCGACTTCAGCCTGCTGATGGTGGGCGCGGGCGCGCTGGTGAGCTTCAAGACGGGCTGGTCCATGTTGTTGGGCGCGGTGCTCGCGTACGGCTTCCTGGCGCCGTCCATGGTGGCGCAGGGCGAAATCGCCGAGGTGACGTACAAGGCCATCAACTCGTGGATGGTGTGGACGGGCTCGGCGCTGCTGGTGTCGTCCGGCCTGCTGTCGTTCGCGTTCCAGTGGCGGAGCGTGGCCCGCTCCTTCAAGGCGCTCTCGGGACTGTTCGGCAAGCGCTCCGAGCAGGAGGAGAAGGACCCGCTGGCGGGCATCGAGTGTCCGCCGTCATGGTTCCCCCTGGGCTTCGCGGTGCTGGGCCCGGTGGCCGTGTTCCTGATGGCCTACCTGTTCCACATCCCGTGGTGGGCGGGAGTGATGGCGCTGCCCCTGGCCGTGGTGATGGGCGTCATCGCCAGCCGCGTCACCGGTGAGACGGACACCACGCCCACGAAGGCGCTCGGCCCCGTCACGCAGCTCATCTTCGGAGGCCTGGCGCCGGGGAACATCCCCGCCAACGTGATGAGCGCCAACGCCACGGGCGGCGTGGGGCTTCACGCGGCGGATCTGCTGACGGACCTGAAGTCCGGCTGGCTGTTGGGCGCCAACCCGCGTCAGCAGTTCATCGCGCAGCTGTTCGGCGTGGTGGCGGGCGCGGCGGTGGTGGTGCCCGTGTTCAACATCCTGATTCCCACGCCGGATGTGCTGGGCTCGGTGGACTTCCCCGCGCCGGCGACGATGGTGTGGGCGGGCGTGTCCAAGCTGCTGGCCACGGGTGTGTCCGCGATGCCCATCTCCGCCCGCTGGGGCGCGACGTGTGGCGCCACTCTGGGCGTCACCCTGGTGCTGTTGGAGCGGTGGGCGCCGGCGAAGCTGAAGTCCTACGTGCCGTCGGCGGCGGGCTTCGGTCTGGCCATCGTCATCCCCGCGTCCAGCTCCATCGCCTTCTTCATCGGCGCGGCCATCGCGGAAATGCTGCGTCGCACGCGGCCCAAGCTGGCGGAGGAGACCGTGCTGCCCATCTCCTCGGGCTTCATCGCGGGAGAGAGCTTGTTGGGCATCGGTATCGCCATGCTGAAGGCGTTCGGCGCGATGCCCAAGTAGCGACAGGCCCGTGCGGGCGCCTCGAGGAGTTCTCCTCAGTCCACCTTGGACGTGGAGAACGAGGCGCCCGCGATGAAGCGGAAGGTGGGCGTGTCCATGGCGGCGCCCACGCCCGGGCCCCCCAGGACGTAGAGGTCCAACCAGGGCAGCGCGTGGCGGCGGATGGCGATGAGCAGCTCCGCGCCCACGCGGCCTCCGCCGAGCGGAACCCCCACGAGCATGCTGAGCTCTCCGCGCGTGGTCTCACCCGCGCGAGACGTCACCGTGGCGCCCAGCCGCAGCTCGTGGCCGATGACGTCCTTTCCTTCCGCTGACACGGGCGCCAGGTCCCGCTTCTCGCGCAGCAACACTCCGGCTTCGCCGCCCAGCTGCCACGTGTCTCCCAGGTAGCCGAGCTGGAGGCTGGGGTGCAGCGCGTAGCGGTCCCGCGCCAGCAGCTTCTCGCTGCCCACCGGGAGGGCGCCGGAGACATCCAACGCCATCTGGAAGCCCTGCTCCTGCCGCATCAGCGCCGCGCGGACGCCCACCCACGGAGCGCCCAGGCCGCTGCCATTTGGCGGCGCGTAGGTCAGGTGCTCCTTGCCACCCTGGCTGACGATGAAGGGCACCTCCGCGTCCACCTGCAACCAGTCGAGCACGCCGATGGCGGCCGTCACGTCCATGGTGAGCCGGTTCTCCACCAGGCCCGCGCCGTCGGAGGGCTCCCATCGCGTCTGGAACTTGAAGGGAAGGTTCTCGTAGTGCCCCTGGACGGCGACGCGCACCATGCCCGCCGGCAGCGTTCGCCCGGTGCCGACCACCAAGGAGCCCAGCGCCGCCGGGTCCAGTTCGAGCCGCTGCAGGTTGAACGTCGGCAGCGTGGTGGCTTGAGCGGAGGCCGCGGTGGGCACAGCCAGGGCAAGAGGAAACATCGCGGACAGCAACGCAAGCGCGGGCCGGAACGACACGACGACTCCTTGAAACAGGGGATAAGCGCGAAGCTGTCGCATGGTGGCAATAGTCACGCAAGTGGCCGCGCAACTCGCTCCCTCTGGGAAAGTATCGCGGAGGCTCGTCATTGTTCGACTTGACGGCGCGCGCCTCCGGATTCTCCCTGGCTTGCAGTGATGTCTTTTCCCGTCCCAGGTCCCAGTCATGGGAAAGCGAATCCGTTCCTGGGAATCGCCAGCGGCTTCGAAATAGTCAGCAATGGTGATGCGTACGCCACGGACCCCCTGCCAGGAGTTTCCGTGGCCGTCCTCCTCGAGGATCTTCGCTACGCCATCCGGTTGTTGCTCAAGAACCGGGGCTTCACCGCTGTCTCCATCCTCACACTCGCACTGGCCATCGGGGCGAACACCGCCATCTTCAGTGTCGTGCACGGTGTGTTGTTGCGGCCGCTGCCGTACCCGGAGCCCGAGCAACTGGTCCAGGTCGAGCGAGTGAGCGAGCAGGGCCGCAGCGCCATCCACGCCATCGGCCACTATGTCCAGATGACGGCGGAGGGCTCGCCCTTCGCGCAGGTCGCCGCGCACGAGCTGCTGCCGACGGGCTTCAACCTCGTCGGGGATGGTGTGCCGGAGCGCTTGTCTGGAATCCGGGTGACGCGGAACTTCTTCGACACGTTCGGGGTGCGTCCGTTGTTGGGGCGCGGCTTCCTGCCGGAAGAGGATGTGGTGGGAGGGCCTCGCGTGGTGGTGCTCAGCCAGGGCCTGTGGCTGCGCCGCTTCGCGGGCGCGTCGGACATCATCGGCCGCTCCATCACGCTCAACGACGAGCCCTACACCGTGGTGGGCGTGGCGGCCGAGTCGTTCCGCTATCCGCGCGAAGCCCAGCTCTGGACGCCGGCCCAGCTGGACCTGACGAACGATGAGAGCTCCAACTTCTTGAGCATCACCGGTCGGCTGCGTGGGGGCCTGTCCTCCGAGGGCGTGATTGCGTCGATGGTGTCGCTGGGGCAGCGGCTGCACGTGGACAAGCCGCAGCTGCTGGACGCGAACGAGCGCTTCGTCGCCGAGGACCTGAAGACATATCTGGCGGGAGACTTGAGGCTCGCGCTGTGGGTGCTCCTGGGCGCGGTGGGATTGGTGTTGCTCATCGCGTGTGTGAACCTGGCCAACCTTCAGCTGGCGAGGTCGGCGTCGCGGCAGCGGGAGCTGGTGGTTCGCGCGGCGTTGGGCGCGGCGCCTCGCCGGTTGGTGCGGCAGCTGCTCACGGAGAGCCTGGTGTTGTCCGTGATGGGCGGCGGGCTGGGCCTCCTGTTGGCGGAAATGGTGCGGCCCGCGCTCCTGGCCTTGGCTCCCGAGGGGCGTCTGGTGGAGGGCGCCGAGGTGGGGCTGAACGGCTCGGTGCTGGTGTTCTCGGTGGCGGTGTCGCTGCTGACGGGGGTGCTCTTCGGCTTGCTGCCCGCGTGGCAGTCGTCGCGTCCGGACCTTCAGGACGCATTGAGGGCGGGGGCGCAGCGGGCGACGGCGGGGCCGGGGAGTGGCAAGACACGCACGATGCTGGTGGTGGGGCAGGTGGCGCTCGCGGTGGTGTTGCTCGTGGGCGCGGGGCTGCTCATCCGTGGCTTCGGTTCGCTGCGGGAGGTGCGGCCCGGCTTCGACGCGAACGGTGTCCATGTGGTGCGCTTGTCCTTGCCGGACGGGCGCTATGGCGACCCGGCTGCGCTGGAGCGCTTCCACCACCAAGTCGAGGAGCGGGTGCGCGCGCTGCCTGGAGTGACGGCCGCCGGCTTCACGCCCGCGCTGCCCATGGAGCTGGGGCCGAGCCTGGGCTTCGCCATCGAGGGGAAGTACGAGGGCACGGATGACGGGGCGGGCGTCGGGCATGGCGAGTACCGCGCGGTGTCGCCGGGGTACTTCACGACGCTGGGGTTGCGGCTCGTGCGGGGCCGGCTTCTCGCGGACACGGACCGGGCGGAGGCTCAGCCGGTGGTGGTCATCAACGAGACGGCGGCGCGCAAGTACTGGCCCGGCGAGGACCCGGTGGGCAAGAGCATCCGCGTGGCGCACGGGGTGCCCTCATTGCGCGACAACGTTCCGCGCCGGGTGGTGGGCGTGGTGTCGGACGTGCGCGAGAAGGGGTTGGGCTCCGCGGTGCCCTCCGTGTTGTACGTGGCCTCCGGGCAGGCGGGCGCGGCGCTCACGGGGCTGATGGTGCGCGGGCTTCCGCAGAACCTCGTGGTGCGTGCGTCGGGGAGCCATGCCGCGCTCATGGCGGCGGTGCGCGGTGAGCTGCTCGCGGTGGACTCACGGCAGCCAGTGTCCCAGACGCTGATGCTGGCGGACTTCGTGGAGGGCACGTTGGGCTCGCAGCGCTTCAACATGGTGCTCCTGGGGGTGATGGCCGCGCTGGCGCTGGTGCTGGCCGCGGTGGGCATCTACGGCGTGTTGTCCTATCTGGTGAGCCAACGCACGCGGGAGATGGGCGTGCGGCTGGCGCTGGGCGCCACTCGCGCGGAGGTGGTGCGGTTGGTGCTGACGCAGGGCCTGGGCGCGGTGGGCGCGGGCGTGGCGCTGGGCTTCGTGGGTGCGCTGGGGCTGACGCGGCTGGTCTCCGGGCTGGTGCACGGCGTGAGCGCGCTGGACCCGTGGGCGTTCGCCGCCGCGCCGCTGTTGCTGCTCGGCGTGGGGTTCGTCGCCACGTGTGTGCCGGCCCTGCGCGCCTCGCGCGTGGACCCCCTCATCGCGCTCAAGTACGACTGAGCGGCGTTGGGCCGGGCCCCTCCTGTCGAGAGAGGCCCGGTGCGGCGGGCACTCAGGCCGCGCCGCCCGCCGCCAGGTCCTGGAGCTCCTGCCAGCGCACGTAGAGGCGGTCCACCTCCGCGATGGCTGCGTCCAGGTCCTTCTGGATTTCGGCCACCTTGCCGCCGTTGCTGTAGATGGCCGGGTCGGCGAGCTGGGCCTCCAGGCTGGCCTTGCGCGTCTCCGCCGCTTCGATGGTGGCCTCCATGCCGTCCAGCTCCCGCTGGTCCTTGTAGGAGAGCTTGCCGGGCTTGCGCGCCTGCTTGGGCGGGGCAGGGGGCTCTTCCTTCTTGGGCGCGGCCTTCGCCGCCGGAGTCGCCGCGGCGGCCTGCGCGTCCGCTTGCTCCTTGAGGCGGCGGTACATCGCGTAGTTGCCCTCGTAGCGGGTGACGCGTCCCTCGCCCTCGAAGGTGAGGATGCTGGTGGCCACCTTGTCGAGGAAGTACCGGTCGTGCGTGACGAGCAGCGTGCTGCCGCCGAAGTCCAACAGCAGCCGCTCCAGGACGTTGAGGGTGACGATGTCCAGGTCGTTCGTGGGCTCGTCCAGCACCAGCACGTTGGCGCCCTCCAGGAACAGCCGCGCCAGGAGCAGCCGGTTGCGCTCGCCACCGGACAGGGCCTTCACCTTCATGCGCTGCATGGGCACGGGGAACAGCAGGTCATCCAGGTAGTCGCGCAGGGCCACCTTCTGGTCCCCCAGCTCCACCCAGTCCTCGCCCTGCGAGGCCGCGTCGTACACCGTCAGCTCCGGGTCCAGCTGCGCCCGGTTCTGGTCGTAGTACGCCACCTTGGTGTTCTTCCCGATGACGAGCTTGCCGCCATCCGGAGGCAGCTCGCCCAACAGCACACGCAGGAAGGTCGTCTTGCCCACGCCGTTGGGGCCGACGAGGCCCACGCGCTCGCCGCGCTGCAGGCGGAAGTCCACGTTGCTGAGCACCTTGCGCTCACCGAAGGACTTCTCCAGTCCTTCCGACTCGATGACGGTGTGGCCCAGGCGGGGCGCGGCCATCACCCGCAGGTCCGCCACCTTGGGCCGCTGGAAGCCCTTCTCCGCCATCAGCTTCTGCGCCCGCTCGATGCGCGCCTTGCTCTTGGTGCGCCGCGCCTCCGGGCCCCGGCGCAGCCACGCCACTTCCTGCGCAATCCACCGCTCGCGCTTGTGCTGCGCGATTTCGGCGTTCTCCTGCGCCACCAGCTTCTGCTCCACGTAGGCCTGGTAGTTGCCGGGATAGGACGTGACGCCCTCGCCGGGGTTGATTTCGACGATGCGGTCCACCAGCCCGTCCAGGAAGTAGCGGTCGTGGGTGACGAGCAGCAGCGCGCCGGGGAGCTTGTCCAGCTCCTCCTCCAGCCAGTCCACGGTGTCCGCGTCCAGGTGGTTGGTGGGCTCGTCGAGCAGCAGCAGGTCCGGCCGCGTGAGCAGGGCCCGGGCGATGGCCACGCGCTTGCGCAGGCCACCGGAGAGCTGCGCCACGGGGCGGTCCCAGTCCTTCACGCCCAACCGGTCCAACAGCGTCTTGGCGTGGTGCTCGGTGTCCCAGCCGCCCATCTGCTCGATGCGGTCAGAGACTTGGGCCAGCTGCTCCAGGAGCTTCTCCTGGGCGGCCGCGGGTGTGGACTCCAGCCGCTTCGCCAGGTCCGCCTGGGCGGCCATCGCCTCGCGCAGCGGCCCCTGCGCCACGGACAGCTCCGAGGCCACCGTGGCGCCCTCGGCGAACTCCGGCTCCTGCGGCAGGTACGTGACGCGGGCCTGGCGGCGCAGCTGGAGCTCCCCGGTGTCCGCGCGCGCGGCGCCCGCGAGAATCTTCATCAGGGACGACTTGCCGGAGCCGTTGACGCCCACCAGGCCCACGCGCTCGCCCTCTTCAATCGTGAAGGTGAGGCCCTGGAAGACGGTGCGGCTGCCGAAGCTGAGCTGGACGTTGGCGGCGCGAAGCAGCGTCACGGTGTCTGTGTCTCCTGGAAAGGCGAAAGGCGCCCCTCACTGAAGAGGAGCGCCTTCCTTACAGCCTGGACGTCGAGATGGCGCGGACTACTTGCGCGCCGCCTGCTCCGCCGCCTGCTTCTCCTTGTACGCGGCCATCAGGGCCTCGGACTCGTTGCGCGGCACCGGCGTGTACTTGGCGAACTCCATCGTGAACTCGCCCTTGCCCTGCGTCGCGGAGCGAAGGTCCGTGGAGTAGCCGAACATCGTGTTCAGCGGAACCTCGGCCACCGCCGTCACGTAGCCCTCGGCGGTCTCCGTGGAGAGGATGGTGCCGCGGCGCTGGTTGAGCTGGCCGACGACGGAGCCCTGGAAGTCTTCCGGCGCCGTCACCTCCACCTTCATCATCGGCTCGAGGATGATGGGCTTGGCGGCGGCGTAGCCCTCGCGGAAGCCCATGATGGCGGCCGTCTTGAACGCCATTTCGGACGAGTCGACCGCGTGGAACGCACCGTCGTTGATGACGACGCGCACACCGACGACGGGGAAGCCGATGAGGCTGCCCTTCTTGACGGCCTCGGTGAAGCCCTTGTCGCACGCCGGGATGAACTCGCGGGGGATGGAGCCACCGACGATGTCATCCACGAACTCGTACTGCTGCACGGCGTCCGAGGGCAGCGGCTCGATGTAGCCGCACACGCGCGCGAACTGACCGGAGCCACCGGTCTGCTTCTTGTGCGTGTAGAAGAACTCGCCCTTCTGGCTGATGGTCTCGCGGTAGGCCACCTGGGGCTTACCCGCCTTGACCTCGCACTGGTACTCGCGCTTCATGCGCTCGATGTAGATCTCCAGGTGCAGCTCACCCATGCCGCGGATGATGGTCTGACCGGACTCTTCATCGCGGTGCACGCGGAAGGTGGGGTCTTCCTTCGTGAAGCGGTTGAGCGCCTTGGAGAAGTTCTGCAGCGCGGAGCGGTCCTTGGGCTCCACGGCGAGCGAAATCACCGCGTCCGGGACGTGCATGGACGTCATCGTGTAGTTCACCGAGCCGTCGGTGAACGTGTCGCCCGAGGCGCACTCGATGCCGAACAGCGCGACGATGTCGCCGGCCGTGGCGTCGTTGATGTCGTCCATCTTGTTCGAGTTCATCCGAACAATGCGCGGAACCTTGACCTTCTTCTGGTTCACCTGGTTGACGATGAAGTCACCCTTGGACACGCGGCCCTGGTAGACGCGCATGTACGTCAGCTGACCGTAGCGACCGTCCTCCAGCTTGAACGCCAGACCGACGAAGGGCTTCTCCGGGTCCGACTCGAGGATGACCTTCGCCTCGTTGTTCTTCTGGTCCAGCGCCTCGTTGGTCGCCTCCTTGGGGTTCGGGAGGTAGCCACAGACGGCGTTCAGGAGCAGCTGCACGCCCTTGTTCTTGTAAGCGGAGCCGCACATGACCGGCGTCATCTTCAGGCTGATGGTGGCCCGGCGGATGGCGGCGATGATGGCGTCGTTCGGGATGGCGGCGTCCGACAGGAACAGCTCACCGAGCTGGTCGTCGACCTCGGCCACGCCCTCGATCATCTGCTGACGGCGCGCCTTGGCCTCGTCCAGCAGCTCGGCGGGGATCTCCTCCTCGCGGATCTTCTCGCCGTTCTCACCGTCAAAGTAGAACGCCCGCATCTGGATGAGGTCGACCAGGCCCTTGAAGCGGTCCTCGGCGCCGATGGGCAGCTGCAGCTTCACGGGGTGGTGCGACAGCTTCTCCTTCAGCTGCGCGGCCACGCGGTCATAGTTCGCGCCAGCGCGGTCCATCTTGTTGACGAACGCGATGCGCGGAACGCGGTAGCGCTTCATCTGCCGGTCCACCGTGATGGACTGGGACTGCACGCCAGACACCGAGCAGAGCACCAGGATGGCGCCGTCGAGAACGCGCAGGGAGCGCTCCACCTCGATGGTGAAGTCCACGTGTCCCGGCGTGTCGATGAGGTTGATGTTGTAGTCGCCCCACATCGCGTACGTCGCGGCCGACTGGATCGTGATGCCCTTCTCACGCTCCAGGTCCATCGAGTCCATCACCGCGCCCACGCCGTCCTTGCCGCGGACCTCGTGGATCTCGTGGATCTTGCCCGTATAGAACAGGATGCGCTCGGAGAGCGTCGTCTTGCCCGAGTCGATGTGAGCGGAGATACCGATGTTACGAATCTTCTCGATGGGTGCGTTGGCGGCCACGATCCGGTCCTTCTTCTCTTGAATGTGCCTGACGGAACAGAGCAGGCGGGGCCCTTACTTCCCACGGGACTTGGTTTCCAGCCAAATCCGCATGACGGTGGAGTCCTATACTCCTACCTTTGAATACAGCGTCGGGCCCTTCTAGATATAACCCAAGACCCCGGCACTCGCAGTGGAGTGGCTCGGGGCCGATTTCTTCAGAGGTTCATGAACCATGAGTGCGAGCGAAAACTTCTCCGTCGCGCGAGCCTGGCTGCACGCTTTCAACGCCCATGACGTGGAGGCGCTGGTGGCGCTGTACGCCGAGGACTGCACCCACACCTCGCCCAAGATTCGGGTGTTGCACCCGGAGACGGGCGGCAAGCTGGTGGGCCGCCAGGCCCTGGGGAAGTGGTGGAGGGAGGCCATCGCCCGGCTGCCGGGGCTGCGCTACGAGGAGACGGCGCTGACGGCGGACGGGGAGCGCGTCTTCATGGAGTACCTGCGGCACGCGCCGGGGGAGGCGCCCATGCCGGTGGCGGAGGTGCTGGAGGTGCGAGGGGGCCGGATTGTCGCCTCGCGCGTGTACCACGGTTGAGGGGCCCCGCCGCCCGGGGAATGGGCTAGGGTGGCGGCGCGGCACAGGAGGATGGACGTGGCGACGAACCCCAGCGCCTTCGACAAGGACTTCGGCTACCTGATGCCCTTCCTGGACAAGGTGGCCGCCGCGGCGGCCAGCCTGGAGGACGCCTCCGCCCGCGAGGAGCTCACCCGGCTGATGGCCGAGGAGAAGGTCCGCTGGGAGCGCGCGCGGGAGCTCCTTCGAGGGGCCTCGGGCGCGGCGGAGGGAGGGGCCGCTTCCGCGAAGAAGGTTAGGGGCTCGGGCTCGGAGGATGAGGCGCGCTCCGAGCCGGTCCACGAGGCCCCTGGCGCGTTGACCGTGGGCAGCCTGCGCGGGGTGGCGCCGTCGAGGTCCCCCCGCCGCTGAAGGTGTCACGTGGACGTCAGATGGTGCCGTGCTTGAGGTGGTCCATCGCGTCGAACGTCGCCGTCTTGTACGCCTCTGTCAGCGTCGGGTAGTTGAAACAGGTCTCCAGGAAGAGCCGCGCGGTGGAGCCGGTGAGCATGGCCACCAGGCCCACGTGGACGAGCTCCGAGGCCTGCTCTCCCAGGACATGGACTCCCAGGAGCTTGAGGCTCTCGCGGTGGAAGAGCAGCTTCAGCATCCCGCACATCTCCCCGATGATCTGCCCGCGCGGGTTGGTGGAGAAGGGCGCGCGGCCGGCCACGTACGGGATGCCCTTGGCGCGCAGGCCTTCCTCCGTCTCCCCGGCCATGGAGACCTCGGGGATGGTGTAGATGCCGTAGGGCAGCACGGTGGGCATGGTGAGCGGGCCGCCCAGCCCGAAGGCGTGCTCCACGGCGATGCGGGCCTGGTCCATGGACGTGGAGGCCAGGGCGGGGAAGCCGATGACGTCACCCACCGCGTAGATGTGGGGCAGGGAGGTCTGGTATCCGGGGCCCACCTCCACCTGGCCGCGTGCGCCCAGCTTCACGCCCAGCTCCGCGAGCCCCAGGCCCGCGGTGTTCGAGGTGCGGCCGGAGGCCACCAGCACCTGGTCCGTGGCCACCTCCTCCCCCGAGGACAGCGTCAGGCGGATGGGCGTCTCGCACGCGGCGGGCACCTCCAGCTTCTCCACCGACTGGCCGAACCGCATGCGGATGCCCAGGGCCTCCATGCGCTGGGCGAGCAGGGCGGAGAACTCGTCGTCGAGGAAGGGCAGCAGCTCCGCGCGCACCTCCACCAGCGTCACCGGGATGCCCAGCGCGGCGAACATGCACGCGTACTCGCAGCCGATGACTCCGCCCCCCACCACGACGAGCGAGGTGGGCAGCCGGCCAATCTCCAGCACCTCGTCCGAGTCGTGAACGCGCGGGTCGTCGAAGGGATAGATGGGCGGCCGGTAGGGCATGGAGCCGGTGGCCACCAGGATGAAGGCGCCCTTCAGGTCCAGGTCCGGCGCGTCCCGACGTGTCACCCGCACGGTGTGCTCGTCCAAGAGCGAGCCCGTGCCCTGCACGACCTCGACGCCGTGGCGCTGGAGGTTGCGGGCGATGCGCTCGCGCTCCATGTCCTTCACCCGCCGCTCGCGGAAGAGGAAGTCGGAGACGGTGGCCTCGTGGCGCAGCGTGGTCTCCACGCTGTAGAGGCCCCGGGCCTTGAGGCCGGAGAGGTGCAGTGATGTCTCCCGCAGCGTCTTGGAGGGCAGCGTGCCCGTGTTCGCCGCCGTGCCGCCCAGCACGGGCTCGCGCTCCACCACCGCGACGCGTTTGCCCGCGAGGGCCGCCTGCACCGCACCCCACTCACCGGCCGGGCCGGAGCCAATCACCACCAGGTCGAAGTCCACCATGGGGGGAAGGTACGCGAGGCCCCTCCCCAGTTGAAGTCATCGCAGCAGATGTTCCTCGAAGAAGAGGGCGGTCTTCCTCATGGCTTCGCGCGAACCCTCCACGTCATCGACCAGCTCGAACGCGTGGTGTCCCTCGGGCAGCTCTTCCAGCGTGAGGGGAACGCCCTTGCCTCGGGCCTTCGTCACGAACTCGTCGAGGAGGCCGTTGAGCCCGGGGGCATCCTTTCCGGCGCGCACCACGAAGAGGGGCGGCGACTTCGGGCCATTCACGGCCTTCAGTCCCTCGAGGGGGAGACTGCTCGGAGGCACTCCCGCAGCCCCCAGCAGGGGGTACCACGCCACCGCGCAGCGCAGCCAGGCGGGAGGCTCCTTTCTCAGCGCGGGCGCCAGGCCCCACAGCCCTCCGGCGGACAGGGCCATGACACCCACGCGGTCCGCGTCGAGCTTCTCGGTGGCGGCCTGCTTGCGGACGAAGGCCAGCGCCGCGTCCATCCGCTTCTGGAGCTCGGGCGTGCCGGTGAACCATTTCTCGCGTTCGCCTCCTGTCGCGGGGGAGCCCAGCTCCACCAGGGCCACCGCGAAGCCCTGCGACGAAAGCCACCGGGCCTGTCCGGTGAAGGCGGGCAGGTCCCTCACGAAGGGCACCAGGTCCGGAGGCAACATGCCGTGGGCCAGGACCACCACGGGCACGGGGCCCAGGGCCACCGCCTCCGGGAGGTAGAGGTCCAGCTTGTAGTCGCGGCCCGCCGAGCGCGTGTACGTAAGGCCTCGGCGGACCTGCAGCTCCTCCATGCCCGGGATGGTGAGGACCGGGCGTGTCTTCGCCCATTCGGGGAGCGGCGTGTTCTTGAGCCCGGGAATCACCGGGGCGGCAATCATGGGCGGACCGACGGCATGCACCTCCGCGAAGCCCAGGTGCGTGCGCAGCCACTGCGCCCTGTCCCGGCGTGCGGCGTCGCTCAGCTCGTGGCCCCCTTCGTAGAACTTGGCGAGCTTGGGCTGGGTGGCCGCGTCGATGAACGCGGTGACCTGCGCGGGGGTGACCCACGGGTCCGAGCGGCCATATTGGAAGAAGAGGGCGCGAGGCGCCGCGTCGCTGACACCCACCACGCCATCCACGGCCGCCATCTTCCGGGCGAGCGAGGAGAAGTCTTCCTTCGCGAGCTGGGCCTCGAGCTGCTTCTCGATGGGGGTCTCTGTCTCGAGGATGCTCTTGGAGTAGTCGCCGATGCCGTTCATCAGGATGAACGCGCGCAGCCGCGGCTCGACGCCGGAGAGGGCGCCGCCCACCATGGCCCCCATGCTGTGGCCCACATAGCCCAGCCGCTGACCATCGACCTCGGGCCGGGACACGAGCAGGTCCACGCCGCGGCGCATGTCCACCAGCATCCGCACGTGGGTGTCGTGCAGCGCCTCGCCTCGGAGAGAACCGCGCCAGGGCTCGGGGCGGACGTGGGGTGCATCCACCAGCAGGGACACCACACCCGCGCGCGCGAGGGTGAGCGCCTCGTCGAGGAACTCGTTCTTCGTTCCCTGGCCCCAGTGCAGGAAGGTGACGCCGGCGAAGGGCCCGGCGCCTGGCGGCATGACGAGGTAGGCCGGGACGCGTCCGCTCTTCGGGCTGGCATAGGTCAGCTCCGTGACGGTGATGTCTCCACGTCGTTGGGCGCGGACGACCTTCACGTCCAGCGGCGCCTTCGCGTCGTACTCCGTGACGCGCCGGAGCTCCGCGCGCAGCGTGGAGAGGTCGGGCGGCCCTTCCACGGCGGAGGCCGGGAGCGAGCAGAGCACGGCCAGCAACGGAATGAGCCAGTGTGGCGAGGGACGAGACCGGGTCATGGTGTGCCTCGGCTTTGGGGCGGCTGCGTGTGTCGCGAGGAATATCAGGCGCGCGGCGCCCCTGGAGAATCCAGGGGCGCGGTCATGGAAGGACTCTCCCACGTTCTCCACCGCCGGACCCGCTCGAGGCCACGGGCCGGCGCGGCATGCGGCGTCATGGGGGCCACGTCGTTCGGCCGGAGCCGTCGTGGGGCTCGTCAGCGCGGACGTGTCCGACTTTCCGGCCGCGGCCCGGCGAGTGCACGAAGCAACGGGCGGGGTGCCCGCGCGCCGCGCTTCATTCGTGCGGTTCGCTCGGCGCGGTCCGTCCCTCGTAGCGCAGTCCTTCGCGGACCTCGTCGTCGGTGAGCAGGCGGAACGTGCCCTCGGGGATGTCGAGCGCTACGGTGCCGACGGCTTCGCGGTGCAGCGCGCGCACCGGAAGGCCCACGGCCCCGAGCATCCGCTTCACCTGGTGGTGGCGTCCCTCGGTGAGCGTGACCTCGACGGTGTGCTCATCGCGGACGCGCACCTGGGCCGGCCGGGCCGGGCCGTCGTCGAGCGTCATGCCCTTGCGCAGTGGCTCCACGCGCGTGTCATCCGCGGTGCTGAAGACGGTGGCCACGTAGCGCTTGGGCAGGTGCGTGTCCGGGGACGTGACGTGGGCGACGAGCTTGTCGTCATTGGTGAAGAGCAGCAGGCCCGTGGAGTCCACGTCGAGCCGCCCCACCGCGTGCCACGTGTATCCGGCGAGCTCCGGGGGAAGTTGGGGCAGGAGCACCTCGAAGACGGTGCCCGTGCGGTGCTGTCGCGCGGTGGAGGACAGAACGCCCGCGGGCTTGTGGAAGGCGAGCACCCGCGTGGTCGGGGCCTTCAGGTCGATGACCCTGCCGTCGACACGCACGGTGGCTCCGGGAGGGACCGGCGCGAGGGCCATCTTCGCGACGCGGCCGTTGATGCTGACACGGCCCGCGTTGATGGCGGCCTCGGCCTCGTCCTGGGGGAACACGCCCGCACGGGCGAGCGCGCGCGCCAGCCAGTCCGGCTTCTCCTTGCCCTCCCAGCGTTGGTGGCGCGGTGGCTTGGTCTTGTCGGGCTTGCGAGTCATGGGGCTCCAGAGGGGAGGCGCGTCATATCACCCCCGTTGGCGAGTGGTGGTGCCTCTCGAGGCCGAGGGTTCGATGGCGCGATTCGAGCGCCCGTCGAGTGTCCACTGGAGGGAGGCATGAGAGCGCCGCGGGTGATGACTGACACGTCATCACCTCGCCCGGGACCTTCGCTGACGTGTCAACGACGCGCCCGTGAGCCCGCTTCGCGTGGGCTTCCCCTCGGAAGTGCATGGCGCATGGCTTGCTATTGGTTTCATGTGTCACATGAAACAGGAGGGCGCTTTGCGCTTCGTGAGTGGAGTGGTTGTCGCGGTCGGTCTGCTGGGCTGTGGTGGCGCGGAACAAGAGATGGCGCAGGGGGATGTGCTGGGCCGCGATGACCAGGAGATCGTGGGAGGCATCGAGGCGCGTCCCGGCAGTCATCCATGGATCGTCAGCCTTGGGGATGGGGTCTCCCACTTCTGCGGTGGCTCCCTCATCCGGGTATCGGCGACGCGGAATGAGACCGACATCGTCCTCACCGCCGCTCACTGCGTCTACGACGGATGGAGTGGACTCACGGTGACCGCGGGGGCTCACGACCTGTTCAGGCCGACGGCCAATCAGGTCACGGTCCGGGTGTCGCAAGTGGTCTATCACCCGCGATACAACCCGGACACGACGATGAACGACGTCGCCGTCCTCAAGCTCGCGAGGCCCATCCCGTTTGGAGGTTCAGGGTGCGGCATCAGCCCCACCATGCGTCCCAACCTGAAGGTCCAGGCCGCGGCGGGGAGCTCCTGGGTCATGCCCGTGTGTCTCCCGGCGGCTGGTGAGCTGGTTCCAGACAACGTGGAGGCCACCGTCGCGGGATGGGGGCTGACGCAGGAGGGGGGACACGACACCTCCAGCATCCTGCTGCAGGTGGGTGTCCCCACTGTCAACTCCCGGCAGGCGGCTCAGTCATACCTCAGCCAGGGCATCACCATCGACCCATCCGCGATGCTCGCGGCCGGGTACCCGCAGGGTGGCAGGGATGCATGCCAGGGAGACAGCGGCGGACCGCTGGTCATCAAGAAGGGGAGCAATTACTTCCTTCAGGGCATCACGAGCTTTGGCGTGGGCTGCGCGAGGGCGGGGCTCCCGGGCATCTACGCGCGAGTCTCCAATTACATCCCGTGGATCAACACGCAGGTGAGGAGCCTCAGCAGCGTGGCGAGCATGTAGGGCAGGGCCCGGTGGCGGCGGGGTGAAGTGTCCTCACCGGGCGGAGGAGCGTGGCGTAGAGTGGCGATGGGTGGCCCCGAGGCGCATGCCACCCATCGCTCCGTTCACCCCCACGCGGGAACAGCGCCCGTTCGCGAGGAACCCCGGATGCACCCGCTGGATGGCTTCGTCTCCTCGCTGTCTGGCCGCTCCTTGTTCCGGGATGGCTGGGGTGACGAGCAGACCTTCGGTGGCGCGTCACTCACGGCTCTGCTGGCGACGAGCGTGCGTCCCGTCGAGGTGACGTGGGACGCCGAGCAGCCGCTGGGCCGCCGCCGGTTCCGGGATGGGGTGTTCGACTCGCCGTGGGCGGGGCTTCCTCCGGAGGTCCGCCAGGGGCGAGTGCGCTGGCTCTCCTCGGGACGAGGTCCCCGCCGCGATGCCTGCGTGGTGCTCGCGGCCTCGCGAGACGAGGGCTATCGCCTCCGGACCTGGCTCTTCGCGCCGCTCGTCGACGAGGGCATGGACTTGTTCCTCCTGGAGAATCCCTTCTACGGGGCGCGGCGTGCCACGGGGCAGCGGGGGCCTCACATCCGGACGGTGGGCGAGCAGCTCCACATGAACATCGCGACCATCGAGGAGGCGAGGGGGCTGGTGGCGCACGCGAGACGGCAGGGATATCAGCGCGTCGCGGTGGCGGGCTACAGCATGGGTGGCTACATGGCGGCGCTGTCGGCGGCCACGATGCCGGAGCCGGTGGGTGTGGCCGCGCTCGCGGCGGGGGCGTCTCCCGCGCCTGTGTTCACGAAGGGGGTTCACAGCCGCTCCATCGACTTCAAGAGACTGGGCGGCTCCCCGGATGAGCTGGAGGCACGGCACCGCCTCGCGACGCTCCTGGACATGGCGAACGCGTGTCTGCTGCCTCCCCCCGCGAAGCCGGGCGCCGCCATCATCGTCGCGTGCGCGCGCGATGGGTTTGTTCCCATCTCCGAGTCGCGGGCGCTTCACGCGCACTGGGCCGGCAGTGAGCTGCGTGTCCTGGACGCAGGGCACATCTCCGCAATTCTCACCTCGGGCTCCGCGCTTCGCGCCGCGCTCAGGGACGCCGTTCATCGTTCGGGCGGGTGACGCTCGACGCACGCCCTCTTGGCGACGCGCGAGAATCACCTGGGACCCATGCAGGCGCACGGTCAACGAGTGCCGCGACGAGCCTTGCGGTCCCCGGCCCGCTCGCGCAGCCTGCGCGCGATTGCCCACAGGAGCCCTCATGTCCCGTCTCCTCGCCTGTCTCGTCCTCGTCTCATTCTCCGCGGTCGCCGCCGAGCGCCCGCCGGTGCCTCGCCGCCCCGTGCACACCTACTCCATCGTCGCTCGAGATCCGGTGACGGGAGATCTGGGCGTCGCCGTGCAGTCGCACTGGTTCTCCGTGGGCACCAGCGTGCCTTGGGCGGAGGCTGGCGTCGGCGCGGTCGCCACCCAGTCCTTCGTGGACCCGACCTACGGCCGGCTGGGCCTGGACTTCATGCGCGCCGGACGCAGCGCTCCGGAGACACTCAAGGGGCTGCTCGCCGCGGATGGGGCCAGCGACGTGCGCCAGGTCGGCATGGTGGACGCGCAGGGCCGCGTCGCCGCGCACACGGGCAAGAACAACATCGCCGCCGCGGGCCACCTCATGGGCGAGGGCTTCACCGTCCAGGCCAACATGATGGAGAAGGACACCGTCTGGCCCGCGATGGCCAAGGCCTTCCGTGAGTCGAAGGGGGACCTGGCCGAACGCATGCTCGTGGCGCTCGAGGCCGCCGAGGCCCAGGGCGGAGACATCCGGGGCAAGCAGTCCGCCGCCATCATCGTCGTGTCCGGGAAGGCCACCGGGCGCCCCTGGGTGGACCGCCGCTTCGATCTGCGCGTCGAGGACCACCCCGAGCCCGTCAAGGAACTGCGCCGGCTCATCACCCTCCAGCGCGCCTACAACGCGATGAACGAGGGGGACCTCGCCCTGGAGCGCAAGGACACCGATGGGGCCCTCGCCGCGTACTCCACCGCCGCGAAGCTCGCCCCCGGCAACGCGGAGATGCTCTTCTGGCACGCCATCTCGCTCGTGAGCCTGGGCCGCGTGGACGAGGCGATGCCGCTCTTGAACCGGGCCTACGCCGCGGACCCTCGCTGGAAGGAACTCGTCACGCGCCTGCCCGCGGCGGGACTGCTCCCCAATGACCCGAAGCTCCTGGGCCGCCTCACGGGCGCGAAGGCCACGCGGTAGGCCGCTCCCACTCCTGGCGGGTGAGGGGCCGGATGCCGGGCCCTCCTCCTCGGCGGGGCAGGGGGCACGTGCACTTGTGGACGCCTCGCGGGATGCGGAGGTTTCCAAGACGAGGTGCCCATGCGTTCTCCCCTGGCCCCGCTGCTCGCGTTGCTGCTCCCGCTCCTGGCTCAAGCCCAGTCGCCGCCGGACATGGCGCTCCCTCGGGAGACCAGCTCGACGAGCATCTGGTACTGGGTGGCGCTCCTGGTCCTGGCCGCCGCCGTGTTCGCGTGGGTGGTGGTGAAGCTCAACCAGAAGCGCCAGGGGCCTCCCGGGCCACCCAGGTCCGCCCGCTCCTCGTAGCTAACCGGACGGCCGGTGCTTGCGCAGCGTGTGCAGCGCGGCCAACCACAGCCGGGACTCCTTGCGCGTGAGCCGTGAGCGGCGCAGCGGCGCGAAGAGGTCCCGCAGGCCCGTGCGCCCGGGTTGCTCGTCGATGAGGAACCCGCCCGAGGTCAGCACGTCCCCGAGCGTCGACTCCACCTGCGCCAGCTCCGTGTCCGTGGCCGCCACCGGAAGGGGGCCGGGAGGCGGCGCCTGCTGCTCGAGCGTGGCCACGCGGACCTCGTAGGCATACAGCAGCACGGCCTGCGCCAGGTTGATGGAGGGCTGCTCGGGCGCGGTGGGCACCGCGGACAAGTCGTGGCAGCGCTCCACCTCCGCGTTGGTGAGCCCGCTGCGCTCATCTCCGAAGACCACCGCCACGGTGCCCTGGGCGGCGCGCGACACCAGCTCCTCACCCACCGCGCGCGGAGGCAACCTTCGCTTCCCCTCCACCTTGCGCGAGCTGGTCCCCACCACCCAGACACAGTCTGCGATGGCTTCGTCCAGCGTCGCGGCCCTGCGGGCGCCGTCCAGCACGTCCTCGGCATGGACCGCCAGCCGGCGCGCGGGCGTCAAATCCTCGACCTCGGGCGTCACCCAGACCCAATCCGAGAGACCGCAGTTCTTGAGCGCGCGAGCCGCGGCACCCAGGTTCTCCGCGTTGCGCGGACGCATCATGACGAATCGGACGGGCAGCACCATGCGCGCGGCACCTTATCCCCTTCCGAGCCGAGGGCCCTGGGCCGTTGACCCGCGCCCGAGGCCCTCCTATAGCGTGACGCCATCGACCACCGGGTGCGCACGCGGAGGCCACCAGGAGTGTGGCTCCGGATACACCATGTGGGCACCGGGACGCGCGGGGGACGCACCGGAGCCGTGGGCGGTCGACCTCACCCCCTCGGATTCCGACGTGTGCGGTGTCGGCACGTCACGTGAAAAACAGGCGGCATCCTCGGAGGAACCATGGGTTCGCAGTCCGTCGTCATGACTTCGCCACCTCGCGCATGGCGCGCGGTCGGGCTCTTTGCGCTGCTGTGGGTGGGCAGCGCGCTCACGGGCTGTAAGAAAGAGGGAGAGCCTGCGGCCTCGACTCCGCCGGCCGTCGCCGAGGCGCCTGGCGCCACCCCGCCCGTCGCCTCGGGGCAGGATGCGGGCAGCGCCCCCTCGGAGGTGGTGGTCCCCATCAAGCCGGAGTCCCTCGCCCCCGTCATCCGCACGGTGGGCGTCGAGGGCAGCATGCCCGAGGGAATCGTCGTCGAGCTGGCCCGCTCCGCGAAGCCCGAGGTCAACAGCGCACCGCCCAAGACGGTCTACTCGCTGAGGCCCGCTGTCCCCGGGCACCTGGGCTGGACGAGTGGGTCCACCGTCACCTTCACCCCCCAGGCAAAGAGCTTCGCCTTCGACACCGAGTACACCTTCTCCCTCGACGCGCTCGAGACCGAGGCCGGCGTGGTGAAGCCTCCCTCGGAGGGGGCATGGTCCTACAAGTTCACCACGCCCAAATTCCGCTTCCTGCGCATGCGCCCCATGCAGGTCGAAGCGCAGAAGAACCAGGCCCTGGTGGACCTCGAGTTCACCGGCCCCGTGGACGCGAACTCCCTGCGCGCTCGCGCGAGCTTCCAGGTCGGAGGAGAGACCGTCTCCTCCGTGACCTGGCGCGCCGTGCCCGGGTTCCGGAACATCGTCAACACCGTGGTGACCCATCCGGGCATCAAGCCGGGTGCGCAGGTCCGCTTCGTGCTCACCTCGGGCCTGTCCTCCTCGGTGGAGTCGAAGGCGGTCGCCCCCGAAGCGGACGCGTCCTTCACCGTGCAGAGCATCAAGCGCCTCGACATCACCAGCATCAAGCGTGACGAGGGCGCCACGGGGTTCTTCCTGGAGGTCTCCTGCCGCGACGTGGGCATGGAGGAGATCCTGAGCCCTCGGGTCAACGACGACTACGACTCGTTCTACTGGGACTCGCGCAACCGGGGCTGCGCGTTGGACGAGACGTCGGCTGAGTCGGCCCTCAGCGTGTCTCCTCCCGTCAAGGTGTCGGTGGTCCCCTCGCGGCGTGGCTTCCGCATCTTTGGTGACTTCAAGCGGGGCACGTACACGGTGCGCATCGCCGACGGCGCCTCGTCCGTGGGCGGCGGCACGCTGCTGGCGGACTTCGAGCGGAGCGTCTCCATCCCCGCGCGCAAGCCGCAGCTCTCGTTCGCCACGGCCGGCCGCTACCTGCCCCGCGCCGCGTGGCGGAACCTGCCGTTGCAGCACCTGAACCTCGACGGCGCGGAGCTCACCGTCCGCAACGTCCCGCCGGAGAACCTGGTCTTCTGGATGAGCGACGACCAGCGGGAGACCGCGGACGAGCGCACCTCCAACGTGGTGGTGAAGAAGACGCTGTCGCTCAAGTCGCCCCCGGACACCCTGGCCACCACCTACGTGGACGTGGCCACCCTGGTGCCCGCGACGACGCGGGGGCTCGTGGAGGTCACCGTGAAGAAGGACGGCCTCGAAGCCGCCTCGCGCATCCTCCTCACGGACCTGAGCCTCGTGGCCAAGCGCGGTGGCCCCGCGCCGGGCTCCTCGGACCGGGGCGAGGTGTGGGTGTGGGCGCTCGGCATGGAGAGCACCGACCCGGTGTCCGGCGTGGAGGTGTCTCTGGTGAAGAAGAGCGGGCAGTCGGTGGTCCGCTGCGTCACCAAGGGCGCGGATGGGTGTGTGCTCCGCGTGCCCGCGGCCGGTGCGGATGACAGCGAGCCCTTCGCCCTCATCGCGCGCCAGGGCGAGGAGCTGACGTACCTCAAGTACAGCGAGCTGGGGACGGAGATCGCCAACTCGGACGTGCAGGGCGAGCCGTACCACTCCACGGAGAAGGCCTACCGCGCCGCGGTCTGGTCGGACCGGGGCGTGTACCGGCCGGGGGACACCGCGCATCTGGCCGCGGTGCTGCGTGCCACGAATGACCTGGCGCCTCCCTCGGGCATGCCGGTGGACCTGGTGGTGCTGGACCCGCGCGAGCGCGTGCTGAAGGCGGTGCAGCTGAAGACGAACGAGGCGGGCCTCGTGGCGCTCGACCAACCGTTCGAGGCGTTCCAGGACACGGGCCGCTACCGGGTGACGTTGTCGGTGGCGGCCCGCGAGGTGGCCTCGTACGGCTTCAACGTGGAGGAGTTCGTCCCCGAGCGGATGAAGGTGACGGCGGCCACTGAATCCCCGGGCTACCTGCAGGGCGTGGAGATTCCCGTCGCGGTGGAGGCCGCCTACCTCTTCGGCGGCTCGGCGGAGGGTAGCCCCGTGGAGCTCAACTGCCGGCTGCTGCCGTCGAACTTCAAGCCGAAGGAGAACGCGCAGTTCACCTACGGCCTGTGGCGGCAGGACGGCAAGGAGCCTCGGCCCGTCGTGCTGGGGCAGGCCAAGGGCGCGCTCGATGCGAAGGGCCAGGCGGTGCTCAACTGCCCGGGCCAGGCGGCCATGGGTGGGCTGCGTGGCGCCGCGAAGCTCAGCGCGTTGGCCAGCGTCTTCGAGTCCGGCAGCGGTCGCTCCACGGTGAACGAGGCCAGCGTGCCGGTGCACCCGGAGCGCTACTACGTGGGCCTTCAGGCGAGCACCACGAAGGTGAAGGCGGGCACGCCCTTCACGGTGCAGGGCGTGGTGGTGGACTGGGACGGCAAGCTCGCGGGGGCGTCGCTGGCGCCCGCGTCCGTGGACGTGGAGTACGTCCGGCTGGAGGAGGAGTACGGCTACAACTACGACGAGGCGGAGGGCTATGACCGCTATCAGCGCTACCTTCGTCCGATGGGCGAGGGCCGCGTCACCGCGAAGGTGTCGGGGGGCCGCTTCAACGTCACCGTGACGCCCGGCGCGGACGCCGCGGGTTACCTGGTGCGCGTGCGCTCCGGCAATGCGCAGACGGACCTCGAACTGGAGGGGGAGGGCCGCTACTACTGGTGGGGCGAGGGCTCGCGCGTGGACCAGACGCCGCGTCCGCTCAAGCCCACGTCGTTGGATGTCGCAGTCCCGGCGCAGGCCCGCGTGGGCCAGCCCTTCAACGTGAAGGTCAAGGCTCCCTACAAGGGCCGGATGCTCTTCACCGTGGAGACGGACCGCGTCCTCACCAGCGAGTGGAAGGCGGTGGAGCCGGGCGAGGTGACGTGGAGCTTCACGCCCAAGCAGTTCGCCCCGAACGTCTACGTGAGCACCTTCCTCGTGAAGGACCCGCACCTGGAGTCCCCCGAGGCGTTCATGCCGGACCGCGCGTTCGGCGTGGCCAGCGTGACGCTGGAGCCGGTGGACTACACGCAGGCGGTGACGATGAACGTGCCCAAGGAGGTCCGCTCAAACGACACGCTCACGGTGGACCTGGAGTTGGGCGCGCTGGAGGGGCCCACCTACGCGACGGTGGCGGTGGTGGACGAGGGCATCCTCTCCCTCACGCGCTTCCAGAGCCCGGACCCCATCAAGCAGCTCTTCACCAAGCGGGCCCTGGGCGTGGGCACCTTCGAGACCATCGGCTGGACGGTGCTGGTGCCTCCGGGCGGCAACACGCGCTCCACGGGTGGTGACGCGGAGGGAGACGCGAGCGGCCGCGTGCAGCCCGTCAAGCCGGTGGCGCTGTGGAGCGGCGTGGTGCAGGTGCCGGCCAACGGCAAGCTGCGCGTGCCCTTCAAGCTGCCGCAGTACCGCGGCGCCGTGCGAGTCATGGCGGTGACGGCGGGGGCCAAGCGCGTGGGACGCGCGAGCGCGCAGGTGCTCGTGAGAGACCCGCTGGTGCTTCAGACGACGCTGCCGCGCTTCCTCACGCAGAACGATGAAATCCAGGTGCCCGTCTTCATCACCAACCTGTCCGGCAAGCCGCAGGACGTGAAGGTGACGCTGAGCGCGGAGTCGCTCCCGGTGCCGGGCCTCGAGTTGCCCTCCACGGGCACGTCGCCGTTGCAGTTGCTGGGCAAGAGCGAGGGCCGGGCGCGGGTGGCGGATGGCAAGTCCACGACCTTCGTGTTCCAGGCGCGCGCGGTGCAGTCGGTGGGCGCCGCGCGGTTGAGCGTCGTGGTGGAGGGCGGTGGGTACACGTCGAAGGAGACGTTGGACGTGCCGCTGTCACCCTCGGGGCCGCGCGAGCGGCGCGTGCAGCGCATCGAGCTGGCGCAAGGCGTGACGGATGTCTCGAAGCATCTCCAGGGGTGGGTGCCGACGACCGAGCGCTCCACGTTGTGGGTGACGACGAATCCGTATGCGCAGTCGCTCCAGCACCTCTCGTATCTGGCGCGCTACCCCTATGGCTGCGTCGAGCAGACGACGTCGTCGACGCGCCCGCTGCTCTTCGTGTCCGAGCTGGTGGACAACATCGACCCCACGCTCACGGAAGGGGGCACGCTGGCGGACATGGTGACCTCGGGCATCAACCGGGTGTTGTCCATGCAGACGCCGTCGGGAGGCTTCGGCTACTGGCCGGGAGCGGCCGAGCCGGTGGAGTGGGGCACCGCGTACGCGACGCACATGTTGCTGGACGCGCAGAAGCAGAAGTACCCCGTGCCGCAGGACCGGCTGGACGACGCGCTCCGGTACATGGGCGGCGTGCTCAACAGCTACGAGGGGCGGGAGGTCCGCGCGGGCGCCTACGTCGAGAGCGCGGAGGCGTACATGCACTACGTGCTGGCGCTGTCGGGCAAGGGCCGCAAGGCGCGGGTGCAGAAGCTGGTGGAGGGGCTGGCGGAGCGGTCGAAGAAGCGGGCGCTGGAGAGCCAGGAGCGTGAAGAGGAGTACATGCTCAAGGCCGCGCTGTGGCTCGCGGGAGACCGCCGCTATGAGAAGGAGCTGCGCAACCCGGACCTGTCGCCCGTCACCGACGAGCGCAAGAACTCCTGGTCCTTCTACTCGGACCGTCGCCGTCGCGGCTTCATGCTGAGCACGTTCCAGGACCTCTTCGGCACCGACGCCGCGGGAGAGCCCCTGGCGGCCATGGTGGCCGAGTCGCTCCAGACGCACTCGAGTGGCTGGTACACGACGCAGGAGCTGGTCTGGGGCATCACCGGCCTGGGCAAGCGGCTGAAGGGCGTGTCCACGGAGTTCACCCCGCCGGTGTTGACGGTGGATGGCAAGCAGGTGTCGGCCCAGCAGAACAAGGAGTCGCGTGCGTCGGACCGCACGTGGGCGCTGGCTCGGGCCAGCGAGCGCAAGCAGCTCCAGCTCGACGTGAAGTCCAAGGACGCGGGCAAGCTGTTCCTCGTGCTGAGCAGCGAGGGTGTGCGCTCGGACGGACAGGTGCGCATGGGCGGCCAGGGACTGGTGCTGACGCGCAAGTACCGCAAGGCGGATGGCTCGGAGCTGAACCTGAGGTCGTCGCCGGTGGCGTTGGCGGAGCTCGTCTACGTGGAGCTGGAGCTGAAGAACACCACGGGTGAGCGGGTGCAGAACCTCGCGCTGGTGGACCGGTTGCCGGCGGGCTGGGAAATCGAGAACGCGCGGTTGGGGCGCGGAGGCTCGGTGGACTGGGTGTCCGGGGATTCGTTGTGGGTGGCGGACTACGTGAACATCCGCGACGACCGGATGGAGGTCTTCGGCGCGCTCAACGCGAAGGAGTCGAAGAAGGTCATCTACGCGGTGCGCGCGGTGACGGCGGGTTCCTTCACGCTCCCGACGGTGGAGGTCGAGGCCATGTATGACCCGCGCATCTGGGCGCGCGAGGCGGGCGGCACGGTGCGAGTGTCCGGCCCGTGGAAGGACAGCCTGCTCTGACATGCGTCGCTTCCGCCACCTCCTGAAGAAGCTGGGATGGACCGCCTTGGGGTTGTTGAGCCTCATGGCGGTGGGGGTGGCGGCGGCGTGGTGGGTGCCGCTGCCGTCGCGCCTCACCGCGCCACCCTCCGTGGTGCTGGAGTACCGCGACGGGACTCCGGCGCATGTGTTCCTCGCGCCAGATGAACGGTGGCGCATCGCGGCTCCAGTGGAGCGCATCGACCCGGCCTACATCCGGGCGTTGCTGGCGCTGGAGGACAAGCGCTTCTATTCGCACCCGGGTGTGGACCCGCTCGCGGTGGTGCGCGCCGCCGCCCTCAACGTGACGCGGGGGCGCCGCGTGTCGGGAGCGTCCACGCTGACGATGCAGCTGGTGCGGGTGCTGGAGCCACGGCCGCGCACCTTCACGTCGAAGCTGGTGGAGTCCTTCCGCGCGATGCAGCTGGAGCTGCGTCTGACGAAAGCGGAGGTGCTGGCGTCCTATCTCCAGTTCGTGCCGTACGGGCGCAACGTGGAGGGCGTGGAGGCGGCGGCGCTGGCGTACTTCGGCCACACGGCGGCGCACCTGAGCCCGGCGGAAATCGCGACGCTGCTGGCGGTGCCTCAGAACCCGAATCGTCGCTTTCCCGTGCCGGAGAACCAGGAGCGGCTGCGGGCGGCTCGGAACGACGTGGCGCGGAGGCTCTTGGAGGTGGAGGCGCTTCCGCGCGGGCCGGAGGACGCGAGCAGTTCGAAGGAGGAGGTGCTGGAGGAGGTGCGAGCCTCGTCGGTGCCTCTGGAGATGAAGGCGTTTCCGCGCGAGGCGCCGCACGCGGCCGTGTGGTTGCGGGCTCAGCGTCCGGGGCAGACGATGCTTCGAACGACACTGGATGCGGGGACGCAGCGGATGGTGGAGCGGCTGATGCGGGACGCGGCCGTCACGTTGCTTCCGAAGGGAATCCACAACGGCACGGCCGTGGTGGTGGAGCGTGAGCGGGGCGAGGTGCTCGCGCTGGTGGGGAACTTCGACTTCTTCGATGAGCGGCATGGTGGGCAGATTGCGGGCTTCGCCACGCCGCGTTCGCCGGGCTCGGCGCTCAAGCCGCTGCTCTATGCCATGGGCATCGACCTGGGGATGGTGGGGCCGGAGCAGCTCGTGGCGGACATCCCCACCACGTATGGCGGTTACTCACCGCGCAACTTCGATGGCCGGTTCCTGGGGCTGGTGCGGCTGGAGTACGCGCTGTCCCAGTCGCTCAACATGCCCTTCGTGCGGCTCTTGGAGCGAGTGGGCGTGGAGCGTTTCCTCGGCGCGTTGCGTGCTTCGGGGGCGACCAGCCTCGTCGCGGAGCCGGGTTACTACGGCTTGTCCGCGGCGGTGGGTGGCATCGAGATGACACCGCTGGAGGTGGCGGGTGTGTACGTCGCGCTGGCGGGGGACGGACGCGCCCGGCCGTTGCGGTTGTTGGAGGAAGGGCAGCCTCGAGAAGCGCCGGTGGAGGTGATGTCCCCGGGAGCGGCGTGGCTGACGCGCAGGGCCTTGTCGCTTCGGGACCGGCCCGACTTCCCGGAGCGGCGGCGGCTGACGGGGTTGCCCGCGCGGGTGCATTGGAAGACGGGGACCAGCTTCGGGCATCGGGATGCGTGGGCGGTGGGCTCGGGGCCTCGGCACACGGCGGTGGTGTGGTTGGGGAACTTCGACCACTCGCCCAGCGTGCACCTGGTGGGCGCGGATGCGGCGGGGCCGGTGCTGTTCGACATCCTGGAGGGAGTGGGGCCCCGGGGGCGCTCCCTTCCAGACGAGGACCTGAACGCGCCTGGCGATTTGATGCGGGTGGAGGTCTGCGCGTACTCGGGGCAACTGCCGACGGAGGCGTGTACGCAGCGCAAGGAGGTCTACGCGAGGCGGACCTCGGTGCCCACCACGCGGTGTCCCTATCACCAGCGCGTGGAGGTGGATGTGGCCACGGGGCTCGCGGTGGGGCCCACGTGTCGCGCGGGGCGGAAGACGCAGTCGCGGGTGTTCGTGACCTGGCCCGCGACCATCCGCCGCTGGCTGGAGGAGCAGCATCGCCGCCTGCCCGAGCCGCCGTCAGCGGCGCCGGGATGTGAGCCCGGAGGTGAGCGCGCGGCACCGAGCATCGTCTCGCCCGGTCCCACGCACATCACGCTGCTGATTCCGGGGCTGCCTCGGGAGAAGCAGGAGGTGCCGTTGGAGGCGGAGGCCTCCCATGAGCGCGCGCTCACGTGGTTCGTGGATGGCGTGCTGCTGGGCACCGCGCGCGCGGACGAGCGCATGTGGTGGACCCCGTCGGTGGGGACCCACGAAATCCTCGTCACGGATGACCGAGGCCTCACCGCGAAGCGCACGCACGTCGTCCGCGAGCGCCGCTGAGCCTCGTTGGTATGACAAACGAAGAGGCTGACGGTGTGGCTCTACGCACACGATGCGGACGGGCGGACGCACGCAGAACGAACGCCGAGCGTGGTCAGTGGACCGCACCCGGATGTGCCTCGTTGTATGTGACTGCGGCACGTTAAGTGAAGGACGCGGCACATCCCCGGAGGCCCCATGGATGTGCAGTCCCCTGTCTCGTCCCCACCAGGCCGTGCGATGTGCGTGCACTGGCTCTTCGCGGTGCTCCTCGTGTGCACCGCCCTCAACGGTTGTCAGCAGGCGGAGGAGAACTCCACCTCGGACTCAAAGACATCCATACCGGATGCCACCCAGGGGAGTGGTCTCTCCAGCGCCCTCCCGCCGACGAAGCCGGAGACCCTCTCTCCCATCATTCGCACACAGGGGCTGGAGCACGTCCTCCCCCGCGGCGTCGTCATTGAACTGGCGCGCGCGGTGGTTCCGGAGGTCGACGAGAGCGAGCGATTGAAAGGGACGGTCATCAACTTCTCGCCAAAAGTCCCGGGAGCCCTGGAGTGGACCGGGCCGTCCACGCTCGTCTTCAAGCCCCTGGAGCCGGGTTTCGCATTCGAGGCGGAGTACACCCTTACCATCGAGGCCTTGAGGACGAAGGGCGGCGTGGTGAAACCGCCCTCGGAAGGCGCGTGGTCCCACCGCTTCAAGACACCGTCGCTCCGGTTCCTCCGGTTGCAACCCAAGCTGTTCGACCACAAGAGCCGCCGAGTCGAGGTGGACCTGGTGTTCTCCGGTCCTGTCGACCCGAAGTCTGTCCAATCACTCAGCACCTTTTTCATGGGAACCCGGCCCATCCAGGGCGTGAAGTGGCTTGCCGAGGGAGCGCGTTCGCTTGACACCGTCGGCGTGGAGTTGGCCGATGAGGGCTTCGAGCATGGTGCGACGATCCGTTGGGCGCTCAAGGAGGGGCTGACGTCCCCCTCCGGCTCAGGCATCCGTGCTCCCTCGGCGGGGGACTCCTTCGAGCTGCGCAATGGCAAACGTCTGGACATCACCGGGGTGGGCCGAAAGGCGGGGGCGACGGGTATCTACCTGACGGTCAGTTGCCGCGACGTGGGGATGGAGGCTCCACCGAGTGCCCCGGAGATTCACGAATACGAGTACTGGCGAGACGAAGACAATGGCTGCCTTCCCGTCGACGCATCCTCCATCCGGCTGACGCCTCCCGTGAAGGTGTCGGTGCTCCCCACGCGAGGGGGCTTCCTCGTGATGGGAGACTTCAAGCGAGGCACCTATACGCTGCGCATCGCCGGGGGGATGCGCTCCGCTGGCGGCGGCGTCCTGTTGTCCGACTTCGAGCGGGACATCTCCATCCCCGCGCTCGAACCACGCCTGGCGTTCACCCTGGGAGGGCGCTATCTGCCGCACAGCGCATGGCGGACTCTGCCCCTCCAGCATCGCAACCTCGATGAGGCGGAACTCACCATCCGGCACGTTCCGCCGGAGAACCTCATCTTCTGGATGAGTCACAGGCACGGCGGCTCCTATGCCCTGGATGCGCGCACGTCCAATCTGTTGCTGAAGAAGACGTTGGCCTTCTCCTCCCCGCAGGACACACTGACAACGACGTACCTCGATGTGGCCAGTCTCGTATCTCCAGCGACGAAGGGGCTCGTCGCGGTCTCCGTGGCGACTGAGGAACAGCGGGACCTGGCGAGCGTCCTGCTCACGAACCTGAGCCTCGTCGCCAAGCGAGGCGCTCCTTCACCTGGCACCACGGACGAGGGGACCGTCTGGGTGTGGGCGCTGGGCATCGAGAGCACCCTTCCTCTATCTGGCGTGGATGTGACGCTGGTGAAGAAGAGCGGCCTGATCCTCGACCGATGTGTCACCCAGGGCGAGGAGGGCTGCGTGTTGCGCGTGCCCAAGCCCGGTGTGGATGAGCGTGACCCCTTCGCGCTCATCGCGCGTCAAGGCGAAGAGCTGACGTACCTCCGGTACGACGATCTGGAGACGAAGCCCTCCAACGCGGATGTGCACGGAGAGACGTACGGCACGGAGAGCACCTACCGCGGCGCCATCTGGTCTGACCGAGGCGTGTACCGGCCCGGCGACACGGCGCACGTGGCCGCGGTGTTGCGTGGCGCGGCGCACCTGGCGCCCCCCAAGGGGATGCCGGTGGAATGGGTGGTGGTGGACCCGCGTGAGCAGGAATTGAAGAAGGGGTGGCTGAAGACGAACGAGGCGGGCCTCGTGGCGTTCGACCTGCCCTTCGAGGCGTTCCAGGACACGGGGCGATACCACGTATCGCTGCGGGTGGCCGCCCGGGAGGTGGGCAGCTACAGCTTCAACGTGGAGGAGTTCGTCCCCGAGCGGATGGAGGTGTCGGCGCTCATCGACGCTCGGGATTCCCTCTTGGGCGAGGAGGTCCCTGTCGAGGTGGCCGCCACCTATCTCTTTGGAGGCTCGGCGGAAAAGAGCCCCGTTGAACTCCGCTGCACCGTGTCTCCGACGAGCTTCAAGCCGGTGGAGAACGGCGAGTTTGTCTACGGCCCGTCGAGCGCCGCGGACGAGGGACAGGCGTTCCATTCAGACACGCTGGGCGAGGCCAAAGGTGTGCTCGATGAGGAAGGGAAGGTTGTGCTCAAGTGCCCCGGCCGCGAGGACATGGGCGACGTACGGGGCCCCATGTCGTTGCGTGCCGGCGTCAGCGTCTTCGAGGCTGGCAGTGGGCGCCTGACGCGAGGCTTTTCCTCCGGGCGCATTCATCCGGAGCGCTACTACCTGGGGCTTCAGACCGATACCAAGCGGGTCAAGGAGGGTCGTCCTGTCTCGGTGAAAGGCGTGGTGGTGGATTGGAATGGCAAGCGCATCAAGGCATCGCCATCGCCTGCGTTCGTCGAGGTGGAGACTCTCCGCCTGGAAGAGGAGTACGGCGGCTACTACGATGAGGACGACTCGCAGGACTTCCTCGAGCGCAACTTGCGCGCTCTGCCGGAGAGCCGTTTCCTCGCGAAGGTGGTGGGCGGACGCTTCAACTTCACCGTCACTCCAGAACAGAACGCCGCGGGCTACCTGGTGCGAGTGGGCTCGGGCAGGACGCGGTCGGACCTGGTGCTCGAGGGACAAGGCCGCTACCACTGGCGAAACACCGTCTCGCGCGTGGACCAGACCCCGCGCCGGCACACGCCGACCCCATTGGACGTGGTGGTGCCTCGGGAGGTTCGCAATGGCGAACCCTTCACCGTGAAGGTCAAGGCCCCCTACCGGGGACGGATGTTGTTCACCGTGGAGACGGACCGGGTCCTCGCCAGCGAGTGGAAGGCGGTGGAGCCGGGGGAGGTGACGTGGACCTTCACGCCCAAGAAGTTCGCTCCCAACCTCTATGTGAGCGCGCTCATGGTGAAGGACCCTCATCTCGAGTCGAGAGAGGCGTTCATGTCGGAGCGAGCCTTTGGCGTGGCAAGTGTGATGATGGCGCCGGTGGACTACACGCAGGCGGTGGCGATGCGTGTGCCCAAGGAGGTCCGTTCCAATGAGTCGCTCGCGGTGGACCTGGACCTGGGCCCGCTGGACGAGCCCACGTTCGCCTCGGTGGCGGTGGTGGATGAAGGCATCCTCTCCGTCACGGGGTTCCAGAGTCCGAATCCCCTCCAGAAAATCTTCACGAAGCGGGCCCTGGGTGTTCGGACCTACGAGACCATTGGGTGGACGATGTTGATGCCTCCGGGGGGAAGCTCTCGTCCTGCGGGTGGTGACGCGGCGGGGGACGCGAGTGGCCGGGTGCGGCCCATCAAGCCCGTGGCGTTGTGGAGTGGCGTGGTCCGAGTCCCCGCCAGCGGCAAGCTCCGCTTGCCCTTCCGTCTGCCCCAGTATCGAGGCGCGGTGCGGGTGATGGCGGTGACGGCCGGGCCCAAGCGCGTGGGGAACGCCAGCGCGAAGGTGCTGGTGAAGGACCCTCTGGTCCTTCAGACGACGCTGCCGCGTTTCCTCACGCAGAATGACGAAGTCCAAGTGCCCGTCTTCGTCACGAACCTGTCTGGAAAGGCTCAGGATGTGAAGGTGACGTTACGCGCGGAGTCGCTCCCGGTGCCGGGGCTGTCTGGCCCCGTTGCAGCCACGTCGCCGTTGCAACTGTTGAGCAAGAGCGAGGGTCTGGCCCGGGTCGAGAACGGCAAGTCCAGGACCTTTGTCTTCCAGGCGCGCGCGGTGCAATCCGTGGGAGCCGCGCGGCTGAGCGTCGTCGTGGAGGGAGGTGGGCACACGTCGAAGGAGACCTTGGATGTGCCGCTGTCACCCGCGGGCCCGCGTGAGCGGCGTGTGCAGCGCATCGAGTTGGCGCAAGGGGTG